>NZ_CP087714.1:1586268-1903522 GCF_039641995.1 Geoglobus acetivorans | reverse complement strand
CATTTACAACACCTCCAAATGTTGGTATGAACCTGACAACACCATTTTCCTCCATTCTCGCAACCAATCCTCTTTTTTCAAGATTGTTCAAGACCACAATCACCTCTTCATGTGAAATTCCAAATATTCTGGATATTTTTTCAGGGGTATCGAGACCCTTGATCAGACCATACAGGACAATCTTCTCGAGGTCTTCAGTCAGAGTTTCATCTATCTTGAGTATCATCCTGTCTATCAGCTCGTCTATCCTGTCGGATATGTCTCTCTGAATGTCTCTGAACGCCTTTTCCATTTTCGAAAGTTTTTCAAATAGATCTCTGCTGTTCTGGCTGATTGATTGTTCAAACATTTCTCTGAGATCTCTGAACACCTCAGACATGTCGCCGCTTCGCTCCACACTTTCAATTTTGAACCTGTGCGGCGACAGTGTTATGCTTATGCTGATCGTCCTGTCTATGTAGTAATACCTCCTTCTGCCGTCTTCGTAACTTCGAACTATCCCGGCTCTTTCGAGCTTTTCGAGATGTTCCAGAACGACCTTTGGAGCCATTCTGAGGGAGTAGGAAATTTCGCTGATGTAGCACGGCTTCTTTGTGAGCAGTTCGAGTATTCTCCTTCTGCCCTCATTCGCCAGCAGTTCCAGCAACGCTCCGAGGTCTTTATCGTTACTGTTTCTCACTAACATCTGGTTAGTATTTTCGAGTATCTAATATATAAAGTTTTCTGTAACTGGCCATTTAAAAAAGTTAAAATAGTTGATTAGAAAATCATTATTAATCATTAGATTAATGAGCATAAAACTTTTTAATTAAACGGGACAACCCTTGGAACATGGAGATTCCTGAAAAATGCCAGGATTGCATGATCTGTTACAGAAAGAAGAGGGATAGATGAATGGAACTGCTCGAGATAGCGGAATCGTACGGGATTCTTGTTTTCAGGCGAAGGTTTGGGTCGAGATTCAGACCCCACCTGTCTGTGAGAGTCAGAGAGCTTAACGTCGATTTTCATATCGACAGCTCACCGGGCAGGGGATACAACATCATAACTCATGCGCACACGGATCATTACGGTAACAGGAACATGAAGAACTTCAAGGCCATAGCGTCTGTAGAAACATCCAAGATTCTAAATGCCACTGAAAATCAGACATTCAGGGGGATAGTTCACCAGGTTGGTGAAAAGCTCAATCTCTCCGGCGTCACCATTGAGACGTATCCCACACACCACATGCACGGTTCATCTGCCTATTATTTCAGAGAAAACAGTTTGCTCATCACAGGTGATGTGAAGGATTACTCAAGCCTTCCTCAGTGTGATGTGCTGATCACTGAGGCCACCTACGGTCACCCGGTCCATGTCTTCAACGATGAACTGGACAGGGTTATTGAGGTGGCTGAACAGGGTTACGAGCTTGGAGTGTATCCAATAGGGAAGGCCCAGAGGATTGCAAGTCTTCTCTCGGAAAATGGTATCGGCTTTCAGGCGTCAGAAAAAATTGGAAAAATCTGTAAGGTGCTTGGAATAGAGTTTGAACCGGGAGATTCCAGGCTGGTCTCGCCGAGAGAGGTAAAAAACGGTTTTGTTCTGTCTGCGCAGAGGTTCTACAGGAGGAGAATTGTTGTTAGCGACCATGTTGATTATGAAGGAATCGTTGACATGGTCAATCACTGTGATCCGGAATACGTGATCTTCTACCATGGCAATCCAACAAAGCAGCTCATAGAGGAGCTTGAAAGAGATGGGAGGAAGGTTCTGACGCTCGGAGACATTAAGGTTTCTCTGAGCTGAAGCCCATTGCTTTAACCGTTACGTACAGAAATGGGGTATCCAGAAGAGCAATTATCAGTTTCAGGACATACTGCCCTGCAATGAGTTCCAGTACTGGGGCAACTCCGTAGAATGCTATGGTGATGAAGATTGCCGTATCGATAAACTGTGAAATTGCTGTTGAGACGTTGTTTCTCATCCACAGATGCCTTTTTCCCGTTTTCTGCCGGATGTAGTGGAACACATACACGTCATTCGTCTGGCTTATCACGAATGCGATTAGTGAAGCGAGAACAATCCTCGGTGCAAGATTGAAGATCGCGTTAAACGAGTCGATAAATTCGGGGGGCATGAACGGAGCGGGACTCCACAGCAATACTGCTGAGATTACAATGAGGTAGATTATGTTGGCGATGAAGCCAGTTGCCACAGCCTTACCTGCAACGTTCTTTCCGTAGACTTCACTCAGAAAGTCGGTCAGCAGGAACGTGACGCTGTACACAATCACACCTGCGGGAGCAATAATGCCCCCGACAGATATCAGTTTCACCGCCACGATGTTGGCGATCACGCTTAAAACGGCATAGACACCTATTATGATTTCTACACCGATCTTTTTCGCGGAGAGCATGACGATTGCGGTTGTCGCCAGCATCAGTGCAGTCCACACAACGAACTCGTATATCAGCATTGGTTGCACGCTCGCAGCGCTCTGATTAAATAATTAACTGACTCAGGGTATTATCTCTGTTGTGTTGTTGTATTTCGGGTAATTCAGGTCTTCAAGCTCAATTATGCCCTTTTCTGCAAGTGATATTGCCCCCTCTCTCACGGATTTCATTTCTTCAATCAGGTGAATCGTGGCATCGCAAAGAAGTCTGAAACCGCTGTCGCCCCACAGCCTCTCTCTGTTTGTGAAGAGACATCTTCCTCCGCACACACCGTAATGTTCGCAGGAGGGGCATGGCTCCACAGGTTTGACAGTTCTCGCTATTCCCGAGTATATGTCTCCTGCATGATTCCAGCTCAGGTCTGCCGCTATGGGACAGGCGACGATTCTTCCGTCGGTTGTGATGGCGAAGCTCTCAGTCCCGCTTCCGCATGGTGGCTTTGGCGTATCATCGAAAAGCAGGGCTTTAAGCACCCCCAGGAACGGCACGATTCCTCGAACAACTCCCTTTTCAAGTTCCTGCAGAAAGAACTCCGACAGTCTTGAGATCCCGCTCTTGTAGTCCTCGATCCACCTGCTGAAATCGTTCCATATTCCCTCGGCACTCCACACGGCATCGATCTGCCAGTGAACATGCGTGAAAATGCCGAGATTCAGCAGGTGCGTCACATCTCTGTAAATGTCTGTTTTCTGGGATGCAGCCATCCTCGCTATGAGTTCACCGCTGAAGTATTCCGAAACTTTTCTGGCATTTTCCAGCACTTTCTTGTAAACCTCACCTCTGTAGAAATCTGTAACCTCTCTGATACCATCCACTGAAACCAGGATCGTGGAGAATCTCTCGATGTATTCTTTTTCGAGTCTGTCCAGAAGAAGTCCGTTGGTCTGGATTATGAAATGTCTGGCTTCAACCTCGTCCATAAGTTTTTTCATAAGGTCCATCTCCAGCAGTGGCTCTCCTCCATAGAACGCTACCGAAATGTCGTTCATGGAGTTCAGAAAGTCTATAAGGTCTTCTGGATCATAGGTTATCTTTCTGGGCATCACGTTTTCATCTATGCTGCCACCACAGTAAATGCAGTTCAGGTTGCACCTGCCCGTCAGCATCACTATGAACAGCATCGATTAAACCACATTACCGAGGATTTTTAAATTCCCCAGGTGGTAAACCTCGTCTTCTATGGCATAGACCTCTATCTCTTCGGCTCTGAAACCGTCAAGTATGGGTGACAGAAAATTGCCCTCCAGAATGTTAGAGCCTGTGAAAAATCTTGAGAAGCTTGGAAGCACCCACACCTCCCTTTCATCACTTTTGCAGTGAAGAAAACATGGATAGCGGTATATTGCTCCGGCATGACGTATTTTTATGGACGGGTGTTCATGACCCATTATAATTCTGCGAGCCGGTGAATCGTCATGACCGTGGACAACAGTGTATTTTCCAATCTGAGCACCATCTTCAAGAGCAATGCCGTATCCTGAAAGAATTGTCTGGAGGTAATTGTCATGGTTGCCCCTTACAACCCTCAGGTCAACAACCTCCCTGAGGTTTTCGATTAACCTCTTCACATCTGCCCACTCCCCAGGAATGTTTCTTCCAAATTCGTTCTTGAGATCGCCTGCTATAATCAGCTCTCTGAGTCCGTGTTCTTCTATAAGGCTGTAGATTTCATGAAGAATTTCGTCAATCTGAATCGATGGGATAGCTATCCCCTTCTCTTCAAGGACACCCTCAATTCCGAGATGCAGGTCGGCGATAATGCCGGTCTTTCTGAAAATGATTGCCCTCCTTTCGGACAGCACCAGATTGCCGAGCTGAAGCACGGAGTAACTGATGCGGAAGGATTAAAAAATATATGTGGATTTAAAAATCCGCCATAACGGTATATCTGTAAAGCTCATCCTCGTGGTATTCCATTGCCCTTGCAATTACCTGCTCTATGTAGTTCATGTACTGTGTGCTTGCAAGGTAATATAACTGTCTTGTCCGTACCTCGAAAGTAATAGTGTCATTCAAATAAAAATAAAATTTATATTTTTGTGATCAATTGATGAAATTGGGCTGTTTTCTGGTGAGAAAATTAAGAAAAAGTTATATTCGCCGCACGTTTCTCTCAATGCTGAGGTGATGTGAAATGCCAGCAGTAGTTGATGCTGAACTGTGTACCGCATGCGGAACGTGCGTGGATGAGTGCCCTGTAGGCGCTATTGAGCTGAACGATGTTGCGGAGGTAAATGCAGACCTCTGCACAGAATGCGGGACATGTGTTGATGCATGTCCGAATGGGGCAATAAGCCTCCAGTAATTTCCAAACTTTTTTATTTTTTGCCACAAGTTTTTTAATTTAATCCCTGTTAATTTGTGAAGAGGGGTTAACATGGGGTTGATGGCCAGTTTAAGACTGAAATTCAAAAGCATGTTCAAATGGTTCTTCAAGAAGGACAAAATGAGGATAGGGATATACGGTCCACCGAATGCCGGTAAAACAACCCTGGCCAACAGGATTCTCAGGGACTGGACTGGCGACGTTATGGGTTCTGAGAGCAATGTTCCTCATGAGACAAGAAGGGCAAAGCTGAGAGAAGGGGTTAAGATAGAGGTTGATGGAAAAAGTCTAACTCTTGACATCATAGACACCCCCGGAATTGCCACGAAAATAGATTTCCATGAATTTCTGAAATACGGAATGAGTGAGGAAGAGGCGAGAAGGAGGGCCAAGGAGGCTACGGAGGGAGTTATTGAGGCAATTAAATGGCTTGATGACCTTGACGGGGTTCTGCTGGTTATGGATTCTGCCGAAGATCCTTACACTCAGGTCAATGTAACCATCGTCGGCAACATCGAGGCGAGAGGTCTGCCGCTGCTCATCGTTGCCAACAAGATCGATCTGCCCAACGCCTCACCTGCAAGGATCAAGGCAGCATTCCCTCAGCACACGGTCGTTCCAATATCTGCTCTGAAAGGCCTGAATATTGACACACTGTATCGAGTCATGGCAGAAAAATTCGGGTGATGAGGATGGAAGGTATTCAGCTCAGTCTCATCTCGAGAGAAAAGCTCGAAAAAATGGCCTCAATGGAAAAGCTGAGGATGATACTTGACAATGTTAAGGAGGGTAAAATAGTTGTTCTTGAATCCGGTCTGACACCTGAAGAGGAGGCGAAGCTCATAGAAATGACCATGCTCGAGATTGATCACGAGAATTTTGTTGGCATAGAGGTGGAGAGCTACCCGCCAAAGGAATCCTTTTTCTCAAAGCTGCTGGGCAGGAAGCCTGGAAGACTGACACTGATAGGCCCGGCAAACAGGGTGAAGACCCTGTCGAAACAGGAGGATCTGATTACGGCACTGGTTCAGCTTGGTGATGGGTGATGCCCCACCGATGCACTGAATGTGGAAAGGAGTATCCTGATGGCGATACGAGAATCCTGCAGGGATGTGAGTGTGGCAATAACAAGTTTCTTTATATTCCTAAGTCAAAGGGCAGGGAAGTTGAGGAGATTAAGGAACAGTTTGAGAGAATTGAGAGTGTGAGAATCATCGCCCCGGGAATGTATGAGCTTAACATCGAAAAGCTGATGGAGGGCGGAGAGGTCATAATCGCTCTGCAGGAAGACGGCAAGTATGCGATCCACCTGCCCTCTCTCCTCAAGAAGAAAAAGAAGGACTAAGGTTTTTCTTCAATTTCTATACCTATTGCATTGAGAAATCTTTTTCTTATTGCCTGCGTGACAAGCTTTGCGAGAGTTTCCTTATCACTGACGTCTCCAAATATGCCAAGCGGTATTTTTCCACCCGCAGCATGTGCATGCCCACCTGCACCGCCAACATCCTTGAAGGCGTTTTTGAGGACCTCCCCGATATTGATTCTGACATCTGCATTCCTTGCTGAGAGATAAACGGCATCCTTCATAACTCCGAACACGAGAACTGTGTTTATTCCCTCAAGCCTGAGGAGAAAGTCCGCGGCCTGCGGTAGTGTATCTCTGTCGTTTATGAACCCTGCAAATGAGAGGAGGAATGATGAATATATCTCTCTGTTCTTTATTGCCGTTGCAAGAACGTCGAGCGTCTCGGTAGATAGTGCCGGACCCTCCATTTTTTCGAGCAGCTCTCTGTCAACGAAGGGATACAGATACGCTGAGGCGAGAAAATCATTTGTCCTTGCGTTTTTTCTGAAGCCCTCGGTTTCAGACTCAATTCCAAAGAAAAGCGATGTGGCGAGAGTCTTCGTCGGAACTATCTTGAGGTCCTGCAGGTAGAGTGCAAGGATTGTCGCGGTGGCACCAACGTCATTTCTAAGGTCAACAAACTCTGCTTCAACGTTTTCGGCGGGGTGATGGTCTATCACTATGGCTATTTCAAGGTCACCCGGGATGGAATTGTTGATACCCGGCCCGGAGGAATCCACTATTGCGAACTTTGAGTATGACGACAGGTCAGCCTCTCCAGCTCTGATCATGGGTATTCCTAGGAGATTTACCATCGCCTTGTTCTGCTGGTGCTGGATTTCTCCGTAATAGAGTATGTCCGCCTCAACTCCAAAGTGTTTTGCGATCTCCCTCAACGCCAGGGCAGAGGAGATTGAGTCCGGATCAGGATTATCGTGTGTGAATATTCCCAGTTTCCCGTCCGTCTCCTGTATCACTGACCTGAGTTTTTTGAGCTTCCTCAGGGACTCTGCTTTTTTAAGACCACCAACGAGTGTGCTTTTCATGCTCTCTATTGGAGTTATGACGAGGTCAACCCCCGCCTCTTCAAGCTCCTCTTTTGATTTTAAATTGGACGCTCTTGAAACTATCAAAACCTCTCCGTTTTCTTTCCTTACTCTTTCAGCAACAATCCTGTTGGTTTCGTCCTTAGAAGTCAGGATTAAAACTCCCGTAACCTTTTTGAAATCTATTTTGTTCAGAACCTCATCACTTTCTATGTCGCCGGCAATTGCATCGATCTCCTCATCCTTGAGGACCTCAACTTTTTCGGGATTCACATCAACTGCAAGAATTTTTTTTCCAGATGATATCAGGTCTTTGACAATTGCTGTGCCAAGTGCACCGCACCCGAGAATTACGTAGTCGTAATTACCATTTACTTCTTCAGGCATCGGAGTATGGTTAACCCAGAGCTATTTAAAATTTCCCAGAACTGGACCGGACATTTAAAAAGGGTCGGATTGCCCGGAACGATTTTGCCGTTTTTTTATTCCTCTCCAGTTTCACAAAACTTATATACAACAATGCACATTATCATCATTAGGTGATTGATGATGGTGAAGATTATTCATGCCCAGACCGTCTTACCAGAGGATGTGCTTGAAGAGTTGAAAAGGAAGACTGGAGAGCTCGCAACAAAAGATGCCCTTGCAAAGGCTGTTGAGCATTACCTGATGTGTCCGTACACACACGAAGAACCTATCGGGAAGAGGCTTGAAGAAGTCATCAAAAAGAAAAGAAAGTGAGATTCACTCCTTATTTTTAAAATCTCCGCGGGCTGAACTCTTTCAGGTTTGGATTGTCTCCCTTGACTATCAGCTTTGCAAGTTCTCTTCCAAGTGCTGGAGCAACTATCATTCCCGTGTGCTTTCCCAGACCATTTGCCTGAACGAATCCATCCACTTCAGTAAATCCAACCACTGGCAAACCGTCTTTGCCCTCGTCGTACACTCCGGCCCACTGCCTCAGCATTGCAAGGCCTTTGAGCTTTGGAATGAGCTGTGTTGCCCTTTTTGCATACCTTGCTGCGAATTCGAGGGTGCTGTCGGTGCTGATCTCCTCCACTTCTCTGCCGGTTATCCCACCGACTATCTCTCCCCTTGCTGACTGGCTCAGGTAAACTCCGTAGGTTATATCGTAGAGGTACGGGTCCAGATATGGTTTGATGCTCTCGGTTACGCAAATCTCCTCTTTCAGGATTTTGTTCTCAAGCTTTACACCTGCCTTCTCGCTTACCTTATTGCTCCATGCACCAGCAGCGTTCACAACTATATCTGCTTTGTAGAACTCTCCTCCTGCCCTGACGCCTTTGACTCCACCCTCAACCACGATTTCATCCACAGCGGTCTGATCCTTTATCTCCACGCCGTTCTCTCTGCAGCCCTTGGCAAGGCCCCATACTACAGGCCAGGGGAATATAACACCCGATTCACTGCAGTAGGATGCCAGTACTATTGAGTCAGTGTTCAGGTCAGGCACAAGTTCCTTGACTTCTGAAGGCTCAATTATCCTTGACTTAACTCCAAGCTCGTTCTGGACTCTTACGTCCCTTTTAAGTTTTTCAGCATCCGAATCACTTGCAGCAACCTTTACATATCCGTCCTTTCTAAATAGGAAGTTGAAATCCACTTCAGCAGGTAGCTTATCGTAAAGCTCCAGGCTTTTAAGAGCGAAGGGTATCAGCTCCTTCTTATCGATCATCGGCGTTATTCCACCGGAATTCCTACCGCTTGCACCATAGAGGAGGTACTTCTGCTCGAAAACGGTGACCTCAGCTCCAAGTTTGGCCAGATAGTATGCGGTTGAAAGACCCATCACACCGGCACCGATAATCGCCACTCTCATTCTGATTCACCACCTTCTGACAGGACGTACAGCGGGACCGGGTTTACGGGTGGTCTCTGTGTGGTTACGCCAATCTCTTCAGGACTTTTTCCTGTCTTCTGTGAGAGTATCCTTATGATGTGCATGAGACAGCCCTTACCCTGACAGGCTCCGGTGGTGGCACCGGTATACCTCTTCAGGCTTTCGAGGTTATCGTATCCTTCCTCAATTGCGTGAATAATTTCCTCCTCAGTCAGATCCTCACATCTGCAAACAATCTTTCTTTCCTTGACCATGTTTTTCACCTCTTTCTGACCGCTCTAACCTCATAAATCAGATCCTTATTCATTTCAATTGTTACAAGCTGTGTTCTATCATTTCTTTCGGGATTCAGTGCCCATGTGACTGTTCCTTCTCCAACTTCTTCGCCCTTCCTGTTGTACAGCTTCACCCTGTCTCCCTTCTGCAGCCAGGGAAGGAACTCGTACTGGATTGTGACATACCCCTTGCCGTCCTTTATCTGAAGCATGAAAATGGCAAGTCCCGGACAAACCCTTATGCATGCCATGCAGCCGGTACATTTCTCGTAATCGAGCTTTGGAGGATCGTTAATGTTGTCCATCTGAATCGCATCGAATCTGCATGATTCGTAGCAGGGTGAACACGGGATCGGCTGGACACATTCAATGTATGCAACAGGCTTACCAGATGTCAGTCTTTCCTCGGGAGGAAATGGTGGAAGATCTTCTCTTTCAAGATAACCTCTTTCGAGATAGTTGCTCATAACGACACCTCCTTTTCAAGGGTGCATTTTTCAAGTCCGTGACATATTCTTTCACCGAACGGACCGGCTCTGAACGCTTCAATATCCTTTACCGCCTCTTCAAGCTCTTTCTTTACGTCCTCTCCTCCGTAACCAAGGGACATCGCAGCATGCAGGCCCGCAATCCGGCCCTCCATGATGGCAGCCGTGGCCTCCTCTATACCGGCAACGTCTCCCGCAACGTAGATACCCTCAACACTGGTCTCGTTGTACTTTGTTCTAAGGGGCACAAGCCCTCCGAGTTCTGGAACAAACTTCATCTGAGCCTTCACATGATACAGAAGTTCATGAGCTGGAGAAAGACCAACTGCGACGCAGATGAAGTCCACATCGAACTTTTTCTCTGTTCCAGGAACCGGCTGCCACCTGTCGTCAAGCTGCGCCACCACTGCACCCTCAACTCTCTTGTTTCCAACCGCTCTGACTATCGTGTGTCTGGTGTAAATCGGGACCCCAAGCCTCCTAACCTTTGCTGCATGGACAAAATATCCTCCAACTCTCGGCATCGCCTCGACTATCGCCGCTACATCCACTCCTGCCTGAAGAAGCTGGTATGTGAGAATCAGACCAACGTTTCCGGAACCGATTATGAGGCCCCTTTCACCCGGTTTTATTCCATAAACGTTCATGAGCGTCTGGACACCACCAGCGCCATACACTCCGGGCAGATCATTGTTTTCGAAAATAAGCGTTCTCTCATACGCTCCCGTAGCTATAACGATTTTCTTGGCCTTCACTCTTAGCAGTTTTCTGTCCTTTTCAACAGCCGCAACCTCGTTACCATACACGCCGAAAACCTTGGTTTCCTTTCTGACCTCTACGTTATCGTAGCTCAGCAATTCCTCTTCAAGAATCTTGGCAATCTTTATACCCCTCGTTCCGGCTCTTTCCTTTGCACTGCCGAAGAACCTGTGGGTCTGTTTAACAAGCTGGCCTCCCAGGAATGGATTTTCGTCCATCACGATGACCCTGGCACCGTATTTTCCGGCATGAATTGCGGCACTCATTCCACCTGGACCGCCACCTATGACTGCCACATCTGTTTCGATTATTTCATATTCTGCATCAACGTCCGGAACAGACTTGGGCGGGTTTCCAAAACCGGCAAGCTTTCTCATCTGCTTGGTTGCAAACTCTCTGAGCTTGGCTGATCTGTTAAACTTCTTGTAATGAGATCCGTGCGGAAATACAGTGTCTATAATCTTATCGAAAATTGCGAGGGCATCATTTTCGGCATCCGGAATGCTGTTCTGGGTTCTTATCTGCATGCCGTCTTTAACGTAAATCTTGCAGGTTCTGACGTTCGGAACGCCGTTAACTTCCATCATGCACTGGGAACATTTTCCAATAGCACAGAAGAATCCCCTCGGCCTGTGGAATCTGAAGGATCTGCTGAAAACCCTTACACCGGCGGCGTAAAGAGCGGCAGCGACCGATTCACCCTCATAGGCTTTCACCGGTTTTCCGTTGAAATAGATTGTAACCTCCTTTCCCCTCTTAAAATCAACAATCGGGTGGGATTCGAGCCTCATTGTTTCACCTCACGTAAAATTATGACTTTTCGAGAACTGTTCTATATTTAACCTTTCCGAAAAAAGATTTTTAGAGTCCGATCAATTTTCCAGGAAAAATCATTTAGTTGACCAATTACAAAGCCCGGTCGAGCCCAGGTTTCAAAGCAATCGGATGAAGACATGCGTTCATATTAGTTCCAGTAATATTAGCTGAGCCGATAATTCGATAGGTTTATATAACACAGATTTCACCTCTAAGCGTGAAAACAGTTGATGAAATCAATCAGAAAATTGTTGAGGGTTCTGCAAACGTTGTGACTGCCATAGAAATGAAAGAGATTGTTCAGGAACTTGGGCCGGAGAAGGCTGCAAAGGAAGTTGACGTTGTAACCACGGGAACCTTCGGAGCAATGTGTTCTTCCGGAGTGTTCTTCAATTTCGGGCACTCAGACCCTCCGATAAAAATGCAGAAAGTCTGGCTGAATGATGTTGAGGCTTACACTGGAGTGGCTGCCGTTGATGCGTACCTCGGAGTTACGCAGCTTTCAGAGACTCTCGGGATGGAATACGGTGGTGGCCACGTTATTGAGGACCTGCTTAGGGGGAAGGAAGTTGAGCTTAGAGCTACAGCTTACGGCACTGACTGCTATCCGAGAAAGGAAATTGTAACCGAAATAAGCCTTGAGGATGTTAATCAGGCAATCATGGTCAATCCAAGAAATGCATATCAGAGATACAGGGCGGCCACAAACTCCTCAGAGAGGATTCTCAAGACCTACATGGGCACATTGCTTCCAGATTTTGGAAACGTTACCTATGCCGGTGTTGGTGAACTCTCCCCCATGAACAATGATCCGGAATACAGGACGATAGGTGTTGGCACGCGAATATTCCTCGGCGGTGCTAAAGGATACGTTACTGGTGAGGGAACGCAGCACGCACCCCCATTCGGAACGCTCATGGTGCAGGGTAACCTGAAAGAGATGAGCGCTGAGTACATGAGGGCTGCCACATTTCCTGGCTATGGAACAACACTTTTCGTCGGTATGGGCATTCCGATACCGATCCTGGATGCAGAGATGGCAAAAGCAACGGCAGTGCGGGATGAGGACATTGAAACGGTAATTATCGACTTCGGGGTTCCGAGAAGAGACAGGCCTGTAATCAGAAAGGTAACCTATGCAGAGCTTAAGAGTGGAAAGGTTGAGATAAACGGGGAAGAGGTGAGGGTTTCACCACTGTCAAGCTATTACATGGCAAGGAAGATCGCAGAAGAACTGAAACGGATGATTGAAAGGGGAGAATTCCTGCTGTCAATGCCTGTGGAAAGGATACCGGCGAGGGAAGTTTTCAGGCCGATGAGACAGAAGGAGGTAAAGGTGGTCAAGAGCGTGATGAGCGCCCCCGCCATAACCGTAACCCCCGACACTTCAATAACCGATGCCTCAAAAACGCTCATTGAGAAGGGAATTAATCACCTTCCGGTCGTTGATTCATCAGGAAAGCTTGTGGGTATCGTTACGAGCTGGGACATAGCTAAAGCTGTTGCAGGAGGGAGGTCGGGACGTGTCGGGGAGATAATGACCAGGAAGGTCATCACGGCATCACCTGACGAGCCAGTCGAGGTTGCTGCCAGAAAAATGGAGTCAAAGAGGATTTCCGCACTGCCAGTGGTTGATGCGAAGGGCAGGGTTATTGGCATTGTAAGCAGCGAGGATCTCAGCAAGCTGCTTGCGAGGTGATTGTGATGATGCTCGAATTAATCTACGATTCTTCAGTTGTAAAGGAGCCGATACTTGTTGAGGTTGCTCTCGAGGAAAAGGTGCTGATGAACATCATTGAAGCTGAAGTCGGAGCCAGAGAGGGCAGAATAGTTATTGAAATTGATGATGTACTGGCTGAAAACATAATTTCGAGGTTCGAGGATCGTGGGGTTGAGGTTCGCAGACTTGTCAGGGGTATTGAAATGAGCGAGGCGTGCGTCGATTGCGGAGCATGCATAAGTGTTTGCCCGGTCAGTGTGTTTTACAAGGATTCAGATGAAAGGGTCGTTGCAGACCCGGAAAAATGCGTGAGATGCAGGATATGCATAGGAGTATGCCCGCTAAAGGCTCTGAGCCTTCCAGAATGAATTACAGACGATATCATTTCAGGTTCAAGCAGACGATTACAACAATACTGGCAAGGGACGACGAAACGTACAGAAAAGCAGTTGCGGGCATGATGTATGCGAGAGAGAAAATTGAGGAACACATAGCCCTGAATCCCATTTTTTTAACATCCCTCGAACCTCTCGATTGCTGCGGGGAAGTTGTGGGGAGGATGTGTGCCGCCTCAAGGGTGGCAGGAGTGGGACCAATGGCGGCGGTTGCCGCGACAGTTGCCTGGTATGGTGTTGAGCGGGCAGATTCTGACTTTATTGTGATAGATAACGGCGGAGATATCGTTATCAAAAATGACGAGAGCATCACGATTGGAATTTATGCGGGAAACAGGACATCCGTAGGATTTGAGATAGAGGGTGACGGGAGGATGAAGTCAGTATGCACATCCAGCGGTAAAATTGGACCGTCAATAAGTTTTGGATTTGCCGATGCTGCAACAGTATTTTCCGACAATCCTGCGGTAGCTGATGCCTTTGCAACTGCGCTTGGGAACCGGATAAAGGATGATCACGGTAAAAGAGAGATATCTGAAGTTCTTGAAGAGTTCTGGAAAAGTGCAAAAAAATACGTGGATGGCGCTCTGGTCATAAAGGACGATGTTCTCGCATATGTTGGAGAGATTCCGGAACTGAAAACGGTAAAAATAGAACCCGATCTGATCACCAAGGGGTAATCAGATGTATTTCTGAAGAATTTCGACAAGTTCCTTTCTCCTGAAGGGTTTTCCAAGAACCTCGTTGGCACCCGCATCCATCAGCTCCTCCTTTCTCTGTTCTGCGTAGGCTGTGAGTGCCACGATAACAACCTGAGAATCGATCTTTCTGATCTCCTTTATGGCCTCGACTCCGTTAACAACGGGCATCATTAGGTCCATTATGACAAAATCCGGTCTGAATACTCTGAATTTCTCGAGAGCCTCTCGCCCATCCCTTGCAGTTATTATCTTGAACCTGCCAGACAGCATTATTGTGAGAATCCCTCTGATGGCATTTTCGTCATCAACTACAAGCACCGATTTCATTCGTTCACCTTTCAGTACGATTTTAATATTTCCTGGCTTGATAAGTATTTTTGTTTTGCTGTTGAAATATCTTGTGCAGTCCGGTATGGGTAAAATATGCGTGTAAAGGGAAAAACTTATAATCTGTTGTTAAGAAAAACCAAATCAGTAACAACAATTAAATATGGGGGTGGTTGGTTGCACATACCGGATGGGTTTCTGACACTGAACCTCGCACTGACGATGTGGGCGCTGAGCATCGCTGTGCTGGGGTATTCCATCAAGAAGGTAAGGGAAAATGGTGTGAACACGGCTATGCTTGGTGTGGTTTCGGCAGGAATTTTTGCGGCTCAGATGCTCAACTGGCCTATTCCTGGCGGAACCTCTGCACACTTTGTGGGTGGTGCGCTGGCCGGGATTCTTCTGGGGCCGTATGCTGGAAGTATAGCCATGGCCTCGGTTCTGATAATACAGGCTCTGATTTACGGTGACGGCGGTTTGATTGCGCTTGGAGCAAACCTCTGGAACATGGCGGTCGTGAATGTTTTTGTGGGATACTACTTGTACAGGCTCCTGTCGAACACCAACAGAAATCTTGCTGCATTCGTGGCCGGATGGCTCGGCATAACTCTGGCCGCAGCTTTCGCAGGAATTGAACTCGGTCTGTCGTCGGATTTCAAGTACAACATCTTCATCACGACATCTGCCATGGGGTTGTGGCACGGCGTTCTGGGCATAATTGAGGGAATAATCACGGCGGGAATAGTTTCATACGTACATTCGAGCAGATCAGACCTTGGAACCGAGACGAAGGTCAGTAAAAAGGCGCTGACCGTCATTGCATTGATGATACTTGTATCACCAGTGTTTGCATATCTCGCCGAGCTTGTGAACTACTCTGAACCGCTCGAAAACGTTGCACATCAGCTCGGAATTGAAGAGAACCAGGAATACAGCGGTATTCTTCCCGACTACACTGTGCCGGGACTGAACGACTACCTCGGAACCCTGATTTCGGGACTGGTCGGAGTGGGTATTTTTATATCTCTGGCGATGATGAGAAGACATGCATCTGCTGATTGAGAAAACACTTAAGCATGCAGCAGAATATTTTCAAAATTTTTTCATACACGAATACACAAGGAAGAGCTACCTTCACAATGTCCACCCTGCCGTAAAGCTTGCTGGGACGGCTGTCTTAATTCTACTCTCGATAACAACTTTCGATCCAAAAAAGCTGATGCTCACAATAGTCGCCATAATGCTGCTTGCATTCAACACCGGACTGGGCTTAAAGGAGCTGGTAAAGAGGAGTTACCTCTTCACTGTGTTCTCGTTTATAATCGTGCTTCCGGTATCGATCAGCGAGCGGGACCTCCACTATGCTGTGATTTTTCCGCTCAGGGTGTTTTCCGCAATCCTTGCAATTCAGATGCTGATCATGACAACAAAGCTGAACGAAATCGTTTATGCGATGAAGCGGCTGAAACTTCCTGACGTGCTTTCCGACACGATCTGGCTGACGTACAGATACACCACGGTAATGTTCAGGGATTTGCTGAACATAATGCTTGCAAGAGAGGCGAGGAGACTGACAAAGAGCAACCATTCAGAAGTGCTGAAAAAAGGGGGGGAGATGCTCGGTCTTTACTTCCTGAGGAGTTTTGAAAAAGCCGAAAAGATAGAAATGGCCATGAGAGTGAGGGGAAAACATGCATCATTTTCAAAAAGATATGATCCAGGTTATTTCTACATTGCATATCTTGCCGGGGTGAGCGCATGGTGGCTGATGCTGTGATTGACGCGAGGGATATATCCTACACGTATCCGGACGGGACCTTAGGATTCAACAGACTCTCTCTTGCAGTAAAAAGGGGAGAGAGGGTGGCAGTGCTCGGTCCGAACGGATGTGGAAAGTCCACACTGCTGATGGTTCTTTCAGGTTTGCTGAAGCCGGACACGGGAAAAGTCCTCCTTGAGGGCAGAAACATATTTGAGGAAATTGAGACCCTCAGAAGAAAAATCGGCTTTGTGTTTCAGGATCCGGATATTTTCCTTTTCAATCCTTCGGTCAGCGACGAGCTGAGTTATTCACTCTATCAGCTTGAACTTGATGATGACGAGATAAGAAAAAGAATCGATGAATTTGCAAAGATATTTGACCTCGAAAGGATTATGGAAAAACCTCCGTTCAGATTGAGCGGTGGGGAAAAGAAGAGGGTGGAGATAGCGAGCGTTCTGATATACCGGCCTGAAATTCTTTTCCTGGATGAGCCGACAGCCAATGTCGATGGAAAGACGAGGAGGAAGATGATAGAGATCCTTAAAAACTATGACGGCACCATGGTATTTTCAACCCATGAAATCGATCTCGTGGAAAGACTTGCAGAGAGGGTCGTGATAATGGATCTGGGAAAGAGGATTGTTTACGATGGCACCAGAGATGTTCTCGGTGATTCAGCCTTTCTGGAGGAAATAGGGATACTCTGACTTCATGAATTCCCTGAGGAACGATGTTGCAAAACACCCCTTAGGCAGGAAAAACTCAAAGATAAGTTTCGATTCGCCGATATCTATCTTCAGGTTCTCGAAGTCGAACGGGATCTCGGCAACCCTGTAGGATCCCCTGGATGAAAACTCCGGATAGTCCCCCCTGAAGTCCTCAAGCCCCACACCCTCTTTTTCAAGCAATTCTGCAAGCTTTTCCCCACACCACCCCTCAGGCTGAGTTTCATATCCTGGAAGGGGCAGGGAGAGGAATGCGAATCCATTTTGCAGCAGGAAACTCACCCTTCTGATGTTGAACTCCATAACCCTTGAAAACTCCTCCCTGTTCAGAACGAATCCGTTCTCATTTTTCCGGTAATCTGCCCAGTCTCCGTCTCCCACATCTCTGAGGCTCCCGAATTCCTCAATTCTGCTGGAGAGAAGATGGTTGAAAAGGTAGGACTGGTATGCATGAACGAACATGAGCTTGAGATTTTTTGGCAGGGATAGCAAAGCTTTAAGCTCACTACCAGTTTCAATCAGCTTTTGAAGCAGTGATCGCTCGTACACGAGGAATTTCGGCAGCTCTCTGATTCCTGTGGCTGGATCTCTTTCGTTCCAGAGGTCCTCCCTTATTTTTCTCAGATCGTCATCTTCAAGATCTGACGGTTTCGCCACATAGGTCCAGAAAGCCGCCTCATACTCTCTCCTGATGATGTGTCTTCCGACTTCATGAGTGATGAGCCTCATCGTTCCGAACCTCTGCAGCCCAAAAAAGTTTGGTATTCCTTTGCTCTGCAGCTCCTCTTTTATTTCGTCTATCCTGCTGGTGTTGTCCACATCGTCGATAACGATTCTGAACTCGTTTCCCGTGAGATCTCCGAGTTTTACGGGTCTGTCAGAGAATCCGACGACCTCCACCTCTGCATCTTTTATTTTCAGGCCTGATAACCTTTCGACAATTTTTTCGTCGGGTTTTGAGATGGAAAAATACTGCACGGTGAGGGCCTTTTTGTCCTTGGTTCCGGCGAACTCTATCCTCTTCCTGCTTATGTGAAGAATGTTGGACAGCACTCTCACAAAATTCAGGGTATCCCAGTTTTTCTTCCTGACTTTTATGATCAGGTATCTGCCGCTCTCTCCGGTTTTTATGTTTATGATTTCCCTTACCTCAAAATTCTCTTCCCGCTCCTTTATCTTTCCTCCAATGCCGGGAAGAGATGTGATGTAACCCCTGATGCCGGCCAGTTCTTCAATCCTCTCCAAAGAAAGCGTCGAGCGTGACATGCTTCACTCCTTCTCTCTTCTTCCCCTGTTTTTTAACACCCTCGTCTACCTTATCCGTTTCTTCTGTTTCTGTTTCGGCAATTTCGGTTTTGCTTTCAACCTCATCCTGCAAACCCCTCAGACCGTATTTTTCGTCCTGTCCTCCAAATCCGGAAAGGAAAGTTTCGTCCTCAATCCTGTGGAGTTTGTGTTCGACAACGAAACGATGTATCTCTTCGGCTTTCTTGCCGTCTGTCATGAATTCAAGCTCTTCTTTTGAGAAATCATAAAATGCTGCAATGTATGCACACCTTTCAACGTCGAGTGTATTGAGGAGGGTTTTGAGGAATGGATATATCTCTACGGCCTTCCTGGCGGACATGTGTGAGTACTTCCCTATCTTTTTCAAAATCTTTCTGTACGTCTCTCTTTTCGACTTGGTGTATGCAAGCTTTCTGAAAATTGATGGTGGGCGGTAGCGGGTGAATCCCCTTTTCGCCTCAGGCTTTACATTCTGCACACCTGTGGTCATGAGGTATGTTGCATATTTCCATAGCCTGTAGAACTGTCTCCTTCTGACCCTGCCGAGAAATACGTCGGCATGGGCCAGAACCCTGTACCCCTTGTACAGCAGCTCGTCTTCATATTCGAGGGGCATGTTCTCCTCGACCCATACTATCAGGTCTTCGGGACTCTGGTCCAGAAGCATTGCATCCCCGTGTGCGGGGAGCTTTGTCTTGAAAATCTTCTGGAGGACCTTGAAAACATCGGTTTCCTGGGTTCTTTTTGCGATGACCACGTCTTCAGGCCTCAGAACCTTTTTACCCTCTGCAATTGCCTGGAGGTCGTTTACCGCAGCTCTCAAATCCCCCCCAGCATTCTCGGCAATGAGCGTTAAAACCTCCCTGTCGCACTTCACACCTTCCTGCTCGCAGATCTTCTCCAGAATTCTGGCAATCTGGTTTTTGTTCAGCCTCTTGAAATTAATCATTACAACGTTTTTTCTCAGTTCCTGGGACAGGGCGTAGGGATCGTTTGCGATGAGTATTATCGGCTGAGGAGGTGTTTTCCTGATAATTCTTAGCAGTGCGGATTCGCCACCAAAATCCTCTTTTCTGTGTATGTTATCCACCTCATCCAGAATGATGAGCTTTAATTTACCCCTTTTTGAGCTAAGAAACTCACCCTCATCGCTGATGGTCTCGTTAAACGCACCCTCTCCGACGATCCTCGATATGATGTTCCAGCTCCTCTGATCACTCGCATTGAGTTCAACGGCTTCCCATCCCATTGTGTTTGCAAGAGCCAGCGCTAAGGATGTCTTTCCAACTCCGGGAGGCCCTGCAAGGAGCAAAGGTTTCTGTCTCACTCCTTTTTTCCACCCTTCAGCCCAGGTGAGAACGTTTTTAATCACTGTTTTGTCTGCAACAACGTCTTCGATGGTTTTAGGTCTGTATTTCTCAACCCACAACATTCATCCAAAATTGCTTCATGAGATATAATAAGGGTTTGGTCTCTCCGGAAATACTCCGGAAAATTTATATGATATTTGAGCAATTGTTCAAATATGGAAAAGAAAGCTCCTGTGTGTGAGGGTGGGAAAACTGGAGAATACCTGGACAGAGTGGTTTCGTCCCTTCCTGCAGACGATATGGTTATTGAACTTGCCGAATTCCTTGAAGCTTTCGCCGATTCCACAAGAATAAAAATTCTGATTGCTCTTTCAAAACACGAACTGTGCACGTGTGATCTGTCTGCCATAACAGGACTTTCAGTTTCTGCAGTTTCTCATCAGCTGAGGGTTTTGAGGGATAAAAAACTCGTGAAGTATCGCAGAGAGGGGAGGAACGTGTATTACAGCCTGGATGATGAGCATGTTGCGAACATCCTGAGAATTGCCATTGAGCATGTTGCAGAGGGTATGGAGGTGAGTCCTTGAAGAGATACAGGCTCAAAAATCTGGACTGTGCAAGCTGTGCTGCCAAAATCGAAGAGGAGCTGAAAAAAGAGGGATTTGATTACGTGATGGTGAACTTTGCAACGAAAGAAATGATGGTGGATGGTGATGCTGAAAAGGCAAAGGAGATCGTCAAAAGGGTTGAGCCTGACATAGAAGTTGTAGATGCTGACGAGCACCAGCACAACGATGGCGAAAACGCTCTGAATCGGCTCTACTTCATAGTCCCGTCTCTTGTGCTTTTCGGTATCGGAATCGTGCTCAGGTATTACTACGACCTCGACAATAACTTTGTTTTCGGGATATTTGTGGTCAGCTACCTGCTGGTTGGCTGGAAAATCCTCAGAAATGCCGCTGTCAACTCGATCAGAGGTAACGTTTTTGACGAGAACTTTCTCATAGCTATTGCCACCCTCGGAGCGTTTGCCATCAGGGAGTATCCTGAGGCTGTTGGTGTGATGCTGTTTTACGTGGTCGGTGAGTTTTTCCAGGACCTTGCAGTGAACAGGTCAAGACGTTCCATAAAATCCCTGCTTGCCCTGAAGGCTGAATATGCAAACCTGGTTAGGGGTGCCGGAGTAATCCAGGTGAAGCCAGAGGACCTCAGGGCGGGGGATGTGATTCTCATAAAACCCGGAGAGAGGGTGCCTGTTGACGGCGTTGTCCTGGAAGGCGAATCAACAGTGGATACGTCAGCACTGACAGGAGAGAGCATTCCGAGGGGTGTTAGGGCCGGGGATGAAATTCTCTCAGGGATGCTGAATCTCAGCGGCGTTCTCAAGGTGAAGGTTACCAAAGAGCTTCGGGAATCCACGATATCGAGGGTGCTGGAGCTCGTTGAAAACGCATCGGCCAGAAAGGCAAAGACTGAAAAGTTCATCACAAGATTTGCCAGGTATTACACCCCGGCGGTTGTGGGACTTGCTGTGCTCATAGCTGTGATTCCACCGCTCGTCTTCGGGGATCCGTTTTCCAAATGGATATACCGGGCTCTGGTGCTTCTCGTGATATCGTGCCCCTGTGCCCTCGTCCTGTCCATACCTCTCGGATACTTTGGAGGTATTGGCAGAGCTGCCAAGGACGGAATACTGGTCAAGGGTTCAAACTTCCTGGATGCTTTGAGCAAATCCACGATAGTTGCCTTCGATAAGACCGGAACACTGACCAAGGGTGTGTTCAGGGTTACGAGAATTGAGACCAGAAACGGATTTACGGAAGAGGAGATAGTCAGGTTTGCAGCTCTTGCAGAGGCGCATTCGAACCATCCAATTGCAAGGGCAATAATCGAAGCGTTCGGTAAAGAGATCAATGAAGCTGAGATTGTGGAATATGAGGAGATTGCCGGGCATGGTGTGAGGGCGAGAATTGATGGCACTGAGGTGATGGTTGGAAACGACAGGCTCCTTCACAGGTTCAGCATTGAGCATGACACCTGCCGGGTTGGCGGGACTGTTGCACACGTCATTGTAAACGGAACCTATGCGGGATACCTGGTCATCTCGGATGAGGTAAAGGAAGATGCGGCACGTGCTGTCCGGGAACTCAAACAGCTTGGAGTCAAAAAGGTGGTGATGGTTACCGGGGACAGCAGGGAAGTTGCAGCTGAAGTTGCCAGGGAGATAGGTCTGGATGATTATTATGCAGAGCTTCTGCCGGAGGACAAGGTGAAAGTAATTGAAGAGCTTGAAAAACTAAAGGCACCTGACGACAGGATTGTTTTCGTCGGCGATGGCATAAATGATGCGCCAGTGCTTGCGAGAGCCGATGTGGGCGTTGCGATGGGTGCGCTCGGCAGTGATGCGGCCATAGAAACGGCTGACGTTGTCATAATGGACGATAAGCCGTCAAAACTTCCCAAGGGCATCAGAACCGCAAGGAAAACGAGGAAGATTGTGTGGCAGAACATTGTTCTTGCTCTCGGCGTGAAGCTGGCGTTCATAGGTCTGGGAATTGCCGGAAGTGCAACGATGTGGGAAGCTGTCTTTGCGGACGTTGGCGTTGCCCTCATCGCGGTTCTGAACGCGATGAGGATTTTGAGGTAAATTTTTTGACTCATTTTTCATTATGTTTTTTGCATCCATTTGCATTAACTGCGTTAATTTTATAAGTTTACAATAGTTGTAACAAACATGCCCTATGAATTTGATTACTCAGAATTCAAAAGAAAGAAGCTTGAGGATAAGGACGAGGCATATGACTACTACTGCAAGTGTGATTATGAGGGGACCCTGGAGCTTTACACGGATGAAGAGCTGAGAGAGCATTCGAACTTCCTGAAAGTTCTTGGAAACCCTCTGAGACTTCAGATACTGAAGATTTTATCACATGTCGACATGTGTGTCTGTGCAATTTCGGAAATTCTCGGCCAGCAGCAAACGCTCGTCAGCCACCATCTGAGCAAGCTGAAGTCTGCCAGGATAGTTGAGGAAAGGCAGAACGGAAAGTACAGAATATATTCAATCAAGGACAAAAGAGTAAAACAGATACTCGCAGTGCTTGCTGATGGAAGCTAACGAATACTTCTGCCCCAAATGTGGAAGGCTCAAAAGCAGGTGTGTATGCACAAAAAAGAGTGTAAGGCAGAGAAATCTTGAGATATTTGAGAAATTCTGCCAGGATGGGGAATTAAAACCCCTTTTTACCACTGACTGTGAGGTAGTTCTTTTCAGAAGATTTTCCGGGAATTACAGGCCTGATGCGGAGCTGGACAGACTCGATATTTCAGAAAATCTGAAAAAAGCTCTTGAACTCAGAGGAATTGAAAAACTTTTCAGATTTCAGTACGAGGCGATTGAAAGGATACTGGCTGGCAGGGATGTAATAATCACGGCCCCCACCGGAACCGGAAAAACAGAGGCATTTCTGATTCCGCTCATTGAAAGAATAGCCAGTGACGGTGGCAAGGCCATGGTGATTTACCCAACAAAGGCTCTCATCAGGGACCAGCTCGAGAAGGCGAGATACTATGCAGGGTCAATGAGTCTCACTGTTGCGGATTTCCACGGCGACTCGGACAGGGTGAGCAGGAGGCTCGTTCTTGCTGGTGATGCAGACATAATCCTGACCAATCCTGACATGATTGACTATCATTTGAGAAACACCCCTGCATTCCGGAGATTTGTTGAGCGTGTCAAAATTATGGTTTTCGACGAACTGCACAGCTATTCGGGATATTTTGGGTCTAATATATACTGGCTTGTGAAAAGAATAGAGCGGTTCTGCAATCCCCAGATAATTGCAAGTTCGGCGACCATAGACAATCCCGGTGAGTTCGGGAAAATCCTTTTCGAGAGAGATTTTGAGGTAATTTCTGAGAACGTGAGGACTGGTGAGCTGAATTTCATAATGTTTTATGGCAACTTCTACAGAACTGTGGTGGAGATTCTGAGGAGGCTGAAGGACAGAAAGGTACTCATATTCGGCAACAGTTACAGGAGCGTTGAGACCCTTGCATGGATTCTGGAAAGAGAGGGCCTAAGGGCATACGTTCACAAATCTGGACTGCCTGCTGATCTGAAAAGGAGGATAGAGTCAGACTTCAGAACTGGCAGGATAAGAGTGCTGGTGTCAACATCCACGCTCGAGCTCGGCATAGACATCGGCGATGTTGATGTTGTGATCAGTGAGCCTGTCCCGTTTTCGAACTTCCTGCAGAGAATTGGGAGAGCCGGCAGAAGGAGGAAAGGTACGGGGATACTGATACTCAGGGAAGAAGATACGATATCCAACTACTACAGAAAAAATCCTGAGGAATACTTCAGGGAAAAAGCACTCTGTTATGCTGAACGGGACAACGAGCTGGTTAAGGAACATCACATACTTTCAATGGCCATGGAAATGCCCCTTACGAGGGATGAGATCGATGATCCGGTTGTTGACAGAATGGTGGAAAACGGATTGCTCATTGATGGAGGCGGTTTTCTTTTCTCAGGCGATGTGAAGCGTGACTTCAGCCTCAGAGGTGCTGGAAAGTCTGTGAAGATATACCATGGAGAGAGATTCATTGGAGAACGAGTTCTTCCCATTGCTGTTAGGGAACTTCACCCTGGCGGTGTCTTCATTCACAACAGGAAGAAATACCGTGTTCTCGAGCTGAATCTGGCAAATCTTGAGGCGTATGTGGAGGAGTTTGACGATGTGCTGATCACAACCCCCATGTATTCAGCTACCCCTCGGCTTATACGGACTCTCGAAAGCACTTCTGAGCCAATTGATGCCCATTACTGCGACCTTGAGGTTACAATATTCGTAACCGGCTACATTCTGAAGAATCCCTATGACGACAGCAAAAAGACCGTCAGGTATCTTGAGAAACCGGTTAGCTATTCCTTCCGAACAAAGGGATTCCTGTTTGCTGCACCGTTTCCGGAAAAAATGGATTACGAGGATTATTATGCGGGCTCTTTTCACGCTCTTGAGCATGTGCTTATAGATGCGAGTGACGCAATCACAGGCGGAGGAAGCAGCAATCTCGGAGGAGTCTCTACACCGGATGGTTTTATTTTCGTCTATGATGCGAGCGAAGGTGGTAATGGGGTGAGCAAGCTGCTGTTTTCGAGACTTGGGAGGGCAATGGAGATTTCCCTTAGTGTCCTTGAGAACTGTGAATGTGGAAGAGTGGACGGATGTCCGAAATGCACGTACAGCTACCAGTGCGGTAACAACAATCAACCGCTTAACAGGTTCGGTGCCATAGATGCAATAAGAAAAGTTCTTTCGGGAGTTAAAAGAAAGCCTGACATTTCTGTTTTTGAGGAGGTCAGGGATTTTGTTTACTACCCGTGATTCGAAAATTAAAAATAGAGGGGTTTACTGCTCTTCCTCTTCAGGCCCGAAAGCGGACTCGTACACAAGCTCAATCACGTCCATCACTGCCATCCTCTCGTCCAGCTTCTCCATTTTAACTCCATCTTCAAGCATTATCATGCAGAACGGGCATGCGACGGCGAGAACCTCTGCGCCAGTCTCTCCCGCCTCTCTTGCTCTTATGTTGTTGGGCCTGTCGTCTCCCGGATACTCTCTGACGAGGTTACCACCCCCACCACCGCAGCAGAATGCCTTCTCTCTGTTCCTTTCCATTTCAACAAGCTCGAGTCCCGGAATTGACTTCAGGATCTCCCTTGGCAGTTCGTACATGCCGTTATATCTTCCGAGGTAGCACGGATCGTGGAAGGTAACCCGTTTGTTCACCGGATGTCTCAGCTTCAGCCTGCCTTCCTTTATGGCATCGTGTATTATTTCGAGAATGAACTTCGCCTCCACGTTTTCATACTCGTTCCTGAATGTGTTGTAACAGTGTGGTGAGGTGGCAAAGAGCTTCTCAACACCGTATTTCTCAAATGCGGCCACGTTCTCTTCTTTTAGCACCTGGAAGAGACCCTCTTCTCCGACCCTCCTCACGTCGTTTCCACAGCAACCCTCTTCCCTACCGAGTATGGCATAGCTGACTCCTATCTCGTTGAGAATTCTTACAAGCTTCTTTGCAACAACCTTGTTCCTGTTGTCGAAGGCATGTCCGCAGCCAACCCACCATAGCCATTCGAATTCAGCATCCTTCGTTCTCGGAACATCGAGATCTTTGGCCCAGGCATCTCTCTTGTATTTCGCCTCTCCCCACGGGTTCTTCTGCTTCTGGACGTTTGTCAGGAAGTCTCTGATGTCTGGTGGTGCTTCTCCGCTCTCTACAATGCCCCTCCTCATCTCGCCTATGATTTCCATCTGCTCGATGTAGATAGGACACATCTCCATGCAGGCTCTGCATGTTGTGCACGCCCACACTGCCTCCATGTCGAGAACATTATCGAGAAGCAGAACATCCTCCTTCTTGGGCCTGCCGAGCATGTCGAAGTTATCGTTGAGTGTCTTTCTGAGGTTCTGCATCAGAAACATTGGCGAGAGTGTCGTGCCTGAGCTGGCAGCCGGACACATGTCCTGGCATCTCCCGCACCTCATGCAAGCCAGGCTTGAGAGGATGTCTCTCCACTGCAGGTCTCCTGGCTCTATCGCTCCCATGTACTCCTCGTCTTCGACAGTCCTTGCGGCAGCACCCCTTTCACTTCTGGTCAGAATGTTGAGCGGTGCTGCAATAACATGTGCGAGCTTTGTATAGGGTATGAGGGCTATGAAAAGCAGTGCGAGCAGTGAGTGAACACTCCAGAGCGTTCTGTATAGCCCCAGATCGTAGGGAAGGAGCTTTGCAATAGCCTCTCCTATAATAGCAGTGTAGGCGGGTGTACCACTTGCAATCCTTATTGCCTCAACAGCAAATCCCAGAACGGTTATCGTGAGCAGGAGCAGAAGTACGGCACCATCATCCTTTGCGTAGGGCCATGCCTTTGAAAATCTGCTCGGCTTTGTGGAATATCTGTTTACAATGGCGATGATCAGTCCAAACAGGAGAGCAAGACCCGCAAGGTCCATCAGTGCTTCGTGAATAAGATAGAATGTTCCCCTGAAGAAGGACGAGTTTATATCCGCCGCTACTGTCAGGATAAGCGTCCCTATGGTGAGCACTATGAAACCCCACAGTATCAGGATGTGCATCAGACCCATCTGGGATTCTCTGATGTACAGTCTGACGAACAGGAATCCGTCTCTTAAGGTGTACCAGATTCTTTTTCCGAGGTTATCGAGTCTGTCCTCATCGTTTCTGGCGATTTTGAGTATCCTGTACCACCTGTATACTCCCACCAGAAAGATCAGCGTTGCAATCAGAAACAGTGTGTAATGGATGTAATAAGGCAGTGATTTCCCGATTCCCCAGAGCAGTTCTCTTGTTGGAGCCTCCAAAACAATCACCTCCAGCCAATTCACCAAACCGGAAATTTACTGAATGGTGTTTGAACAAATATTAATAATTTTCTCTTTAAATCTGGTTTGGAGGCAGGAAAAGGGAATATTTTTAAAAAAGGCAGAATTTGTAAGGATTTTTAATAAAAAATTATTCCTCAACAAGAACAGCGTTTATAACACCATCCTGGCCGGGTCTGCTGGTGATTACTGCTTTGCCCACTGACGTTTCGATTACCGCACCCTTTGTAAGCACGTTCCTTCTGGCGAAGTGGATGTGGGCCTTGTTTTCCAGAACCCTCTTTATTTCTGCCTTGACGACCTTTTTCTCTGCCGGAATGTAAACGTTCGCATATCTGTCCTTGTATATCCTTATCTTGCAGTTACCTCCTCTGACCCTTATCTTCTTGATTTTTCTCTCTCCTATCAGCGCTTCAACATATTCTCTTCCAAGTTCATACTTTCTCTTCTTCCTGAACCTCTTGTACAGCTTTCCCGTGTATTTTCTCTTACTTCTACCCTGAAAGATCACAGTGACACCTCCTGATGCTCTGGATAGGCAGGTCTATTTAAATATTTTATCCTTGCCCCGTCAATCAGCCATATTTCCTCACAAACAGTTCGGGAGAGGTTAGGGGCGTTATCTGATACTGCATCAGAACACCAATCATATCTCCTCTGAGGATCTCACCATCGTATGGCGATATTATTATTGCCGAATCGACAACTCTGTCCTCCTCGACGAACCTCTGGGCTTCAAGCTCCACATCTATTGTTATCCCGTAAGCGTGCCCCCTTCCGCCCATTGGTTGAATAACTGAACCGGCTGGAATGTCTATCTTTTCGAGCAGAATTCTTTCAGGCCTGTTGGCCCGAATGGTCTTGGTTTCTGCACTTATAATTGGTTTCAGGTACCCTATGCTGCTTCTCCTGAACAGGAACGGTGTGTGTTCGAATTCGATTCTTCTAAGGCCGCTGTTCGCCCTGACCACCACATTGCCCCTGACCTTTTCGTTCAGGAATGGGACGACCTTATCGAACATCTCACCTATGGACACCGTGTACAGGTTCAGGACACCTATGACGTCTCCCTTCCTGATTTCGCCCCCTTCTGCGGGAAGGAAATACACGCCGGTAATGAGCTTTCTCTCCTCAATCCTTCTGGGCCTTCCCGGAGAGTAAACGTCGATTATAGTCCCCAGAGGATGTCGGTGACCGTATAATGGCACGGGGATTGTGTTTTTCGGTATCTCCACCGGCCTGATTTTTATCATCCTGCCGTTGCCGGGTTCAAGCGAGACATCCTCATCTGAGACGAGCATTCTCCATTCCCCGATGTGCCATCTTGAATACCAGGGTTCCTCAATGGTGACTCTCTTCCTGTAAACGAGATCTCCTTCCTTGTACACAACACTGCCCTGAATTTTTTCGAGCTTTGGTCTGGTCTCGGGTGGCTTCAGGTACTCAATTTTTTCCATGCTTCCGACATTAATTGGATAAACCTTTATGACTCCTATGATGTCGCCCGGCTCAATCTCTCCATAATCTATTCCGTAAAAGTATGCGTATCTGATTCTCCTGACTTCCTCAATTTTTCTGATTTCGTCAGTGAGAACATCAATGGTCGTTCCGTAAGCATGTCTGAAAATTGACAGTGGCGCAATGGTGCTTTTCTGAGGAAGCTCTATTTCTTTAATCCTGATGACTTCGAGCCTGTCCTTTCTCACGATTTTTGATTCATCTGCAATGATCGTTTTCCAGTAAGCGTGACCTGCGCTTTTAAAAATGGCGTTTTTGAAAGAGATTTCCTTCCGCCCAATCTCTCTGCTTTCGGGGTTTTTCAGAGTGGCGACTGAGGCTCTCATGAGAATTTCTTAACAATTAAACATTAAAAATTTTTCGTTAATGCCCCGGTAAAAGTTAATAAAGTGCAGCAGCCTGAGATGTTCCGGCAATGATGAAAGGGCCCCGCTGAATGGTGATGAGGGTCTTGAGTGCTGAGCCGCAATGAACCATAATTAACAATTTATCCGGATGGAAAAAGTTTTTAATTTGCCCGATCAGAGAATTATCATGGTCAAATCGAACCAGATAAGGCTCATGATTGGAATTTCGCTGATAGGTTTTTCCATCCTCGTGGTTTTTGCGTTCAACCAGGGCATAAGTCCGTACCTGACCGTCAGCGAAGTTGTCAGCAGAGGAACTGCTGAGAACGTGCAGGTAAATGGAACGGTAGTCCAGTACTCCCTTGTGGAGTACGAGAACGGAACAAAAACATTCAGACTGACGGATGGAAAGAATGAGATTCTGGTTGTGTACAATGGCTCGCTTCAGTATTTCCCGGGTGAGGATGTTATCCAGGCGGTTGTGAAGGGCGATTACAGGAACGGGGTCTTTTATGCAGAGGACGTCCTGATGAAATGTCCGAGCAAATATGAGGTGGATGACAGCAAACTGAAGAGGTGACGAGTCTGGATCCGGGCTACCTGCTTCTCATTCTCGCTTTTTTTGTTAGTCTCTATTCGACATACACATTTATTCTTGCGGTACGAGCAAAAGGTAAGAAGGCTGCCAGTATTGCAAGAAAAGGAGAGCAGGCAACTTATCTGTACACGTTCATTATTGTTCTTGCGTACCTGCTTTTAACATACTATTTTCTGGTAAGAGATTTCGATGTCCAGTATGTTTACTATTACTCCGACAGCCATCTGAATCTCACCTACACGATAAGTGCAGTATGGGCAGGCAGAGAAGGCTCTCTCCTCCTGTGGGCTTTTTTCCTGTCAATTCTGAATGTTGTGTTCCTGAGGGTTGAGAAAAAAGATGCCCTCTCTGCACTGGCTCTTTCAATTTCCTCTGCAACCGTATCATTTTTCGTTCTGGTTATGCTGACATTCTCCAACCCCTTCCAGAGGTTCGGTGTCAATCCGGGTGAGGGTTACGGATTGAATCCATTGCTGAGAACTCCTGAAATGGCACTTCACCCGCCCACAGTATTTCTCGGCTATGCTGCTGCAACTCTGCCATTTGCTCTTGCCGTCAGCTCTGTTTACCTCAAACAGGAAGGCTGGCACCTGAGAGCGAGATTGTGGGCTCTGGTATCCTGGATCTTTCTTTCAGTCGGGATATTCCTTGGTGCGTGGTGGGCTTACAAGACCCTCAGATGGGGTGGGTTCTGGGCATGGGACCCGGTTGAAAATGCATCTCTGCTACCGTGGCTAACAATCACTGCCCTTCTTCATGGAATAATGAGAAACAGAAGTTTCAAAAGCTGGAATTACTGGCTGGCGTACGTTTCCTTCGCCCTCGTAGTATTTGCCACATTCATCACGAGGAGCGGTATCATCGAAAGTGTGCATGCCTTTGGCGAGAATCCTGAAGGCTGGCTATACCTGATCCTGATAGCAATTGCAGGGATGGTCTCGGCGTACCTGTTTTCCACAAGAAAAGATGTTTTTCGCTCAGAACAGTATTCGACATTTTCAAGAGATTTTGCGATTTTTCTGAACATGCTCATACTAATCCTGTCCACCGCGACAGTACTGATTGGAACCGTGGCTCCAACTCTTGTTTCAGGAATCTCTGTCGGGAGAGGTTACTATGACAGGGTTGAGACCCCTCTCGCCATTCTGCTGACAGTTCTCCTCGGTGTGTGCATTTCCATAGGCTGGCGTGCCAGCAGAGAAAATACTCTCAGGCTGCTGAAGATTTCAGCCCCAGCTGGAGTGATTGTATTTGCCCTGACACAAATACTTGCGGGCATGTTTTACGTCTCTCTTGCTGCAGGTATAGGTGCATTCTCGCTCGTGAACCACCTCATGACCTTCAAACCCTCAGACCTCAGAAATGCAAGGAAGGCCGGAGGCTACATCGTCCACATAGGAATCATACTCATCGCCATCGGAGTTGCAGGGGCGTGGATGTATGATGAGGTGCATCAGAATGTGAGGGTGGGTATCCAGGATAAGGCAAAAATTGACACCAGGTTTGGAGACATCACCCTTGAGATCACGGATGCGAAGCAAATGGACTACCAAGACAGGTCCGAACTCATAATAACGCTGAACGTGTATGAAAACGGTGTTCTGAAGGGAACTGTAACCCCAACTATTACCCAGTACAACCTTCTCAGACAGGACAGGGTGATATATTCGGTGTCGATACTCTCTGACTACTTCAAGGACATCTATATTGCCATCGGGGGCATTTCCATGGACTCTGCGTTTTTTGAGGTGCATGTAATCCCGCTCGTATCTCTGGTCTGGCTGGGTTCGGTTCTCGTTATAGCGGGAGGAGTGGTTTCAGTGGTAATGAACCCGCCGAGGAGAGAATGACAAATTATTTAGGAAATTTTTTATATATTTTTATATCCAATCTCCGCCAAAAATTATATTAACGCCCCGCCCGTGCTTCAGAACATGGTAAAGGACGATTTGCTGATGATTCCGGGACCGGTCAAACTCCACGAAAGGATTATAAAGGCAATGTCCAGCCAGATGATTAGCCACAGAAGCCGGGATTTTGAGGAGGTTTTTGAATACTGCAAAAATGCAATAAAACCTCTTTTTGGAACTTCAGGCGATATTGCGATCATCAGCGGTAGCGGAACCGCCGGAATGGAGGCTGCTGTCGCATCGTTCTCGAAGGTGAGGAAAATCACCGTTGTGGATAATGGAAAGTTTGGAGAGAGATTTGCAAAGATCGGTGCAAAATACACGGAAGTTGATCACCTGAGGTTTGAGTGGGGAAATAGCATTGACCTCGAAAAGGTTGAAGAGAGCCTCGCAAACGGAAGTGAGGCCATAGCCTTTGTTCACAACGAGACCTCAACAGGTATACTCAATCCAGCGAGTGAGATAGCAAGAATAGCCAGAAAGTACAATGCTCTTGTTATCATGGATGGAATTACAAGCGTTGGTGGGGATGAGGTTAAAATGGATGAGTGGGAAATTGACGTTGCAGTGGTGGGGTCACAGAAATGCATAGGCGCACCACCTGGTCTTGCGGCAGTGGCAATAAATGAGAGGGCGTGGGAGTTCTACAGCGAATCCGTGCCATACTATCTCGACCTCAAGGCTTATGTCAAAAAGGCTGAGAGCAACCAGACACCGTACACTCCAGCCGTGCCTCTGTTCCTTGCCTTTGCTGAGGCTCTCAGAATAATTGAGGAGGAAGGGATTGAAAACAGAGTAGAAAGACACAGAAAATTTGCAAGGGCAACAAGAGTCTGGGCTGAAAGTGCTGGGCTCGAGCTTTTCCCTGCTCTGAACGAACACTCCAGCTACTCAAACACCGTGACAGCAATAAAAATGCCAGACGGTGTTGCGGACAAGGATCTGAGAGGGACTCTGAGAGAAGAGTATGGGATAACGATCTCTGGCGGACAGGAGCATCTGAAGGGCAAGATATTCAGAATCGGTCACATGGGTAATGTTACGAAAAGGGATCTGGTTGCCACGCTTTCAGCAATAGAAGACATACTTTCGAGAAAGAACGTGGTAAAGCCAGCATTGCATGCAGCAATGGAGGAACTGGGATGAAGATAGGTATTGTGGATACAACGTTTTCCAGAATAGACATGGGCAGAATAGCAATCGACGAGCTGAAAAATTACGCTGGTGTAAAATACGTACGCAGAACGGTTCCCGGGATAAAGGACATTCCGGTCGAGGCGAAAAAGCTGATCGAAGAGGAGAACTGCGACATAGTCGTAACTCTCGGCTGGGTTGGTAGGGCTGAAAAAGATGCTCTGAGCTACATTGCTCTCTCTGTGGGGAAAATTATTGCTGAGCTGATGACGAACAAACACATAATCGATGTTACAATCCACGAGGATGAGGCGGAGGACGAGAAAACTCTGTTGAGGGTGGCTGAAAACAGAGTCAGGGAACATGTGAGGAATGCTATCGACCTTGTGAGGAATCCAGAAAGGCTCACGAAGCATGCAGGGACAGGTCAGAGGCAGGGTTACGAAGATATTGGACCTATTCTGAAGTAAATCTGTGCTAAACATTTTTTATATTCTCGTTCCAGTTATCTTACAGTAATGAACGAGTGCATAATCTGCGGGAAACCCCGGCCTTCTCAAACAATCCCTGTCTGTCCCAAATGTGCGAAAAGCCATGGTGAGGTTGCTGGATCGATCCATGAAAGACTGGAAATTATCGGTGGCGGGGATTGCGAACTTTGCTCCAACCGATGCAGAATTGAGGATTCAGGCCTGTGCAACATTCGCTTTGTAAGGAATGGCAGGATAGTTTCGAGATCCACATCAATCAAAGCGGTGCTTCACGCCTATCAAGACCCACTACCCACGAACTGCTGCAACTCCTGGTTTTGCAGGGGGAGCGGGATGCGAGGTTACAACCTTGCCATCTTTTACTATGGCTGCAACTTCGACTGTCTCTATTGCCAGAACTGGCAGCACAGGTTTGTTGATGACGCTCCGGTGATATCCATTGACAAACTGCTCGAAAAGGTCATGAAAAAAGAAATAAGGTGCATCTGTCATTTCGGAGGTTCGCCTGAACCGCAGATGTCTTTTGCCCTCAAATTCAGCGAACTCGCCATAGAAAAGAGAGGCAACATCGCAATCTGCTGGGAGTGGAACGGCTCGGGAAACACAAACCTCTGCATAAGGGCGGGAGAACTCAGCAGTAAGAGCGGTGGAACGGTAAAATTCGATATTAAAGCCTGGAATGAGTCACTCCACAAGATACTAACGGGCAGGGGGAACAGACAGACTCTCAAAAACTTAGAAAGGATGTTTGAACGATATCCAGACGTCGTATCTGCAACAACATTGCTCGTGCCATATTATGTTGATTCAGAGGAGGTGGAAAGGATTGCGGAGTTCATATCGGGTCTCAGCCCGAACATACCCTACTCCCTGCTCGTGTTTCATCCGGATTACAGGCTGAATGACCTTCCCATAACTCCGAAAAATCAGGTTTTGGAATGTTACAGGGCTGCAAGGAGACATTTGAAGAACGTGAACGTTGGGAATATGCACCTGATCGACAGAGTTTGATTGTTCGGATGGAATTCCTGTCACATCTTGAGGCGTTCCAGATATACTGTGGCTGTTTCGGGTGTCTTCCCCTTCATTTTGTAGTGGTACTCCGCATACGTGAGCGGCTCGCCCTCTTTTAGGATTTCAGCCTCAACGACTTCACCGAAAAACAGGGTGTGTGTTTTGACCTCCATCATGTCTCTGACCTCCGCCTCAATGTATGCTATGCTGTGATCCCTCACAATGGGGGCTCCGGTTTTACCCCAGAAGAAGTCGATATCCTCGAATTTGTTTGAATTTCGTCCTGTATTGAACCCGAACTTCCCTATGAATTTCAGAGGCGTGTTTCTGTCAAGAACTGATACAGAGAATACCCCTGATTCCCTGACATATTCGTTTGTGAGGTTCCTGTTATTCAGGCATACTGCAACCATCACGGGTTCGGAAGTTACCTGAAATACTGTATTGGCTATCTGACCGTTTGGCACACCGTTTTTATGGCTTGAAACGATATAGAGTCCATAGCTGATTCTATATAATGCTTCAGGATTCATAAAAATAAATGGTTCTGAAAATATTAAAAATTAATCAATCAGTATGGAAGAGAGTCAATAAACGTCAATCTCTTAGATATGGGCGGGTGCGTTGAGAGGAACTCCTCAACGGGTGAGACTTTGGTTTTCTTCAGCATCTCAATGTCTCTCATTGACACGTATGGGCTTGCAACCGCATTCGTGAATGCATAGATGAACAGGGCCTTGAAACTGCTGTCACGAATTTCATCAAGTGCTCTCGGGACTCTGTGGTAGAAGGCATGTATCTTTGCAAGAGACGCCTGCATGGGCAGTTTTCCAGCAACCCTGACTCCTTCCGTGTCGGCGTAGTACTCCCTCAGCCTGCTGAATGCCAGAACGAGGATCTGAACGATGAAGCTTGCAACGACTGCAGCAATGCCTATAAGCGCTGAACCCCTGTTCCTGTCATCCCTCAGTCCCGTATGCACGAGAGCGTAGCCGAGGTAAAAGATCACGGAGGGAAGAAGTCCGAAGAGGAGCATCACTGCCGAATCCCTGTGTCTGTGGTGTCCTATTTCATGTCCCACCACTGCCATGAGTTCCTCTTTTTCGAGCATGCTGACAAGTGCATCAGACACAGCCACGAATTTCCCGGTGAGGAAGTTTCCGTAGGCAAATGCGTTGGGGGGTGATTTGACGATCATGGCCCTGTACTTTCTCCTATCCCCCAGCCTCATTGCTATCTCATCGACAAGTGCCTGAAGCTCTGGACTGGGTTTTGCCCCGTACATTGCGTTAATTATGTACGGGGAGAGAAGATACATTGCGAGATTTGCCAGCACTATGAATGCTATCAGCCCGTAAAATCCGATATAAATGCCGGAGTATACGAGAACGTAGTATATGACGGAACCACTCACTGCAAGAATGAGCACTGCCACCAGCAGCATGGACGTGTAAAGCGAGAACCTTCCAGCAAGTCTTCCTGCGAGTTTCGGGGCTATGAATGCTGCCATGAAGAACATTATCATGTAGCCCACGGTCGCCAGTATCAGGTACACCGGATCAAATATCAGGAACATGTGTATAAATGGATGTAATGAGTTTAAAATCCTTATCCCTGAGAAATCTGCCTTTTGAGTGGAGTTTCAGAGCATTTTTAAGCAAAAAATAACCGGTGCAATATGTTATGAGGATTGCCGGTGTTGATGTTGGTCTGAGAAACTCCGTATCGGCAGTCATTGAGGGTAAGAAAGCAGCGGTCTTTGGAGATTACAGAGAACTGCTCGGTATGAGCATATATGCTGTGGGTATAGATGCGCCGCTCTCGTTTCCAGAAAAAGGAAGCTTCAGAGAGTGTGAGCGGGAACTTCTGAAAATGGGCATACGCCTTTTTCCCTCAGGTGCAGATTTTTTCAGGAAGGTTGGCGAAAGAGGAATTGAAATTGCGCGAGAGTTCAGAAGGAGAGGCATTGAGGTTTACGAGGTTTACCCATACGCAACACGCATGATCCTCGATATCGCACCGGGGGCAAACAAAAGATCTAAGAACGGGCTGGATGCGATAAAAAATCGTCTGCATGACTTTCTGACATTCGATACAGATATTGCAGACCACAATCAGGCTGATGCGTTAATCTCTGCGCTGACCGTGAAACTGTATCTGGAGGGCAGGGGAAGGTTTGTGGAAGGTATTGATGGAGCAATCCTCATTCCAGAAATTAAAAAATAAAAACAGTATTTCAGATGTCAAAGCTCAGGTTGTTAAGCTCCTGAGTGGTTTTTTCAAGCTCCTGAAGTTCTGTAAGTTCTTTCAGCACGTCATCGATTGTCGTTTCAACATTACTGACGTTCGTGGCAGAGGGTGTTGCAGTTTCTGCTGGAGTGGTGGTCTTTTTCACGACCTCCTCAACACCCTTCTGGGTGCATCCGAAGATGGCTATTACAGCAACCACTGAAAGTATGATTAGCAGTCTTGCATTCATTTCGACCACCTCATGAGCTTTCATTTAAAGCCGTGCTGTTCTGCCTGAGTTCTCTAACGCTCTCGGCATATTCTTTGAACACGTCTCTGAGTTCCATCATGGAGTCTCTGAATTTTCCAATGGCCTCATGGTAAAGTTCCTTACCTTCTTTAAGCTCCTTGAATGCAGTTTCGTAGTTGTCTGAATTTATTGCGTTATCAAAGTGCTGGAGTGCAAGATTCATGCTATCCTTTGCCTCTGAAAGGGCATCGAGATATTCCTGGTAGGCCTTCTCAACCTCACCGGTGTTTGCTCCGAGCTCTTCAAGTTTGGCTATCTTGTCCTCGATTATCTGTGTTCTGTTTTCAGCCTTCTCGACAACCTCAAGGAACTTGAGTGCCACGACCTTTGAAGTAACTGCGTTAATCTTCACTCTCAGGAGCGACCACTCCTCCCTGAAAGCAAGGACGTTGTCTCTGAATTCCTGTGGAGTTGTCGAGTTGTTGAAGACCTGTTCCCATCCGTAGAGGTTTTCTTTTATCGCCTCAATGTCTCCAAGAAGTTCGGCCGTTGTGTTGTCGCTCAGATTCATTGCTATCACTCTGTTTTCAAGCTCATCAAGGTGAGCTATTGCAAATCCAACACCGTTCACCACAAACCCCTTTGCGGTGTTGAATACCTCAGGATCCTCGAGACCTCTGTGCTTCATTTTCTCGTATCTCTCCTTCTCCTCCATGTATTTCATTCTGTGTTCTTCCTTGACTTCCCTGACGTGCTCCATTCTTTCCTTCATTCTCTCTCTGTATTCTTTAATTTTCTCCATTCTCTCTTTCCATCTTTCTCTCATTTCATGCCTTTTTTCAGTCACATTTTTGTCGTGGTCGTCCTCATCATCGTGACCCATTCCCATTGCCGGACCCATTCCCATGCCGTATGTATTATTCATGTACGTTTCATTCAATGTTGGGTTCATGCTGTCGTTTGCATACGGATGCTCGTCATCGTCTTCCATCATGCCATGTGCCATGACGAAGGCCGGCATCAGTGCAACAATAAGCACCGCACCTATTGCGATATACCACCTCATACCAATCACCATACTTATGTTTCGTCTCAAAAAATATATCGATTGTTTCAGGCGTCACGGGTGAAAAGGCACCGGATATTTTACTGACCTTTACAAATCTTTACGGTACTTTATATCAATTAAATGGAAGCGCAGAATGGAGATAATGTCGGAATATTGTCATTCATCTTTTTTCGGTTTGAACTTCCCTCCGAACCCCTTGCCTATGAAATATATTTCCGAACTTCTCTTTCTCGATGCTGGAGGGGAGTGAAGTTTTTTGAATCTGAAGTGTTTTTTAAACTCTGCATAGAGCTTCGGAGTCTCCTCGCCCTGAAACATTTTGACGACAAAATTTCCACCCGGCTTGAGAAACCTCCTGGCGATGCTGAATGCAGCCTCAACAAGCTCAACAGATCTGTAATGGTCTATGTCCCAGTGTCCCGTGATCTTGGGTGATGCGTCGCTGATAACAACGTCAAATCTGTCCCTGATTTCTCTAATTTTTTCCCACGTTTCTTCGGATGTCATGTCGCCCTGGATGAATGTAACCCCCTCAATGTCTTTCATTGGACTCAGGTCAATGGCTATCACACTGGCTCCAAGTTCAGCGGCAACCTGGCTCCAGCCTCCCGGAGACGCCCCAAGGTCGAGAACCCAGTAACCGGGTTTTATCAATCCAAATTTCGCATTCATCTGCTTGAGCTTGTACGCTGCCCTGCTCCTGTAGCCCTCCTTTTTGGCTCTCCAGTAATAGTGGTCCTGGCGGTCTTCAACCCTTCTTGGCTTCATAGGTCATCACATAGACTCTCCTTTCTCTCGGCCCGTCTAACTCAACAAAAAGTATTCTCTGCCAGGTACCGAGCAAAAGCTCACCACGCACGACCGGAACTGTTATGGAGTTTCCGAGAATACCTGCCTTGATATGCGCATCTGCGTTGCTGTCTATCCGGTCATGGGAGTATCCTGCCATGTAAGGCACAAGCTCGGAGAGCTTTTTTATAAAATCGTCAAGCAGACCTCTTTCAGCCTCGTTCACGATGACTGCAGTGGTTGTGTGGGGAGTATAGACGACAACAAACCCATTTTCAAGCTGAACAGCTTTTCTCACATCATCCGTTATGTCGATGATTTCCTCCCTTTTCTGAGTGGTGATATCTATTATCATGGTACCCTCACCAGTATCTCCTTCAGGTCTTCATCGAGCCTGAAGCTTCCAAACTCAACAGTGTCTATATCCTTACGCCCAAGGATTTTAATTTTCCTCTCTTCGAAGTCGATGCCCTTTAGAATTCCAGGGGAAAGATATCTATTTCCTCTGAAAAGTCCCAGGAACAGGCCACTGAGGTCAGACGGCTTTATAATGTTTACCTCTGCAACACCGTAGAACTCCCTCAGCATCGATATGGCCTCCCTGCCAGCATCGAAGTTTTCGGAGTAAATGTTTAGAAAATCGAAACCCTTCTCGGCATATACAACATCCCCAAACGAACTCAGGAGATCGTCCTCCAGTCTGCACCCCTGAAGCATGGATGTGTTTCTGGTCATCACATCATCCACGCAAACTTCGACCTCTTCAAGATCGTTTAGCCAGTGTTCATACCTTCTCCCTCTGATTGATGCTCTCAGATCTCTGTCCCTCTTCCTGACAACAAAACTTTCGAGTGTAATAACTTCGTAACCATCTAAATAGTACGGTGGTTCGCCAAAGCAGGCAACGACATCGGGTTCGAACGTCTCTATTTTGGACAGCTTGTACTCTCTTGCCCTCCACCCCCTGACCCACCCGGTGGTATCGACAACGGCCCTACCTCTAACCTTTTTGACAAGGTGTGTGAACGCCCTCAGACACCTCGATTCAAAACCGGAAGGTGAAATCACACCCACAAAGGCTACCTCGGAAACCTCAAGGTGCTGAAGAGTGTAGATGTCCGATTTTTTAACGCCCATTCCCATTGCACCGGGATGTGCAATGTCGTTCTGTCCAACATCGGCATCTATTGCAGTTTCAATGCCCATTGTGTTCATCACGTATGCTGCGAAGCTACTTTTTCCCGAGTCTGATTCTCCGAAGAGGAAGATTCTGCCGTAATCTTTATCTGAAAATTTTTTCCAGCTTTCCGGTATCGTGCTGCCATTGACTGCAACAAAGTCTCCGGTAATTTTTACTTCAGTGTCCTCCGGAAAGTATACTGGAAGGACCTTCCCGCGCTCTACTCTGGCTTCCCTGAATTTTCCACCGAAGATGCTGGCAGAGGAAGTGCTCCTGAATTCTCCCGGTCCAAATAAAAGAATGGTGGTGTTGCCCTCAACTCTCATTTCCAGACGTTTCGACTGGTTTTATGAACACTGCTCTCATTTCCGGTTTTGCTTCGAGAATCCTCGTGAAGTTTGTATCGTGCATGAAAGCTATGTTCAAGTCTCCGTACCTGGTTACGTTGTAGTATTCCGTGACGTTGCTCTGAACGAAGAAGATGTTCTGCTTGAAGTTTATCGCCACGACCTTGTCATATCCGCCCGAATCATTCAGGGCTATGCCCTCGAAGTAGAAGTCAGCCACCTCGCCCTCGGAGCCGTTCATTCTTATGCTCCTGTTAGCAAGGTCCCCAAACAGCACCAGAGCGAATTTGTAATTCAAATCAGGAATTTTCTCAATATATGCGGTATAATTGTCCTCGACTTTCGCAACACCGGAAATTCTGTCGATGTACTTGTAAACGGCGTCGGATGTTCCCACAGCAACTGGATTTACATTCTCAGCCATCGCATACCCCCTAACGAGCTTAACTGTAACACCCATGTATTCATCCTTGCTCTCATGCCTGAAGAATACCTTGTAGTTTCCGGAATCGAGGAGATAAACGTACGGGTTGTTTCCTGGCAGAGTCTGGGGATACTCCACATAGTACATAGAATTGAGAGAGACGAGACCAATGTAATTGTATCTGAACAGAGGGTCATAGGACACCAGACTCTTGTAATAAGCATCCACCAGCTGTACGAGTCCCGGGTCTGTCAAATTGAAGTTCAGATAGATGACTCTCGATGAATCTGAAACGAGATCCAGTATCTCCTTAAATCCATTTACTTCATATTTGATTTCTCTCTCGGGCAGAGTTTTAGAGCCTTTGAAAGCATACACCAGTACAGAGCCGAGCATGATGAGTGCGAGCATCAGGGCAAGCAGTTTTGCACCTCTCGTCTCAAGCGGTTTAGCCATGCCCAAACAATCAAGAAATTGTTTTTAAAATTTTGTCTGTTGTTTTCAGAGAATGGTGTGCAGAATTCTGAATCAAGGAGTAACCGGACATCCAGTTATGCTCTGGCTTGTGCCGGTTAACAGGTTAACAAAAGGTATATTAGTTTGCAAATTAAACAATCAATCATGAATGAGGCCTATAACTACCAGCTTTTGATAAAGCATATTCTGGAGAGCGGTGTGAATTACGCGCCGAAGCAGGAGATAGTTTACAGGGATAAGGTGCGATACACCTACACTGAATTTTACGAGAGGGTTCACAGACTTGCCAGCGCACTTGAGGAGCTTGGAGTTAAAAAAGGCACTAAGGTGGCGGTTCTTGACTGGGACAGCCATCGATATCTCGAATGCTACTTCGCGATTCCAATGATGGGTGCGGTTCTTCACACGGTAAACGTGAGGCTGAGTCCTGAAGACATCCTCTACACGATGCAGCACGCAGATGATGAGGTCGTTCTCGTTTTCAAAGACTTCGTCCCCCTGATGGAGAAGCTCAGGGACAAGCTGCCGAACGTGAAGAACTACGTGATAATGACCGATGATACTGTGCCTGAAAACACCCTTACCGACATTGAGTATGAAGAAATGCTGAAAAATGCAAGCAGCGATTACGATTTCCCCGATTTTGATGAGAACACCATGGCCACTCTCAGCTACACAACCGGCACAACAGGGAGGCCAAAGGGGGTGTGGTTCACACACAGGAAGCTCGTTCTGCACACCCTTTCTGGAAGTGTGGCACTCGCTGCCTACAGATCCCCCCTGAGGCTTGTGCTGGAAAGAGAAGTATACATGCCCCTCACGCCAATGTTCCATGTGCACGCCTGGGGAGTCCCTTACATGATGTTCCTCCTCGGACACAAGCATGTGTATCCGGGAAGGTATGAGCCGGAAATGATTGTAAAGCTCGTCCTCTCAGAGGGTGTTACAATCACGCACTGCGTTCCGACCATACTCCAGATGATTGTCGACAACATCCCCGAAGGATTGAAGTTCAACGGTTGGAAGATTCTGATTGGCGGTGCGAAGCTCCCCGAGGGCCTTGCGATAAAGGCGAGGGAGAAGGGCATCATAACCATGTCAGCCTATGGCATGTCTGAAACCTGTCCTGCCTTAACCGGAGCGTTTCTGAAGCCCCACCTTCTTGACCTGCCTGAAGAGGAGAAAACGAAGATTTCCGTGAAAACCGGAATACCTTTCCCGCTTGTGTACATCAGGGTTGTTGATGAGGACATGACTGATGTGCCTGCCGACGGAAAAACGATGGGTGAGGTTGTCACCAGGGCGCCGTGGCTTACAGACACCTATCTCAAAGACGAGGAGAAAACGAAAGAACTGTGGAGGGGCGGCTGGCTACATACTGGAGACATAGCGGTGGTGGATGATGAAGGATACATAACAATCGTTGACAGACTTAAAGATGTGGTCAAGAGCGGTGGTGAGTGGATCTCCACCCTGACACTTGAGAACATTCTCAGCCTGCACCCGAAGGTTAAGGAGGCGGCGGTGATCGGCATTCCGGATGAAAAATGGGGCGAAAGGCCGCTTGCAATTGTCGTCCCCGCCGAAGGCGTAAGCGAGGAGGAGATCAAGCAATACCTAATGGAGTATGTCGAGAAGGGGACGATCACGAAGTGGGCAGTTCCTGACAGAGTTGTGTTCATGAACGAACTGCCAAAAACGAGTGTTGGCAAAATAGACAAGAAGGTCCTCAGAAAACAGTTTTCAGAAGGGGTGCAGTGAAAAGGTCTCCTGCCACTTTTATTTTTTGATTAAAATTAAATAGGGGGTAGAAAAAATTACTCTTTAACAAGCTCAATTTCGATAGTTGAAACGTTGACGATCCTTCCCTGTTCGCTCTCAAGCTCCTCAGTGTCAATTCTGATGTCGCTAACCTTCACATTGGGCATGAATCTGTTCTTGACAATCTCTGCAACATCGACAGCCCTGCTGATTGCCTTTCCTCTTGCCTTTATCACAACCTTGCTTGCGCCCTCATTGAGTTGCGTAAGGGTTGCGAGAACGTAGTTCATTACCGGCTTTGAACCCACAAACACTACTGCTTCCTCTGCCATGGCTATCACCTGGCCAGCTAAAAAGGACTCGATATTTAAAACTTATTAAGTGCAGGGGTTTCCAATACTCAACTTTCACTTTTGCAATTACAAAATGTAAATTTCATTGATAAAAAAAGAATATTTATATTTTTGCTTTTCAAGAGTGATTGTAATTGTGAGGTGGTGAGCTGTGAGTTGGAAAAAGTTAAGGAAAAACGAAAAGGGATTTACAGGGCTCGAAGCAGCAATTGTTTTAATAGCTTTTGTTACAGTGGCTGCAGTGTTCAGCTACGTTATGCTTGGAGCCGGTTTCTATACGACCCAGAAAGGAAAGCAGAGCGTTGACACGGGAGTTAAGCAAGCATCTTCAAGCATGGAGCTTGACGGCCAGTACGTTTACCTTGTGGCAAATACAACAGGCAGCAGTGGTGATGTCAAGGAGATATACTACTATATTACACTATCTGCTGGAGCAACCCCGATCGACCTTAACAACACTGTTGTTGCACTCAGGTATCAGGACTACTACCTTCAGCTGCCATACAATGCGACCACCAAATACTGGACATATCAGGGCATAGTTGATGTGGACGGAGGTACGCCAGACAACCTGCTTGAGAAGAATGAGAAATACAAGATAACGATAAACATTACAGCTTTGCAGAGTGCTGGTATGGTGACCAACCTGCCTGCAACAAACGACTACGTTACCATCGAAATGAAGCCACCAATCGGTGCACCGCTCATAGTCAACAAGCAGATTCCGCCAAGCCTGACGAGTCTTACATGGGTGTGAGGTGATCGGAATGAAGGGTAGGTTTGTTAAGGACATAAAGGGTTTTACGGGTCTTGAGGCTGCAATAACCCTGATAGCGTTCATCACAGTTGCAGCAGTGTTCAGCTACGTACTGCTTGGAGCCGGTTTCTTCTCGACCCAGAAGGGTCAGGAGGTTGTCCACACAGGTGTTCAGCAGGTATCTTCAAGTATGGAAATCGTTGGATCTGTCATAGGATATGGCAACACTACAAGTAATGAGCTTAAAGGAACTGTGTTCACAATCCAGCTTACCGCTGGTGGTCAGCCAATTGACCTGAGCAAGACAGTCATAACGATTGTCAACCCGAAGGACGGCCAGAGTGTGGAACTCAAGTATAACGCCAGCACAACATCCTCCCAGGCTGCAGCTACAGGAACACAGTACGGAGTTTACTGGGTTACAACTGTGAACACTGGTGGAGCAGACAGCTACCTTGAAGAATTTGAGAAGGCCGAAATATACATCGACCTTGAAGCTGCTGGATTCACTCTCAACCCCAACGAAGTGTTCCTGATTGAAATCAAACCACCAATGGGTGCAACGTATCCGCTCGAGCTTAAAGTACCGCCATCCATCGATCCGACAATGGTCCTGCTGCAGTGACCTACTCAAAGCTTTTATTTTTTATTTTTTGGGTTTCTTCTAAGAGGTGATAGAGAATGCAGGAAGGGATAGACGAAAGTGTGGTAGACGACATCCTAAAAACCGCAGAAGCAGACACCCCAGAGGGAAAGCTTGAGAAGCTGGAAAAAGAGGTGGACTTGATAAAAGGTTCAATCAAAAAGCTGCTTATTGATATTAGGGAGACTTTGAACAACATAGAAAATCCGTTTCAAAACCTTCAGAGCCTCGCTGAAGGTTTGGGGTATGCCGCATCTCAAGCCCCACCCCCTCAGCAAATACAGATAATACCTGGAAAACCTCTTGAGGAGCAGATGGAAGAAGAAACACAGGAAGGTGAAAAACCTGCAGAAGAAGAGGTATCTGTTGATCATGCAGGAGGTGTTAATGAGGGTATGGGGTTTAACAAATCAGTTCAGAACGGGTTCACATCTCAGGATAAACCAGAATCAGAAGAAAATATAAAAGGAGGTGAATTTATTGGAATGGAGGTAGTTCAGCCAGAGTTTGGAGCACTGGAAGGTGCAGGCAAGGATACAATCTTTGCTGACAAGAAACTTCTGAAGTACGATATTGAAGTGCTTTTTGAGATAATGGGTTGGGTAAGAGGAATGCTTGAAAAATACAACATCGAATCCCTCAAGCTCATGCTGAGGATATTTGAATCAGCAGGATATATAAAAGAAGAGACGGCAGAGTTCGTGTCGCAGATTGCGGATCTGATAGTCATGAACGATAACTTCGAAGAGATCGTCTTTGAGCTGTACAGGCTTTACAAGATTCTGTACCCTGATGACAGAACGATTGACTCCAAAGTGCTGAGCCTGATACTGGATAGAAAAATAGTGATGTAAATATGCCAAACGGGGAGGTAACCTATGAGGGAGGTGATAGAAACATACATCCTTGTAATTGCAACGGTTGTGGCTGTATCTTCCGTTAGCTTAGCAATGCTTCCAACTGTGAATGATTTAGCTCATTCTTATGTTTCTTTGAGTAACAATTTAAACGATAAAGTCAAAACCGATTTCGAAATCATATTTTCTTCAGCAAATGATACACAGGTGACAATATGGGCTAAAAACACCGGAGATGTGCCGCTGTCTTTGGATGTCATAAACATGAGTGACATATTTATAACGTCCAACACAGACAACTACCATTATTCTGTGAGCTCACAAGATGTGCAGACGAGCATAGTCAATGGAGATGGAGATTCTTACTGGGACAAAGGCGAGACACTGATGGTTACAATAAATGCTACCCTCCCTCAAAACGAATATTCGGTGGTAATGATACTGTATAATGGTGTAAAGGCCAGTGACGTTTTCTCGAGGTGATATGAGTGGGATTCCATACCATTATAGCCACATTGATAATTACTGTGTTTCTAATCTCACTTGCATACACTCTTATAGCTGGAAACACCAACTTAGCAGATACGACTCTTGAAGGCTATAAGGGAGGTGTTAAATCCGAGATTGAAAGGCTTAAAACAGATATAACGTTGATAAATGTCTCTTACGATCCTATTATCGGAGAACTGACCACTTATGTGAAGAATACCGGTACTGAAAAATTCATCAACTTCAACAAATTCGACATGTTCATTTATGGCACAACAACGAGCGGAGCCACGATTACAAGATATCTGACCGCAAATTACACAATAGTCAACGAACTGATCAACCCGAACATATTTGACCCCGGTGAAATTGCCTCTGCAAATGCGACTGTATCGCTTGATAATGGCACATACGTCTTACAGGTATGCACTCCAAATGCGATCTGTAATGTTCTGGATTTTGTTGTTGGTTGATAGGGGGTGGTGATGGATGGATATCTTTGAAGATGAAGAAAACAAGAATATTTTGACCAGTGGGAACACCGAAATAGACAAAAGGCTGGGTGGTGGGATCCCCTTAGGCTCATTGACATTAATCGAAGGTGAGAACGATACAGGTAAAAGTGTTTTATGCCAGCAATTCGCGTATGGTGGCCTCCTCAATGGACTGGAAATTGCATACTATACAACAGAAAATACCATAAAAAGCCTGCTGAGACAGATGGAATCACTCAGTCTTGACATATCGGACTTTTACGCGTTTGGATATGTCAGGATATTCCCTGTTCATATTGAAGGTATTGACTGGAGTACTGAACAGATGAGAAGGATACTCAATCTCGTAGCCAACCACATGAAAGTCATCAAAGAGAATGTCATTATTGTTGATTCATTAACGATGTTCACAACATATTCGACTGAAGATGACGTGCTTGAATTCCTGACGCGACTGAAAAACCTTGCAGACAACGGTAAAACGATATTGATCACACTACACCAGCATGCTTTTAAAGAAGATACTCTTGTTAGAATCAGGTCAGCATGTGATTGTCATCTGTTCCTCAGGAAGGAACAGGTCGGTGAAAGGTATGTGAGCGTCCTTGAAGTTGCAAAAATAAGAGGGGCTAAGAAAACTACAGGAAATATTGTAAGCTTTGAGGTTCATCCCGGATTCGGCCTTAAGATCATACCTGTGTCTGAGGCGAGGACATAAGAAAAATATATCGAGAAAACATTGTGTATTGGTTGCGAATATGACAGACAGCAAACTTGAATTCAGTTACAAGCCCAGGGAACTCAAGCAGGGTGTTGTGGCTAATTTTCCGTTTAAACCCAAGCAACTCGAAGATACACATAGCCACGAGAATCTTCAGAGCTGTGGAATCTACAGATTGCTGCCTGAAAGGATGAAAAGAGAGGTGGAGAAGAATCTCCACCTGCTGGAATACATACATATACTCCCGATAGATAAGATTGGAATACCGAGATTTGCTCCAAAACTCGACAGGAAAAAACACGGAGATATGGACAATCCAAACCTAATCTATCCAGCCGACGAGCAGATTTATATTCACATTTATCCGGATAAGAATGACGTCAGGAACTACTACATTCCAATAGAGCCGACACTGCTAACTGGTGTTGAAGACCTACTGAAACAGGTAGAGCTGAAACTTGTTGATTACATAACCGATATTGAATTTGATCCTGAAGATGAAGCTGTAAAAACCAGAATTCTGAAAGACGCTCTCAAAGAGATATGTGAGATTGTTGATAAAACTGAGCTTGCTGAATATAGTATTGCAAACGATATTCAGGGCAAGTTAAGTTTCGCACCGTCGCCAAAGATAAAACTTGGCTTCTTATCCAAACTATTCAGCAAAAATGGGTCCTCCAGAATTGACAAGATCTATGTAACAGAACAGCAATACAAGGCACTGGAATATGCACTGATAAGGGATAAAATAGGTCTCGGCGTTCTGGAGCCATACATAAGAGACAAATACATCGAAGATATCTCCTGCAGTGGCCTTGGTCCAATATTTATTGAACACAAGATCTTCAAAGGATTAAAAAGCGTAATTGAGTTTAGAGAAGAAGAGACCCTCAACAAATTTATAATAAAGCTTGCAGAGAGAATTGGCAAACCTGTTACTTACAAGGACCCAATAGTTGATGCTACACTTCCAGATGGAAGCAGAATTAACATTGTGTATGGTAATGATATCAGCAAAAATGGCAGTAACTTCACAATAAGAAAGTTTAATGAGACCCCATTCAGCGTTCTTCAGCTGATAGAGTTCGGTTCTCTTGACTACATGATTGCTGGTTACCTCTGGCTTCTAATAGGTGAAGGTATGAGTGGATTTATCTGTGGAGAAACTGCAAGTGGTAAAACCACACTACTCAATGCAATAACTGCATTTATTAGACCTGATGCCAAGGTTGTTACCATTGAGGATACCCCTGAACTGCAGGTACCTCACAGAAACTGGACGAGAGAGGTCACCAGAGGCAGTACGAGAGGTGGCACACTTGGCGAGGGAAGCGGCTCAGATGTCACAATGTTCGATTTGCTCAAAGCGGCATTAAGGCAGAGGCCAAATTACATACTCGTTGGTGAGATTAGAGGTGTTGAGGGCAACATTGCATTTCAGGCCATGCAGACTGGCCATCCTGTCATGTCCACGTTTCATGCTGCTACCGTAGAAAAACTCATCCAGAGACTTACGACTGAGCCTATAAGCGTTCCGAAAACATTTATAGATAATTTAAACTTCGTAGTTATACAGAGTGCCGTAAGAAGACCTGACGGGAAACTCGTAAGAAGGGTGCTGAGCGTAAGCGAGATAATTGGGTACAACCCACAAAAAGGTGGAGTCTCATTTATCGAAGTTTTTCAGTGGGATCCAGTAACAGACACTCATGTTTTTACCGGATTTGGTAGCTCGTATCTTTTGGAGCAGAAGATAGCCACTCGACTCGGCATTCCGCCCAATAAAAAGAAAGTGATTTATCAGGAAGTCGAAAAAAGAGCAAAAATACTGAAAAAATTGCACGAAGAAGGAGTAGTGGACTTCTACGAGTTTTTCAGAACACTGTCAAAGATACAGAAGAGCGGTTTGCTGAACATCAAGGTGTGAGGTGGATATGTATGGAATTCAAGACATCGAAGATATTCAAAACTAAAAAAAGTTTCTGGCAGAGGGAGATAAACATACCTCTGTTTGCAAATATAGCCAGGAAACTAAAGGAGATGAGTGAAGAGAAATTAATGGATAACGATCTACTTTTCACACTCACATACATGGCATCGCTATCAACTGCCAACCTGAGCAGAGACAAAATATTTGAACTTGTTGCTGAAAAGAAGGAATATAGCCCCAGCAAATATTTCAAACAAATTCGTGATCTGACTCAAAAATGGCATTACGATTATGCCACGGCTTGTGAGCTTATAGCAGAAAAAGTAAAACATAAAAGGTTGAAAGAGCTGCTTAACAGATTTTCGAATGCCATAGCATCTGGAGAACCAGATGAAGAATTTATTGAGCGAGAATGGAGGACATTCAAAACCGTGAGAAAGGACGAATACCAGAGAAGTCTTGAAAGCCTGAGAAAGTGGACCGATGCCTACGTATCTATCCTTGTGTCCACTACATTGATATCAGTTGTTATCCTGCTCTCTATCGTAATCTACAGCGTTAGCGATCCTCTATCAATGATACTCACAGCAATATTCTCAAGCCTAGCATTTTCACTTTTCGGAGTTTTTATGCTATATAAGGCGACGCCTAAAGACGCAAAAACACATAGTATGCCCATAAAATCTAAGGAACAAATGACAATCTCAAGGCTGCAAGTACTGCTCTTGCCAATTTTTCTTGCAGCGTTACTGATTTTTTCAGTCTTGCCTGCCGTATTTAATCCCGAAATGGAAATACTGGGAATTGACGCAAAAGGAATTGGCCTGATAATTTCAGGTTTCGTTTTGTTACCGCTGGGAATAATAGGCTACAGAGATGACAGGAAAATTAGTAAAAGAGATGAAGCATTCACAAGCGTAATCCGAGGCCTTGGTGCAACAATCTCTGGTGCTGGAGTTGGAATGGCTGAAGCCCTTTCAAGGCTGGACAAAAAGAATCTGGGTGAACTGAAAGACCTCGTCATGCCATTACATAAAAGATTGAGTCTCGGACTGGATCCAAAGATAAGCTGGGACAAATTTACGGGTGAGAGCGGAAGTTATCTGATAAGCAAACTTACACCAATATTCATCGATGCAACCGATATGGGTGGGGATGCGAATCTTGTTGGAGAGATTGTGGGCTCTTCAAACTTGGAAATGGTGCTCTTAAGACTTAAAAGAGACCTAATCTCTAACGGTTTTATAAACTTAGTAATCCCCCTACACGTTTCGATGGTTGGGTTGATACTCTTTATCACAAAAATACTCGAGAAATTCACAAGTCTGATTTCAAAAATGTTTGAATCTCAACTCTCGACCTTTGGAAGTGCCTCGGATATTATGAGCAAGACTGGACTGGCTGGTATGAACTTCGGACTTTTCAGTGCTGTACCCGTTGGCCTTTTTGAAATGTATGCACTCTTTGTCAGCCTCATTCTGATTCTTTCAAATGCCCTGTCAATGAAAATAGTAAAAGGAAGTGCTAATTACATGATGTACTTTTACATCAGCATTCTGATGATACTTTCGGGGATAATATTCATATTTGTACCAATAGGTGTGGACTGGGCGTTTTCGTTCCCGTCGTTGGCGGAGGCGGGTTAAAATGGTCAAAATGGTAGTGCTGGGAGGTGGGAGAATATGTGGGAAATAATTGTCGGAGTTGTATTCGCAGTTGTGGCGATCATTGTGCCACAGCTGCTATCTAAAAATAACCTGAGCTTGAGACTGCCAAATATAAAAATAAAGAAAAATATGGATGAAGAGATCAAAAAGATTGATCAGGTGTTAGAGAAAGTTGCCTCGGAAGGGATAAAGAAAGATGCGGAGTCAAATTCAGGTAGTATGGATGAGACAAATCCCATTGATGAACTCGTCGTGAAAAATGTCGAAGTGCAGGAAAATCTGCTCGAAGAAATGGAAACTGCGAGTCAGATAAACTCTCCTGAAGCGGTTTCCGATGAAGCTGAAGACCTTCCTGGATTGCCAGAGCTTGGACAGTTGGATGACCTGTCTATGGAAGATGTTGAAGAGGAGATATCCATCGTTCCTCTTGAAGAGACTGACGGAGAAGACGATGAGGAAGAAGAAGGTGAAACGAAAATAGAATTCGATGAAGAGGACGATCTAATCTCCAGTCTTGCGAAAGAAGTTCAGGTAGAAGAAGAGGAGGAGATAGATCTACTCCGAGACCTTAAAGGGAAAAAATTTGCCGCTGAGGAACTCGAATCTGAGTTGAACGAAATATTGATGAGATTAAAGTCCCTTCAGGGAGTGTCATGATGGGCAGCGATTCAGCAAGGATCAATGAACTACTTTTCAAAGCGTTTGAAATAGCAATTAATGTGTGGTTCCTCAAAGATAGAAGGGACATTTTCAAATACTTTACAAGCAAAATTTCTGAACTCGACATCTGCACGGCCGTTATTATTCTGGACGGTTCAGAAAAATATACTATGCTAAAAGAGGATGTGAGCACATGCAGATATTTAAACTTCCAGCCAAAATTCGTCAACATTGTTCCGTGTAGGAAGTGCAATGGGGATACAATGCATGATTTTTTGTTTACAATGCCCCTTTCCGAAGATACGTCAATATACATATTTATAAAAGAAGACGGAAACTTTGAAGAAGCTGTTCAAGTTTTCAGCGATCTCACGAATTTCTTGATCAAGGTTATTGAATCAATTGAGGCAAGGGAAAAGCTGGAAGGTGCTTTGAATCAGTTAAATGCCAATCTTGAATATTTTCAGTATCTTGCGGACAGGTTGAGGAACGCTCTCGCTGTCATTCTTGGTGTTGCTGAACTTGAAGATGAGATAGAATATAAACAAGCCATACGATTTATCAAGGAAAGCAGTCTAAAAATGAAAAAAGTTCTTGACGAAATGCACGAATATGAATCAAAAACTAAAAAGAATTTTGATGAGGTCTTATCTTCTTTTGAGGATTAAAAGTACAAGCGAAGCGGTTAGAAGAGCAGAGTAGAAGTTTATAACTGGATCAAATTTGTCGTAAAGGCTTAGCCATCGATAAGTGAGCATAATTGAGGAGAACACGGCTATTGCTGAGAAACTTATATCCAACGGGCTTATTTTTTGTGCATCCATTACTTTGATCAAACATAGAGCCGGATATATAATTTACTTTCCACTGTGTGCTTAGATTTTTGCAATTGCATTTTTGAAATTTCACAATGTTACTTTCGGATTTTGGATTCGCTTTCTCAAAGCAAGCTTTATTATTATCTTAAGAATTTTATCTGCCAGAGGTGGTGAGCGTGGATGATTTAGAGAAACTTCTCTCTGTTCTAAATGATGAGGAGACAGTTTCGAGACTTAAATCAATTATAGAATCCGGAACATTTGCCAAAAGGGAGAATGATTGCAACAAGGAGAAAACCGAGATTAAGAAACTGAAAAGCGAGCTTTCAGAGAAAAACAAAGAAATAGAGTCCTTAAAGAAGCAACTCTCAAGTAAAAAGGATGGCTCGGCCGTATTGATGAAAGAGATTTTCAAAAATCTTCCTGGAACAGTAATTTTTGTGGATAGAGACGGCAGAATCGCGTACGCTAACGATAATGCTGCAAGACTTGCAGGATATGAGACTGGAGAACAGTTAATCGGAAAGAAGCCGTCGGATTTTGCAGTTATCCATCCTGACTACGAGGAAGTTGGTAGGGAGATGGTCAATAAAATAAAGAACGGCGAATCAGTCGAAATTGAAGCAAAAATCATAACCAAGAATGGATTCGAGTTTTTTGCAGAGATAAAAGCTTATCCGGTATATCTCGACGGCAAATACGTGGGCTACGTTAAGTCATTCTATGACATTACTGAACTCAAACAGAAAGAAAATGAGCTTAACGACAAGAGAGAATTCGTTAAAAGGGTCTTTTTCAACCTACCTCGACCTATTTATGCCGTATTTGTAGATTCAGATGGTAAAATCAGATATGTGAATAACGAACTTGTCAGACTGGCAGGATACAATGATGCAGGTGAAATAACTGGAAAGAATATCAACGAAGTGATTGTATCAAAAGCAGAAGAGAACATTGCTGAGCGGGTGCTAAGAACAGGCAAACCTGTTTTCGAATTTGAGGATGAAATTAAAGTGGGAAATTCAAGTTTCCCAGCAGTAATCTCCTGTGTACCTGTTTTCAATCAGGACGATAAACTTGATGGTGTACTTTATACGTTCATTGACGTCACTGAAACTAAGGAGAAAGAGGAAGAAATTAAAGAGATTCTCGACAGTATACCTGTCGCTGCGTTCATGGTTGACAAGGATCACAAGCTGAGATACTGGAACAAGGCAGCGGAGAAGCTCACAGGTGTTAAAGCTGAAGAAATCGTTGGTACGGATAAACAGTGGATGCCATTTTACAAGGAGAAGCGCCCAATTCTCGCAGACCTGATTATTGACAATCCCAAGGATGCTGAGAAACACTACGACATTGTCGACAGGTCTGATATAGCAGATGAGGCCTACGTTGTTGAAACGTGGATTGATGTCAAAAATGGCGAAAGGCGCTATGTAAAGGCCACTGCAGCGCCTATCTATGACATAAACGGCAACCTTACTGCAGTCGTGGAAACTGTCGAAGATTTAACTGAAATTAAACAAACATTGTCATTCATAGAGGAGTTTGTGAAAAACATACCCTATCCCGCATATCTTCTGTTTGTAGATGAAGGGGGAATCATAAGGTACTGTAACGATGAGGTGGCAAAGCTTGCAGGATTTGAAAAAGCCGACGAAATTATTGGAAAGCACCCCAACGAGATATTCCACACTGTCGGAGGTAAGACTGTAGCAGACAAAGTAATAGAAACAAAAGAACCAATAATAAATCTCAGAGCAACCACAAGAGCAATTAACGGTGAAGAAATACCTGTGCTGGTTTCATGTGTTCCAATGTATATTGATGGCAAATTTGTCGGAGCAATAGATGTATTCATGGACGTCTCAGAGGTCAAACAGAAGGAGGAAGAGGTTAAAACGATACTCAATGCAGTTGATACTCCTGTTATAAAAGTGGACAAAGACTTTACAATCATTACTGCCAATAATGCCACTGCGAAAGTTCTTGGAACTAAGTTAGAGGATATCATTGGTAAGAAATGTTACGAGCTTTTCAAAACGGATGACTGCAACACCGAAAAATGTGCAGTACATAGAGCAATGATTACAGGGCAGTCTGTAACTGAAGAAACGATAGCAAGGCCCAATGGAAAAGAGACACCCATTATGTACACTGGTTCGCCCGTAAGAAATGAGAAGGGAGAAATAATTGGAGCTGTGGAATATGTTGTAGATCTGAGTGAAATTAAGCAGAAAGAAAAAGAAATAGAAGACATGCTCAAATACGTTAGGTCAAACCTCGAAAAACTTAGCTACGGTATCAAGGAGCTACAGTCAGGAAATCTCGACGTGAGACTTGAAAAAGAGAAGGATGATGAGTTTGGAGATGTCGTTGACACATTCAATACTCTTGCCGAAAAGATGGAAAATATAGTTGTAAAACTTGTATACGGTATGAGAAATGTCAATGAGAGACTTAACGAGACCGACGAGGCACTCACCCAGATGAATTCAGGAATGGAACAGATCAGCTCTGCCTCTCAGCAGATTGCAACCGGAAGTGAAAATCTATCCAGACTCGCAAACGAGTCGATGGTGCATCTAAAGGAATCGGAGAAAATGTTCAAGGATCTCACAGAAAAAGCTGTGGAGTTCACACACACGTCTAAGGTCGCATCGGAAAATGCACAGAAAGCGGCAGAGGTTGGTGAAAAGGCACTAAGTGCAATTGAGCAGATTGTTGCAGAAGTGGATGTTGCAGCCAATGTTGTGCAGGCTCTTGAGGAGGCAGTCATTAAAATAGGGAAAGTTACGGAGAAAATCAAGACGATTGCAGATCAGACCAACCTTCTCGCATTAAATGCAGCTATCGAGGCAGCAAGGGCCGGAGAACACGGTAGGGGATTTGCAGTCGTTGCTGATGAGGTCAGAAAATTAGCTGAGGAGAGCCGGAAGAGCACCGAAGAGATAAATGAGATCGTCTCAAAGGTCCAGGAGGAAACCAAGAAAGTCATCAATGCAACAAACGCTGTGAAAGAAGCGAGTATGGAAGGTAGCGCCAACATTACTGAAGCATTAAATAAAGCGAGGGACATAGGTAATTCCGTGATTGAGATCAGTAAAATGCTCGAAACTGTGGCAGATGCTGCTCAGAAGGGGCTGGAAAAGATAGAGCAGGTAGCTAAGAACTTCGAGGAAGTCGCTTCAACAGCTGAAGAAAATGCTGCAAGCAGTGAAGAGACCTCTGCAGCGATTGAAGAGCAGACTGCAGCAATCCAGCAGATCAACCTTGCCATGGCCAAGATAAAAGACATTGCTAATGAAACGCTGAACACGATGATTGAAACATTTAAGTCAAGCAAGGTCGCTCAGTCCAATAGCCTGTCAGATGAGAAATAGTATCTAACACCACCTAAATTTTTTATGGGTGATTGAGATGCAGGAAGTTATTAGAAGCAATGATAATGTTCAAGTAATCGTGTTCACACTCGGAGAGGAGAGATACGGTGTAGATATCTCGCAGGTCAGAGAAATCATCAAACCTTCAGAGATTACGAGGATACCAAACGCCCCCGATTTTGTAGAGGGGGTGATAAACCTACGAGGGCAGATTACAACAATAATTAACCTCAGAAAGCGTTTTAACATGGAACCGAAACCAATCGACAACAATACAAGAATTATTGTCGTAGAATACGATAATGCAGTAATTGGCATGATGGTCGACAATGTGACCGAAGTCAAGTACCTTCCAGTCTCGGAAATTGAGGAGCTTCCCCAGGTCATCACTTCCCGGAGTGAAGCAAGATTCCTGAAAGGCGTTGGAAAGCTACCAGACGGTCTTCTGATATTGATTGATCTGAATAAAGTCCTGAGCGATGAAGAATACGAGAAGTTGAAGTGACTATGCCAGGAAAAGTTCTACTCAAAACACCTGTGGAGTTGTATGAAAATGGATGGGTTCAAAAGGAGGCCGTACTATATAACGATGCGATAATGATTGATGGATTAAACATCCTATTCAGAGAGATAAAAGATGTTGAATTAACAAAATACAACGGCAAAGTTGCCATAAGGCTACAGACAAATAATAGCGAATTTTTTTTAAATTTTGGGAGTAAACAAGGCCAGATTTTTAGATTTCTCACCTTCAACTTGAAGGCGGATCGTTTTGCAGTATATTTTATTTCGCCTGCAATTCGTGGTGGGGTGATCGTGAGCGATGCAAAGTGGGAGAAAGGTTATCTTGCCATCACTGAAAATGCAATATGGTTCCTATCACCTAACAAGCAGATAAGAATTCCTTGGGATAACTTAGGGTCGGTAGGTAAAGAACTTAAGACAGTAAATAAAAAGCAACGTGCTGTGTTAAAGGTAACTCATGTGGAGAAAAATGAAGTAATTACAAGTTACGTCCTGTGTCCCGAAACCACACTGGAGTTACTTGACCAATACATTAACCAACTACTGGACAGGCAAAAGCCAAGAGAAAAGCTCTCGGAAATAGAAGAACAGATACTCACAATGGTTTATTCCGGTGTGGATTCAGCAGGTATAGAGTCAATATTGGGGATACCTACGGATGAACTGAACAGATATTATGACCGGCTAATAGAATTAGGTTTGGCAAAAGTTGTTAAAATACGAAAAGAAATAGAATTGACCCCCAAAGGGGTAAATCTCGTAAATGATGCTATGAAAAAAGTGGTGGGGTGATCTAAATGCCAAAAGTTTTGATAGTGGACGACGCAGCATTTATGAGAAAATTGCTGAGAAATATACTGTTTACGGGAGGATTTGACATAGCTGGAGAGGCCGAGAACGGAAAACAGGCTGTGGAGATGTATAGACAGTTGAAACCTGACGTAGTAACAATGGATATTGTTATGCCAGAAATGAATGGGATCGAGGCACTCAAAGAGATAAAGAGAATGGATCCAAGCGCTAAGATCGTCATGTGTACTGCAGTGGGTCAGGAACAGATGGTCAAAACAGCAATCAAACTTGGTGCTAAGGGTTATATCGTAAAGCCTTTCCAGGCTCCGAAAGTTATTGAGGAACTCAAAAGAGTGGCTGGAATATGAAAGTTTTAGTAGTCGATGATTCGGCACTGATACGGAGATCAGTTTCCGAATTGCTATCCAAAGAAAACATAGACACAATCACAGCCAAAAATGGTCTTGAAGCGGTTGAAAAAACGATCCAGCTAAAACCAGACATCATAATTTTGGATATCAACATGCCCGTTATGGATGGTTTATCAGCTTTAAAACTCATAATGGAAAAAAAGCCCACTCCCGTGATAATGTTTAGCTCATACACTAAGGAAGGCGCCAAAGAAACAATTGAAGCTCTTAAACTGGGTGCAACGGATTTTGTACCCAAGCCGGATGGGGTGGCAATAGATATATCGGAAGTGAAAGACGAACTTCTGGCCAAAGTACATGCAATTACTAAGACGCCGCCCAATTTAATAAGACTTCAAAAGCTTAAGAAAATTCGAGAGGGTGCAGTAAAGGGGAACTGGAAGGAGAAGGACAGGGACGTCGCGATTCTTATAGGATCATCAACGGGTGGGCCCAGTGCCCTTGAAATGGTTATCCCAAGGTTGCCGGATGATCTGCCAGCTCCGGTATTCGTTGTCCAGCACATGCCACCGCAATTTACAAAACAACTTGCAGACAGGCTGAACAATATATCGGATATAAGTGTAAAAGAGGCTGAAAATAACGAACGAGTGAAAGACGGAGTGGTATATGTTGCCCCCGGCGGGTACCACATGGGAGTCAAAAAGATCATGAATGTGACCAGAATAAAAATTATCGACGGTATGTTGGTAAATGCAGTAAAACCCTCAGTAGATGTGACCGCTGAATACCTTGCCGAGGTTTATGGTGAGAATACTATTGGCGTAATACTGACAGGAATGGGAGAGGACGGGGCAAGGGGGCTAAAAAGAATCAGGGAACTCGGTGGATATACTATCGCCAGCAGTGAGGACACATGTGTCGTTTTTGGAATGCCAAAAGCAGCAATCGAGATTGGTGCAATAAATGTCGTGAGACCAGTTTACGAGATTGCTGAAGAGATTGTCAGGCGTCTTGAGGTGATGGTCAATGGATGAAATAGAGCAGTTCAAGGAAGAATTCATACAGGAGACGAGAGAATACATAGATGCCATGAATCAGCAGTTCATTGAACTTGAAAAAGGAGACCTCCAGGCAGTAAACGAGATTTTCAGGCTTGCCCATACAATTAAAGGCATGGCAGGTTTTATGGGGTACAAAAGAGTTGAAGAGCTATGTCACAAGCTTGAGAACGTAATGGGGGCAGTAAGAGACGGTAAAATTGAAATAAATAGCGATATTGTAGATGTTCTTCTCTCTGCTATCGATTTGCTTGAAGTCCTCGTCGACAAAATCGAAGAGGAGGGTAACGACCACCATGACATTTCGCAGGTGGCTACTGAACTCCAGAAAATACTGAAAGAGGATGCAAAAATTGAAACCGAAAGAAACCAGAAACCTGAAATAATACACGAAGACGAAGCTAATATCCGCGTAAACATAACTTTGGCAGAAGACTGTATCATGAAGTCTGTAAGGGCCCTTTTGATTATTGAATCCCTTAAAGAGGTTGGAGAGGTCGTCGGAACAGTTCCTGACGAAGATATAATGGACAGTGAGGGATTTGATGGCAAATTTACAGTACTGATGAAGACGGACAGGATACATGATATAAATGATGTTCTCTCAAAAATCGGGGAGATTGACAAATTCGAGGTTGAGGAGATTATATCTCAAACCTCCAGATTCGAGTCGAAAAAACAAGAAGATATTTCTAATAAAACAGAAAAGAGTGATTCGTCTGTTCAAACAAAAGCAGACGTTACCCCTCATCCGAAAAAAGAAAAGAAAATAGAATTTATACGAGTAAGCATTTCTCAGCTGGACACTATCATGAACTTAGTTGGTGAACTGGTAATAAACAAGGGAAGATTGATACAGATATCCTCAGATTACGATATACCTGAGCTCAAGGAGGCAGTCTCTATTATGGACAAAATAATTTCGAACCTGCAGGACGAAGTTATGGAAATGAGAATGGAAAAAGTGGAAAGAGTTTTCAGCAAATTCCCAAGAATTGTGAGGGACCTGGCTAAAAAACTGGGTAAAAAAGTGGAGCTTATTATGGATGGGCTTGACACAGAACTCGACAGAACAGTCCTTGATCAAATTAATGATCCTCTAATACACATAGTCAGAAATTGTGTGGATCACGGCATTGAGTATCCCGACGAAAGAAAAGCATCTGGAAAAAGTGAAGTTGGAAAAATAAGGCTTTCTGCTTGGAGAGATAAGAACTATATAATTATTGAAATTGAAGACGATGGTAAGGGACTGGATACAGAAAAAATTAAGAAAAAGGCTATAGAAAAAGGCCTAATTTCACCAGATGAAGCAGAAAGGATGAGTGAAGACGACATAAAAATGCTGATATTCATGCCGGGCTTTTCTACAAAAGAAAGGGCAAGCGAAATCTCAGGAAGGGGCGTTGGCATGGACGTTGTGAAAACCACTGTAGAAAAACTTGGTGGATCTGTAAAGCTGTTTTCCGAAAAAGGCAAAGGTACAAAAATCCGAATACAGCTTCCACCTACAGTTGCCATTATAAAATCTCTCCTCATACGGGTTGGAAATGAGACATACGCGATCCCAATATCAAACGTTGTTGAAGCAATTTACGTAACGAGCGACTCGGTCAAAAATATTCACGGTTCGGAGTTTCTACTGGTAAGGGGGAAACTCGTTCCAGTATTTAGACTGAGAGACCTTTTTAAGATAAATGGTTCAAAATCTGAAAAAGAGGTTGGTATCATTGTGGAAAAAGAAAATGAGAGATATGTTTTAATCGCAGATGCCATAACAGATCAACAGGAAATAGTAATTAAGCCACTCTATGGACATTTAGCCAAGATTAGAGGATTTAACGGGGTTACAATACTGGGAGACGGAAAAGTCGTCCCAATTCTTGATGTGTCAACGCTGATTGGGGGGTGAAAATGTGTCCAAGTTTGAAAATCTGACAAATGAAGAACTTGACATTTTAAGAGAGATGGGCAATATCGGTGTTGGGAACGCATCTACTGCCTTGGCCACGATGCTTGGCAGACCGATAAACATAACGGTACCAGAGGTATATTTATTGAAGTTTTCAAATTTGGATAAAGTCATAAAACCAGATGAGATAGTGGTTGGAACTGTCGTGGGGCTTAGCACGATGGATAACGATAATTCTGGGTTTCTGTACATGATATTTCCTCAGGATTCTCCAAACAAGCTCGCCGAACTGTTGATAGGAGATTCAAGTGATGAAAGCATGGTCGAATCCACAATAATGGAAATCTCAAACATTCTCGCATCTCATTTCTGTGATGGGATTGCGAACATGCTCGATACTGTGTTAATCCCCACACCACCCAGCTATGCCAAAGATTATTCTGTTGCTGTCATTGATGCTCTCCTTGCACAGATTGCTGATAAAACTGATAACCTAATAATTTTCGAAACTGACTTGGTTGATCAGGACAATACTGTAAACATTTTCTTAATGTTGATTCCAACTGAAAAATTCTTTGAATACATAATGCAGCTATTAGAGATGGTAAAATGATCCACGAACACCTAATAGGCATAGGCGAGTTCAGAGTTGTAAAAGGGCTGGCAGTACTGAAAACCATAGGGTTAGGCTCCTGTATCGGTCTTGCACTGTACGACCCGTACAACAAGGTTGGAGGTCTGGCACATGTTATGCTTCCGAGCTCCAAAAATGGAACCGTCAAAAGCGCAAAATATGCAGACCATGCAGTGGAGATGATGCTCAGTGCAATGAAGCGACTTGGTAGCAAAGAACGCAATATTGTCGCAAAACTGGCCGGAGGAGCACAAATATTCAAACACATGAACATGAATTTGCTCAAAATAGGTGATAGAAACGTTGATGCAATAAAAAATATTCTTGAGAGTCAAGGTATAAAGATCGTTTCTGAAGACGTTGGTGGTGATGTTGGAAGATCTGTCTACTTTTATACAGATAGTGGGAAAATGCTCGTTAAATACAGCAACGGTGTAGAATTATGGATATAGCATTCAAGATGTTAATAAACTATATCTCAAAACAATCAGGCATAGACTTAAATCAGTACAGAGAGAGTTACTTAAAAAGGCGTATTGAGCTGAGAATGAAAGCTACGGGAAACAAAACGTTTGAAGAATACCTCAGTTTTCTCAGAAAAAACGGTAAAAAAGAGATTGAAGAGTTGATTAATACTATTGCCATAAATGTAACAGAATTCATGCGAGACGTAACTCCATTCAAGTTTTTCATGGATATGGTGTTGCCAGATATTGCTAACAGAAAACTCAAGGTTAAAAGTAACATGCTACGTTTTTGGAGCGCTGGATGCTCAAATGGTGAGGAGCCATACAGCATTGCAATATGCATCTATGAAGCTCTCGGCAGCGACTGGTTGTTCACAATATATGCAACAGATATTGATTTGGATTCTTTAGAAAAGGCAAAAGAAGGATATTATGACGCATCACAATTGAAAAATCTGAATAAGGCGCTCCTTTACAAATATTTCGAAAAGGAAGACGATGGATATCGGGTGAAAAGTTTTCTGAAGAAACATATCAGGTTCAAAAGACATGACCTGACCACTGATACCCCTGTGTCCAGATATCTTGATGGAATTTTTTGCCGGAATGTAATCATATATTTCAATGATTCGCAAAAATCCAAGATATTCAATGACTTCTACAACGCTCTTGTAAGCAGAGGTTACCTGATCATTGGTAAAAGTGAAACTCTACCTTCAGAGTTCAATAATAAATTTAAATGTATCAATCTAAAGGACAAAGTGTATCAGAAAATATAATACCTGCTGAAGGGCGATACCTCGAGAATACAAAAATTGTTAGTAAATTCCTTTGTTGTTGAAAAAAGGTCCATATTTCTTGTCGGAGTTGAGGATGTGATTTGTTAACCAGCTTTTCAAAAAACTGAGGACTTCCATAGTTAATGCCAGCTGTCCCTTTTCATACTTTTCCTTGAACTCACCAACTTTTGATACAAAAAGTTCATGTTCCGCCTTGTGCTTAACATACCCTGGATAGTTATGTTGTTTCATAAGTTTTTCTTCTGTTGAAAAATGAGTTATCGTGTATTCAACCATATCGTTCAGCAATTCACCCATAATTTCCTTTCCCTTTCCTTCAAGCATTGCGTCATGCAGTCTATTTATCATGGAAACAAGCTTCTTATGCTGTTCATCTATCTCCCTAATGTTGACACTGAAACTTTCATTCCACGTGATCAACGCCATGCTCGTTACCCCCGATACTTACACTATTCTGGCTCAAGTTCGAGGTCTTAAATTTTACTTTCAGACCTGAAAGTTAATTAAAATAACTTGTGTGTTACATAGTTTGCACACAATTCAGGTTCTGAACAGTAAACTTATGGCAACCACAATTAGAAGAATCATAAGGACTATCAAGATGAACACTTTTGCCATACTTTTCAAAATATGGTTCGTTTCTTTCAAGGATGCAGGCATACTTGCGTCATCTTCCGAAAGAATCTGATGATACATTATAAAAACGATACTGATTACGATGAGCGAGATAATACCCAATGTGGCCATACTTTTCATATTCTATCAGAGTTAATAACATCACACTATCCTACTTAAATTTTGCTCATGGATGAAGGCAATTGCAATATACAAAAAAACGGCACCACCACATGATTCCGCGATGTTGTGGTTGGGCACCGTACCAAAATTTGTTAAAAAGAACAATTCAATTCCCGATTAATGCCGCTAATCTCTTCAAATCTTCCAAGATTTCAATAGCACCAATTCCTACATCTGTAAGGAAGTAGTAATCACCATCCTTATCGACCATATTCAAGGACTTCAATTCCTTTAGATGTCTGCCAAGAACGCCGGGGTTTAGACGGGTTTCAAACATAATCTGCGAAAATTTTTTCTCCCCTCGTTTTAGACAGAATAGTATTTCTGGAACTCCTCTTTTTGAGATTGTTTTCAGAATCCCCTTGAAAATTTCAAGTTCTTTACTCTCAAACTGGCTTAATACCATCATTTCTTGAGGCGATATCACTGCACCAACACCCCACATCCTCATCATTATTGTTAGTCTGATATAACATAGGAAATCCTGGTATATTTACTTTTCGAAAGAAATCGAGAGATAATATATGCTCTAATGTAGATTACTTCAACTAAATGATATGACAACAAGATTCAAAGCACCAGATTAATTATCTCATAGAAGATATAAAACAATTAAAAATTAAAATATAACAAACAAAAAACAGTTCGGATAAAGCAACCATATCTATAAACACTATAGGGGGGTGCCAATAAAACTTATCGGTGGCGGCGGCATCGTTGATAAAACGATTATTCCGGCACCCCCAATTTAAATTTATGGTCGGGAGTAATAGATAAACTTTTTGGTGATTTTTCGAAAGATGGTGGGTTTGCAGAAAACCTGGACGCCGGACAGACAGTATTTATAAGTTTTAGTCATGATATGTTCTGCGTGGAGCTGAATCAACCTGTAATTGGAAAATCAGGTAATTGCGAGATTCAGGTTGATAATTCAGGCCTCTTCAGTGCTGGAGCGATTCTGAAAACCCAGGACGAATACCCACGTTTTATGAGATAAAGTAATATATCCTTCGCTCCTCTCACGATCATGAAACTCAGAGTTGCTCATACACCAGATGCAGACGATGCATTCATGTTCTATGCAATGATGGAGGGCAGGATTCCACTCGATTTCGAGGTCGAACACATTATCGAGGACATAGAGAGTCTGAACAAACGGGCGTTTCAGGAGAACATAGAGGTTACCGCTCTCTCAGTTCACGCTTACGCATACCTGAGCGACAGATACAGAATCCTTTCAGCCGGTGCAAGTGTTGGAGATGGATACGGTCCGATTGTTGTTGCAGGAGATGGCATCGAGCTTGAAGGCAGAAGGATAGCCATTCCGGGTAAATACACCTCGGCAAGTCTTTATCTGAAGCTGGCTGTAAGCGATTACGAACCGGTCGAAATGAGGTTCGACAGGATAATCGACGCCGTAAAGTCTGGAGAGGTTGATGCGGGCCTGCTGATACACGAGGGCCAGATCACCTACGAGAGACATGGCCTCGTAAAGGTGCTTGACCTGTGGGAGTGGTGGAAGGAGAAGACCTCTCTTCCAATGCCACTTGGCGTTAACGTCATCTCGAGGAAGGTTCCTGAAGAGCTGCAGAAGAAATTTCTCAAAGCGATGCAGGACAGCATAGAGTATGCCCTCAAAAACCCTGACGAGGCCACGGACTACGCCATGAAGTACTCGAGAGGGATGGACTTCGAGACCACAAAGAGGTTTGCGATGATGTACGTGAATGAGTACACGTACAAGATGCCCGAAAACGTCGTCAAGGCCATTGAGACCCTCTTCGACATGGCTGAAGAAAGAGGGATTCTGAAAAAACCACCTCTTGATATCCTCTTTTAATTTTATTTCAAATCCCTGCCGCTGAATACCGGGCCATCTGCGCAGACCCTCAATCCATTTTCGAGAACGCACGAACCGCATACCCCAATTCCGCATTTCATGTATCTTTCAAGCGAGATTTCGGCTTTATGGAGGCTATTGTTCTCATCAAGGATTTTAACCACGGCGTCAATCATCCCTTCTGGACCGCACACGTAAATTCTCTCGTACCTTTCAAAATCCTCTCCTGCCAGTGCGTCAGTTACAGTGCCCTTTTCTCCGAGAGACCCGTCCTCAGTGAGGATAACAGAATCATCGAACCTGTCCGGAAATATCATGTCTTCAGCCGTTTTACCACCGTATATCACCCTGATTTTTGCATCACATGTTCTGAGATATTCATACAGATACAGCATCGGGGCAATTCCTATCCCTCCGGCAACGATCAGGGCTTTCTTCGAAGGTGTGAACGGTCTGCCAAACGGACCCCTTATGCCCACAAGCTCACCGCCGCTGAACTCCACAAGCTTCCGTGTCGTCTCACCAACGGCCTTGACGGTTACACTGCTGCTGGAGGAAAGACTGAGGGGAATCTCCTCCATATCAAAAACGTTCAGCATTATGAACTGACCAGGATACGAGTTTAGTGGTGAAGAGAAGTAAAGCGTTGCCACTCTTCCGGAGTGGTGAACAACCTTTCGGATTCTGAGCGTGAACATAGCCTGAGGTTATGTTTCAAATTTATAAAGGCATCGTAAGTATTATCTTCCAGCAACCTGAAATTGATTCGATGCTCAAACCAACGATTGCATCTGCGTTCAGGTCGAAGGGCAAGAAAAAAATGGACAGGAAGGAACTGACATACACGCTCTCGTTCGATCTCAAGTATTTCTCGCATGAAACAAGCAAAAAGGTCGTTGATCTTGCAGAGAAAAAGGGGCTGCTCGGCGAAGAGGACGGTCTGCTGACTCCCTCTTTCAGCATCGATGACATTGACGTACCTCCCGGATTCAAACCGGATGTGAACAGAATATTCAGAAGTGAGGATGTATTTGAGAGACTGCTGGACGAAATATCCCTCAGGCTTGGAAGGGATAGGGCTGATGTGATCAGAGAAATAAACACGAGGCAGATGGAGCTTGGAAATATTCTCGATGGGGAGGTTGTTGCAGTACTCTACGCTCTGGAAAATGGTATTGACGTGAGAAACTATATAGATGAAGTGGAGGAAGAAATATTCAAAAAATGAAGGTCTCTGAAAGCGGAGCGATAAAACTGGGGAAAACACTGGTCATTGCAGACATACATCTGGGAATTCTGGGTTTTCCTGACTTCAGCATCAAAGACAAAATACTTGAAGTTGTTTTCTCGAGCAAATCCGAGAGGCTCGTTATCAATGGTGATTTCAAGCACAGCCTCGGAAAGTACGAGCTCAAACATGTGGATAAAATAATAGGCGAGATCGAAGAACACGTTTCCGAATTGTTGCTCCTCAGAGGAAATCACGATGGTCTGCTTCACGAGATTCACGAGGTCCACGATTCTGTTGAGGTCGGGAATGCCACCATCACACACGGACACAAGGAGTTTGAAGAGATGCGGGATGCGGAAACATTAATTCTCGGACATTCGCACCCTGCGGTGCTTATCAGGGACTACATCTCCGGACACAAGGAGAGAGCCTGGCTCTTCGGTGAATTAGATGGTAAAAGAATTATTGTAATGCCGGCCTTCAATGAACTGTGCAGCTCAACAGCAGTGAATGTTGAAAAGCCTGCAGGTTTCATCTTTGGTTACGTGAGGGAGTTCGATGTTTTCACGATCAGCGGGTTTTACTTCGGGAGAGTGAAAGTTTAGCCAGTCTTTCAAGCAGCGACCTTTTTTCAAAGTCGGAAAGTTCCGCCTGCCTAACTGCATCCTCCATGAACTCAATCACAGAATCGTAATCTCTTCTGTTAACCGGAAATGGTACCCCATCCTTCCCTCCGAGGGCGAAGCTGAACTTTGCCGGGTCTTTCTTGCTGTATTCTGTGTCGTAAACAAGCTCGGCTATGAGTGCAAGCGCTCTGATTGCACCTTTTCCAACGCCCTTTACCAGCAACAGGTCCTCAAACCTGTCGGGCTGGAGGCTGTATGCCTTTTCAAGAGCCTTCCAGTCCACTCTCTTTGGGACAAGCGATTCCCGGTATTTCACCATTGAGAGCATTTTCGAAAAATCAAACCTGTATGTTCCGTCATTGACGATGTCGAGGATTGTTTTTCTTGCTTCCTCGCTATTTTCGGCGGTCAAGTCCATAACGCTGTTTTCGAACCTCTGGGTAATTATTCCGGAATGCGGTTCAATGATGCTGGCATCTTTAAGGTGATATCTTCTCGCCATTCTCAGGCTCTCATTCATCCCCTGCTGGATTACAACGAAGTGTTTTCTGGTGAAGACAATGGTGTGGTGGTACAGGTCGTACCCGTCCTGCAGAGCAGCGCTGTCAAGCTTTGCTGAAAGCCTGCTCGCCCGTATAAGCTCGAATTTTTTTCTCTCACCAATTCCAAGCTCGCTGGCAAACTTTTCTATCTCCTCAACAGTTTTCAGGGCATTGCCGCCCTTTCCACCGGCGATCCTCAAATCGAATTCGTCTGTGTTGAGGACGCTTTTCAGAACACCTGTCAGGACTGTGGTTGAACCGGAGGAATTCCAGTCAAAGCCAAGCACGTTTGAAAAGCTCTGGAAGAATATTGGATCGGAAAGCCTGTTGATAACCTCCCTCTCACCATACTCCTGAATTATCAGCGTTAAAATTGGCTTTGCGAGTTTTTTCATTCTGTTCAGCAGCCAGTATGGAGCCTTCCCGTAGTGGAGAGGAAGATATATGCTGTTCACGGATTATGTTTTAAAAAAAGAGATAAAAAAGTTATTCATTGAAATATCTTTCAAGTATGCCCTTCAGAGCCATTGCGTGTCTGTGTTCGTCTCTTGATGCTTCATCCCAGATGTCGTGCACCTCGTCAAGCCCCTTTTCCTTGGCCTCAAGGGCAACCTTCCTCTTGTGGACGTTCGCCTTCATCTCTCCGTTGAGCATGTATTCCAGGCTTTCCTTCAGGGTCTCCTTTATCTTTCCATTGAGTTCAGCAAATCTGCTTGCGTGATAAGCTTCATCCATTGCGATTCTCTGAAGTATGGCTGCGATTTCAGGATATCCTTCTCTCTCGGCCTGTCTGGCCATGGCAAGATAAAGTCCAACCTCCATGCACTCTCCCATAAACTCTCTCTCAACGAACTCCTCAAAATCGGTTCCCTTTGCAATTCCAATTTTGTTTTTATTTTCACCAAACTCTACCATGTTTTATACTATATCGGTTCGATATTTAAACGTTTCGATTGAGTTAAGCAACTAACTGGATAGCCATGCCATACAATTGAGTAATAATAAGTTTAGAGATTGTTCCTGAAACTTTAAAAAACGGAATTCACCCACAGGAGAATAACGCTAAAAATCCCTAAGAGCTTCATGGACGAAACCAGCACAATTGCAACGAGGAGTCTGTGGACCCACACAGCAGCACCTTTCTTTGACGCAAACTTCACTCCGAAATACGCCCCGGCCATGCTACCCAGAGCGAGAATTGCTCCTACCGTCCATACCACCTGACCGTTGAACATGAAAACTGCAAGAGCAGGTAATGTAAGGAGCAGAGTTACAAAAACCTTGATGGCATTTGCCCTGAGAATATCCATTCCTGAAATCAGAACGAGTGCCGATATGAGGAATATCCCGACTCCGGCCTGAATGAAGCCCCCGTAAATGCCGGTCAGGAAATACACCACCGGTTCGAGAAAAGCGATTCTGTGTCTTTCTTTACCACCCTCGACCCATCTTTTGGGGTTCAGGAGCATTATGACAAGCATCAGGACCATTATCGCCCCAATTACTCTCCTCATCAGTTCTTCGTTCAGATCAACCGCAATCTGTGCGCCGAGAACAGCCCCAATCATGGCAGGAACAGCGAAGCGAACAGATGACTTTGGATCAAGAAAACCGTGGGACTGAAAACCTCTCATTCCCACAAGGCTCTGGAGGAGTATTGCGACCCTGTTTGTTCCGTTGGCAACATTTGCGGGAAGTCCAAGGAAAATCAGCAGTGGAAGGGTTATGAGCGAACCGCTACCGGCAAGCGTGTTTATGAACCCTGACAGGATTCCTGCCAGAATTGTGAGAATGTAGAAATACCACTCCAGAGTATCACCTCAGTTCAAATCATTCAGCACCGGTTTTTAGTTTTTTGAGCATCGCAACTGATAAATTCACTCAATTTCTATAAAGAACATGCATGAAACAATCGACTCCAGACACATGAACGCTCTTGACTTAAACTGCGAGTTCTTTGGGCTTTCAAGACTTCAGCTGATGGAAAATGCGGGAAAAGGCATTGCCGAGGAAATTCTCAGCAGATTCAACCATGGCAGGGTTGTTATTTTCGCCGGAACGGGAAACAACGGCGGAGATGCATTCGTTGCTGCAAGATTTCTTAAAGGCTTTGATGTCGAAATCGTCCTGGCGGGAGATGTCAAAAGCGAACTTGCAAGGAGAAATCTGTCCATTCTCGAAAAGGCTGGCATGCCCGTTAGCAGGTGGGGCAGTTATGAGTTCGAGGGTGGAGACATAATCATAGATGCCCTCCTTGGGACAGGTTTCAGGGGTAAACTGAGAGGGCCGTACAGAGCTATTATTCATAAGATAAACGAATCTGATGGGTTCAAAGTTTCTGTTGATGTTCCAAGCGGACTTGATGCAGATACCGGTGAATATGAGACAGCCGTTAGGGCGGACCTCACCGTAACATTCCACAGGGCCAAACCCGGGCTTCTCAGGGCGGGAGAACTTGCAGGAGAAGTCGTGGTTAAGGACATTGGAATCCCGGAGCTTTTCGAGAAGCTTTCAGGACCGGGAGACTTCAAACTGGCTTACAGGCGATTTGAGCATGCTCACAAGGGCATGCACGGCAGAGTTCTCGTCGTCGGTGGTTCTCCATACATCGGCGCTCCGGTTCTCTCTGCCCTTGCAGCCCTGAAGGCTGGAGCGGACATCGTAACACTCGCCGTCCCTGAAAGCATATACCCTCAGGCGGGATCATTCTCTCCGGAACTCATCGTAAGGTCAATTCCCGGAGATGAACTGTCCACAGAAAACGTTTCAGAGATTGCCAGGCTCGCTGAAAAACATGATGTTGTTGTTTTCGGCATGGGAACAGTCGATAAAGGAGATGTGGCTGAGGAGATATCGGAAAGGGTTGAAAGAATGGTGATTGACGCCGGAGGGCTGTCGCCCAGCATCCACTGCAATGCGATTCTGACGCCTCACGCCGGAGAGTTCAGAAGGGTATTTGGCAAGGAGGCCAGCGAGGTTAACGTCATTGATGCTGCTGAGAAAAGTGGCACATGCATAATTCTCAAGGGTAAAAGGGACATAATATCTGACGGAGAGAGAACGAAGTACAACGATACCGGAAATGCTGGCATGACTGTCGGAGGCACCGGCGATGTGCTTGCAGGGATAGCGGGGGCGCTTTATGCAATAAACGATGATGCCTTCACCGCTGCATGTGCCTCAGCATTTATTGCAGGCTATGCCGGAGATCTGTGCTTTGAGGAAAAGGGCTACAACTTCACGGCCCTCGACGTTATTGAAAAACTGCCTCACGCCGTAAAAAAGATAATGGAACTAAAATAGTGGCTCAAGGTCTTCTTCATCGAACAGAGAAATTGTCTTTTCTATTCTTACCTTTTCTGCCTCCTCAACCTCTTCCCTGGCCTCTGCTGCAAGTTTCTGGAGCTGTTTGACTCTCGGTATCTCAGTCACGTTCGCAAGAACAACCAGCGCTGCAACATGCTTTGTCCTCCTGGTTGGATAATCTCCTGCTCTGACTTCCACTCCGGCAATCTGCTCCTCAAGCCAGAGCTTGGCTTTTTCGAGTCCCTTTCTGTCCAGGTATTCTGGCGGACCGGCCACAAGAACCAAGGCTCTTTCTGCACTCGATATGTTGCATGGTATTGTCAATCTTCCAAGAGCAGCCTTCCTGACGAGCGTGGCGATTTTCGTCGATTTGTCCTCTTCAGCCGTGACCAGTTCGGTCTCCTTTTTCTTGAAAAGCCCGAACAATCCCGTTTTTTTCTTCTCCTGCACTGGCAGTGTTGCATAGCCTATCGAGGATATTCCCCCACCCCTGAGCGTGTTGATAACCTCAGAGCTATCAACGACCATTTCGCCAACGAGATTTTCCTCAACTGGCTCTCCTGCTCTGGCAAGAATGGCAAGCCTTCTGACGATCTCTTCATTTATCTTGGCGTAGCTTTCCTTGAGACTCAGACCCTCAAACTTCCAGGCACCATTATCGACAAGAATCAGGTTATCAACATATTTCAGGAGGGTGATCATGCTCCTTGCGGCGTTGAGTGAGTAAAGCTTACCTTCTTCAGGCGCAGGAAGCACGCCAACACAGTATACTGGCTCGGAATACATTTCAGAAAGGTATTTTGCAAGAACCGGGCTGCCACCACTACCGGTCCCACCTCCAAGTCCGGCTATGATGAGAAAAGCATCAACTTCATGCGTCCCCATCTCGTCAATCGCATTGAGGATTGTCTCGATTTCTTCCTGGGCCACTTTTGCACCAAGTTTGTTGTCTGTCCCGACACCGTGACCCTTTACTGTCGTCTGTCCTATCAGAATTCTGTTTTTCGGGGGAATATGCTTCAACCCCATCAGGTCTGTTCGTGCAGTATTTACTGCAAGAGCTTTGAGTGTATTCGTCCCTCTGAGCTTCTCGTTCTCCATGAATAGATCGAGTATTTTTCCACCAGCCTGACCAAATCCTATTGCGAAGAACCTCATGTTTAATGCACCTTCTTATCTTTTTTCTTTTCTTTAAAGACTCCCCACTGAAATATAATCTTTTTCTACTGCTCCGCATTCCTGCAGTCATTAATTATATTTTAAAAAATACATGTTAAAAATTGCATTCTCTTCAATATTTATTTTTTGGCTTCTATTATAATTTCGTCAAAAATTATATATACTAATAATGACAAATTATATACTGTACAAGAGGGGATGAATATGTCAGGAGAGTTGTTTGTTTATGTTCTGTTCGCTGGAGGATTGATTTCAGCAGGAATTCTGGTCGTTGTATCAGTGGGTGGAATAATAAAGGCGATTTCCACCATGCTTGGTGGAAAGAAAGAAACATCTAAATCTTACACAACCTCAGGGGTCTGACTGAAGTCCTCATGGTCTCATATCCTTTTAACAACTTTTTTGGGCACTTTCAGTGAGCTGAGGAGGGTCTCCTCAAACGTCTGTTTTTCTGTTCTGAACAGCAATCCTGTTGCCATCTCATCACTGACAAGTTTTACTGCTTCATCAAAACTTTCTGCCGGTTCAGCAACGTAAACGTTTTCCCGGTAGTGGTCCCAGGTGTTGTTGAACGTGATGCATGGCTGCAGGATTTCAACAAAAGCGAATCCCCTGTGCCTTATGGCGCCATACATCAGATCAGATAGCTGGCTGACATTTCCGGCAAAGCCCCTGGCAATGAATGTTGCTCCCGATACAAGGGCTATAAGTGCCGGGTTTATTGGCCATTCCGGGTTTCCGGCTGGAGTTGTTCTCGTTTTCTTTCCTCTGGGCGTTGTCGCTGTGAACTGACCGGTTGTAAGTCCGAAAACTTGGTTGTTGTGAAGAAACAGAGCAACATCAGTATTTCTCTTAGCAGCATGCACAAAATGCTCCATACCCTCGTTCAGAGCATCACCATCACCTGAAAATCCGGAAACCAGAAGTTCAGGGTTTGCCAGCTTTATGCCGGTCATCAGAGGAAGAACTCTTCCGTGAATTGTGTGGAATGTGGGTATATCGAGATAATCCGGCATTCTACCATGACAGCCTATCCCGGCAACAGAAACAATCCTGCCCCTTTCTACCCCATCACTCTCAAGTCTTTCTATAACCCTTCTGAAAGCCTTGAGGACTCCAAAATTGCCGCATCCCGGACACCATTCTATCTTGCTCTTCATACCTATCCCCCCAGAAGTTCCCTGAGTTCGTCAGGTGTGAACGGTCTTCCATCCCATTTGTTCACTTTTCTAACCTCAACACCGTGCATCTCAAGAAGTTTCGCAAGCTGTCCGGTATAGTTCTGCTCCACCACGATGGCTTGATCAAGACCGGGTTTAATGAACGGTCTGAGGTATCTCGGCACCGCTACACTGTATCCAAGTTCCTCGGCAACCTCGTAAACTGGACCAAATGTAGACCCCCATGTTACAACCGTGTCTTTACCCCTTAAAAAGAACTTCCAGGCCCTGTCACGTATGTCCTCTCTCAGCAGATTTTCTTTCAGCATCCTCTTCTCGTGCATCTGAGTTCTAACCGACGCATCGTCGGTGGTTATACCGAATTCGTCGTGTTCGTTGGAGTTTGCCTTTACAATGGCAGGAGGTATTGCGTATTTCGAGATTCCGTTTTCTGTTATTTCATACCGCCTGTATTCTCCTTCACTGCTATCCACAATTTCAATCTCTTCGATCAGATTAGTTCTCTCGATTTCAGCCGTTTTATAGCTTTCAACGAGGTTTTTATCGGTGAGCAGAATGGCTGGAATCTGGTACTTCCATGCGATGTTCATGAGCTCTGCAGACAGGTAAAAGGCATCCTCCACACTGTACGGGCATCCCACAGCCATCGGAAACTCTCCGTGAGCCGGGTGCATCGCAAAATAAAGGTCTTCCTGACCGTGGTATGTTGCCATACCGGTGGATGGTGAGGTTCTCTGCGCCTCGATCACAAGCAGGGGAATCTCTGCCATCCCGGCAAGACTTATCGATTCGGCCATGAGTGCAAAACCCCCACCACTCGTTCCGGTAGCGCTTCTTTTTCCAGCATAAGCACTTCCAATCGCCATGCCCACAGCAGCAATCTCGCTTTCAGGCTGATATGCCACGATTTCTCTCTTTTTTATGAGGTGGTGCAGAATTGGAGATGCCGGGGTCATAGGGTAGGCATAGAAATGGGTCAAACCTGCCGAAATCAACCCCTCTGCTATTGCCACCGCTCCAGACACAAGCTTTTTTCTTCTGCCTATTTTTTTGAGCTTCATTTTCGGATCGTATCTGCTTCTGTAATACTCATACGCGGCTTTTGCTATGGTGATGTCGTCCTTGGCTCTTTCTCCAAACCTGTCCGAAAATATTCCTGCAAGAATTTCGAATTCAATGTCGAGATAAGCGGTGAGGGCACCGAGCGATGCCGCATTCCTGAAAATGTTGGGTTCCTGTTCTTCTTTGATGATTTCAGTCATCGGAATGCCGATGCCCCCGCATTTGAACTTGGTATCGTAGATCAGATCTCCCCTGAGATGGGGCTTGTACAGTTCATACGCGTAATCTTCGAGACAGATCAGCAGGTCGAAGTATTTTCTGTGAGAATTTATCTCTCTGTCCGACATCCTCACAATGCTGGCGTTGTGCCCACCCCGAATTATGGACTGGTATTCCTGATACACAAAAACGCTGTAGCCAAAATGGGCAAAGAGCTCCGCCGCAAGCTCTCCTGCCTCTTTAACACCATCACCCGCAGCACCGACTATGCAAACATTCAAATCCATCGATTTAAAAAGAATTTAAACCCCAATAAAAACTTATTGGTTTTATCTACCCGGTTACCTGTCCTGTTCGGTGAGCACGGTTTCCACAATTCTTTTACCCGCCACAACCTCATCGACGCTGTGAATCACACCCCCGAGACTCTCAATCGTTTTCTTAATTTCATCAAAATCCATATCATCGCCCACTATTGTAATTTTGACGTTCTCTGTATTCTGGTCTATTTCGTAGAGGCTGAGGTTTACTCCGTCAACGAACTCAAGCTCACTGAGTATCTTTGCAAGGAGCAGATTGCTCGGTTCATGGGGTTTTAAAACATCCAGGACAAGCCTTCTTATTCCTGCCACGGAAAAATTATTATCCCGGCATTATTTAACCCTTGTGTATGATTGACCTTCATATCCATTCAACTTTCAGTGATGGTGAGCTGATACCCTCGGAAATATGCAGAAGGCTTTCGGCATTGAACTATGAGGCTTTTGCAATCACCGACCACGTTGATTTCTCGAACATGGATCATGTCGTATCCTCACTTCTGAAACTGAGAGATTTTATGGAGGATTATGAGATTAAGATGATTCCCGGAGTTGAGCTGACCCACATCCCGCCCGGACTCATTGGCAGGGCAGCCAGAATGGCCCGCGAGCTTGGAGCAGAAATCGTCATTGTGCATGGTGAAACGGTTGCAGAACCGGTAAAGGAAGGCACAAATCTTAGCGCTGTAAACGAAGAGATAGACATACTTGCCCATCCGGGACTGGTAGACGAGAGAACGTGCGAAATTGCTTCGGACAATGGAATTTATTTTGAGATTACTTCGAGAAGAGGACACAGCCTGACAAATGGTCATGTGGCAAAAATGGCGCAGAGGTATGGGGTCAAACTCGTACTGAACACGGATTCCCACTCTCCGTTCGATTTCATAACAGGGGAACAGGCGGTGAAGGTTCTAAGAGGTGCGGGAATAGAAGATATTGAAGGAGTTTTCAGAAATTCCTCAGATATTGTGCGCCTCAAGAAGTGAGATTATCTCCCTGTTTTTTGTGACATAGTTCCTTATCATGTTGACGGTCATGTAGTCCACAAGCTGAAGGAGCTTTTCCTTCGCATCACAGCTCGGGAAGGTTTTGAGCGCCTCCTTGCTCATCCCGGTAAATTTCCTGATCAGTTCCAGCACCTCGTCCACAGCATTTCTGAAGCCGACCCTCGCCTCAAGTATGACCGGAAGTGTCATGGACTCAAATTCGCTCTTCTTCTCTTCAAATATTTCCAGAAATTCGAGAAGGTCATCAACAAGCTGATAAGCGATTCCAAGATTCAGTCCGTACTGGAAGAGCCTATCTGCACCTTCAGAATCGCCTGAAACGAATTTATAAGCATTTCTTGCTGAAAAAGCAAAAAGGGATGCAGTTTTTGATTCAATACACCTGAAATAATCATCTCTGCTGAAATCACCAGTGAGACTGTAAACGTCGAGGATTTCCCCCTCGCTCATCACCATACCGGTTCTTGCAAAATTCCTGACAATTTCATGACCATACCTTGATGTAAGCTCAACAGATTTTGAAATGAGCCAGTCTCCAACGAGCATTGCCAGAGACGGGTCGTACTTAACATTCAGAGTTTCCACATTTCTCCTGACCACACCCCTATCTATGATATCATCATGGGCAAGACTTGCGGTGTGAATCAGCTCAACAGCCATTGCCATGTCAATGACATCCTCGTACTTTCCCCCCGCAAGCTTTGCACTGAGCAAAACCACAAGAGGTCTCGTCCTTTTGCCTCCTGCCCTGATAAGATGCTCTATAGCCTTTTTTACCTTGGGCAGGGTTTCGAGATTGTTTACCAACCTGTTCAGCGCGTCATTTATTACTCTGTATTCCTCCCAGCTTTCAATCATCTAACCTTCCCTCGTACTTGGATTTTATATAACTTTTCTCAGGATTTATCCCCAAGCTCATCAACAAGATATGCATAAATCAACGGCAGAGCTATCGTCGCATCCACGTATGCTGTTACAGATTTCGCATTTTCCTTCAGCTTGCACCAGCTCTTCGCCTCATCAAGTGTGGCTCCGCTAAGCCCACCCCACTGGGGCGAATCTGTGGTGATCTGGACAGCATAATCGTAGCCGTGTGCAAGCAGCATTGCCTGGAGTGTGAAATTCTTGGGTACGCCTCCTCCAACGATGACCACTCCGTATCTCTCATGCTGAAAACAGAGATCAACCATTTTCTCAACGTCTTTGATTGGATCATACACCAGCTTTCTGCCGTAAATATAGATGTGCAGACCGAGAATCGAGTCATGGAGTGTTGGGGCGAATACAGGAATTTTTTTCTCGTAAGCAACCCTCAAAAACGAATCCTTCGGAAGGTGGCTTCCGATCTCCCACAAAAGCTCATAGCTTGTGTATCTTCCATCCATCCCGGACAGTATCTGAGAAATAAATTCCTCGACTCCTTCGAATGCTTCATTCGATATGAAGACATCATAAATTCTGTTTATGTTCTCCCTGCTCAGTTCAACATCGTCAACCTCGTCGCTCCCTCTTTCATGCCTGAAACCGAGAGCCTCAGCTATTTCATGGGTAACGTTGGCTCCGGTCGTTACAAGAACGCTTGTAAAATCTTTTTCAAGGATCCCCCTGATTATTCCCCTCATTCCTGCAGGGATCATCGCTCCGGCAAGAGTGAAAAAAATGAAGCTGTTGTTTTCAATCATCTCTCTGTAGATTTCTGCAGCTTCGCCAAGTCTTCTTGCATTGTATGCAGTGTCCTTCATCTGCTTGATCAAATCCGAGGCCCTAATGCCTTCTGAAATGCTGATTTCCCTTATCATCCCTTTGCAACTCCCAGCGGTCTCAGTCTTGCTACGATTTTCGAGATACCTGCCCGATCAACGACATTCACAACATCGTCGCTGCTCTTGTATGCCTGAGGTGCCTCTTCAGCAAGCAATGCTCCGTGCGTGGCCCTGACGTAAATACCCTCCTTCATGAGGTCCGCCTTTATTCTGTCTCCTCTCAGCTTTCTTTTCGCTGCCGCTCTGCTCATGACCCTGCCACTGCCATGGCAGGTCGAGCCGAAAGTTTCATCCATGGCCTTCTCTGTCCCGACGAGAACGTAACTCGGAGTTCCCATGCTTCCGGGAATTATCACGGGCTGACCAACATCTCTGTATATTGCCGGGACTTCCTTACTGCCAGGTCCAAAGGCTCTGGTCGCACCCTTTCTGTGGACGACGACCCTGAATTTCTCCCCCTCGACCACATGGGTTTCAAACTTGGCGATGTTGTGAGCAACATCATAAACAAGGTCCATTCCGAGGTCTTCCTCACTCATGCCAAATACCTTCTGGAACGTTTCTCTCACCCAGTGGGTTATGATCTGCCTGTTTGTCCATGCGAAGTTGGCCGAAGAAGCCATACCGCCAAAGTAGTCCTCTCCCTCTCTGCTGCTTATTGGGGCACAGGCGAGCTGCCTGTCTGGCAGCTTTATCCGGTATTTCTTAACGGCCTTGTCAAGCACGGTCAGAAAATCGGTACATACCTGGTGTCCGAGGCCTCTGCTGCCTGTGTGGATCATCACGGTAACCATTCCTTCCTCCAGCCCAAACGCTCTGGCAGTTTCGTGGTCGTATATCTTGTCCACATACTGGATTTCGAGGAAATGATTACCGCTGCCGAGTGTGCCGAGCTGGCCCCTTCCTCGGTTTCTTGCTCTTTTGCTCACAACCTCTGGTTTGGCTCCATCAAGCGCTCCGTTCTCCTCACACCTGTCTGCATCCTCCTTTCTACCATACCCGTTCTCGATTGCCCATTTAACACCGTCAACAAATATCTCATCAAGCTCTCTGTCGGTAACCCTGAGCCTCCCCTCACTCCCAACTCCTGAGGGAACAGCAACAAAGAGTTCGTCAACAAGGGTCTTTATTTTCGGTTTGACGTCATCAACCTTCAGACTGGTTGTTAAAAGCCTGACACCGCAGTTTATGTCGAAACCCACTCCACCGGGGCTTACAACACCGTCTTCGGCATCAAACGCCGCAACACCACCGATTGGAAAACCATACCCCACATGAACGTCAGGCATAACCAGGGATGCGACCTGTATTCCAGGCATTGTTGCAACATTGGCCGCCTGAACCATCGCATCTCGTTCCAGCATCTCCATGAGCTTTCTGTTGATATAGAAATAAGCCGGCACCCTCATGCCAGTTTTGTATGATTTTGGCAGTTCCCACTTGTAATCCGTAATCTTTTTCAGAATGTTCTCCATGAAGAAAATGGGTCGGTGGGGGTATTAATTTATTATGCTCACCTCTCCTGCCCGACCATCTCCCTCTGCAGGAAAAACCTGAATGGAGCGGGCGCATGTGACTTTATGAGAAAACACGCAAACTGATGGGCGCCTGTCAGGCAAAAATTTTCATAAAAACCAAAAAGGAGTTAAGGCTCAGCCTTCTCTTTTGGAATTGCCTTTCTTATCTCCTCGAGGAGTTCGTCATCGCTTTTACCTTCGGGATCGATTTTCAGCGCTCTTGCCATTTCCTCAAGCTTTTCTCTTTTCTCCTTTTCCCTGTTTTCGTATTTTCCTTCCCTGAGGCTTTTCTCGAACTCCACGAGCTCAAGCTCTGCCTCTCTCTGGGCCTTCTTGAACTCGCCTGAGGCTTTACCTATGCTTCTTGCCAGCTCAGGGAGCTTATTTGCCCCGAACAGCAGCACAGCAATCAGAAGAATCAGCAACAGTTCGTTGGGTCCGACTCCACCAATCATTGTTTCACCTCACTTTCAGAACTACTCGATTCACGATTATTTATATCTTTAGGTTGCTCGAATTCAACAATATTTTTCCTGACAGACTCGGTAATGGACTTCTCTCTGACCTCATTCACCTTCTGAAGAATGGATTCATCCGGGGGGCTGAACCCGTACAGTATTTCGAGTTCAAGCCTTCTACGGGCTTTTTTGTACTCTGCATAAAGCCTGCCCATTTTCCTTGCCGCATCGACCATGTTGTCGGGGCCCAGCAGGAGCAGTGCGAGGATTATCACGAGCCCCATCTCTCCCCAGCCAAACATTCAACAAAAACTAAAAATGAAAGGCTATTAAATCTTTTTATTGATGCTCACTTTCTAAGTGCTCAAGAATCCTGTATTTCTCTTCAATCTCCAATGCGATTCTCTTAAGGCTGCTGTCAGAGAAGGTTTTGAATCTCCCCTGTATTCTGAAATACTCTTCAAGATCTCTTCTGTTAATGGCTGCCCTTTTGCTAAGCTCCGATATCCTGAGCCTTCCGTCATACTCCCAGAGAATCCATGCAAGTGTTTCAACAGCCATTCTCGCAACGTCCACAGTCATGCTGGCGTCAAATCTCCAGCCGGGAGGGCATGGCGCGTGAACATGTATAAACCGGAATCCTTCAAGTCTACCCGCCCTCCTGAATTTCCTTCTGAGGTCATTCACGTAACCCACGCTCGCAGTCGCCACGCAGCTCATGCAGAGAATGCATCGCTCATTGCCGAATTGACGACGGGCCATCCTGCCACAACCAGACCAAAATTCAGAGCTATGGAGCTCGCATTTATGGCAATCGTTCCGGGATTATTGAGTTCCTTGTCGGTGTTCACGACAACAAGCTCTGAGGCACTCACTTCAAAATCCAGCCTGTCATCAAAAACCACGAGTATGTCTGGCCGGGATATCTTTGACCTTTTTCTTATGGGCGTTTCTGACACACGCAGATGAGCCATGACCTTCGCCCCCCTTCTCTCAGCACCGAACTGGGGCATGGCCTGGGTGTAGTAGCCTTCATAAAGTCCGGCCCTCGCAAGTATTCTTGCAAAGGTTATGCCACCCTGTCCGCCCCTGCATATTACGGAAACTTCCCTCATCCAGACCCCAGTCTGACAGGATTGTTATAAATTTTACTTAATTTCACATCAGGACACAAAAATTGTTTTAAACTTATGGAAATAAATTCGGAATAGAACAATGAAATTGATTATAGTTATCGACAGGGACGATGACATTGGAAGGAAAACGGAGTTCAAAACGCCCATAGTGGGAAGAAAGGCCAGCATGGATGCGGCAATCCAGCTCGGGATTACTGACCCTGAAGACAGTGACCTGAACACGATATTCGGAGCAATAAAGATCTACGACAGGATGAAAACGGAGGGCGAGGACGTCGAGATAGCGATCATTTCTGGGGACGAGAATGTGGGCGTCATATCTGACTCGAGAATAGCGGAGCAGGTGGATTATCTCAAAAAGAAGTTCAACGCCAGCAATGTCATCCTCGTTACTGATGGAAGCGAGGACGAATTTGTAATTCCGATAATATCCTCAAGATTCAAGGTTGATGCCGTGAACAGAATAGTTGTCAAGCAGAGCAAGAGTCTCGAAAGCACGTATTACCTGATCAAAAAAATGTTTGAAGACCCAAAAATCGCAAAGGCCACGCTGTCACCACTTGGCATAATACTGCTGATATTCTCAATATTCTCTCTGCTCGGATTGAGAGATATTGGGTACGGGACTATCGTGTTCTTCATAGGGTCATACCTGCTGCTTAAGGCGTACGGTATGGATTACGCAATTGAAGACTACTTCTCGACCATAAAGAACTCCCTGCTCGAGGGGAGATTCTCATTCATCACATACATAGTTTCGCTCATACTCGTCATTGTCGGTATTATTCAGGGCCTCAACAGCGTCTGGAAGCTTCTAAACAGCCCTGTTGCGGCAGGGGCCGTTTACCTCATAACCACGTTCATCTATGGCAGTCTGTGGTGGACGATTGCAGGAGGGGTCAGCATAATAGTCGGAAGGATATTCGATGCATTCATTGAGAAGAAACCCATGAGAAGATACATATCCATGATGTTTCTCCTGTTTTCAGCCGGTCTGATTTTCTGGGGAGGTTCGGTATACATAATCTCGTCAACGGAGGCCTATGCACATCTGAGGGAGAACGCACTTTACTACTTCATGATGGCACTTTTCGGAGCTTTTGTATCCGGAATAATAGGGGTTCTGCCCATCAGGTACTATAGCTCAAAAGATTCAAATTAGACCAAGCTCTCTCTTCAGCTCACATGCCTGACATATTCTTCTGGGGGTTGGTTCTCCGCAAAGCTCGCAGCTATTCAGATCAATCTGGGGATACATCTCCCACAGACACGGGAGGAGTGTCTCAAAACTCCTCATAATCGAGAACTTCCTGCCAGGATATTTGTTTTCAAATTCGTATAGAAAATCCCTTACTGCAGCCCTCACAGGCTCTCTGCTGTACGGACATTCCTCAAGCGAGACGGGAAGATTGTGCAGCAGAGCATACACCACAATTTCCCGCTCGTAAATCTCCCTCAGGGGCTTAATTCTCATCACAAGCCCCTTCTGAACTCTGGAGGGAACAAGTCTCGCCATTCTCTCGATGTCAGATTGGAGAAAATTGAGCAGAATTGTCTGAGTCTCATCGTCAAGATTGTGGCCTGTGGCAAGTTTCGTGGCTCCAATTTCCTTCGCTTTTTTGTTCAAAAGGTACTTCCTGAAAACCCCGCAGTATGAGCATGCGTTTCTGTTCCCCTTTTTAACTATCTCATCCAGCTCAAGTCCTATTTCATCCCTGAATGATACGACATGATGCTCGATATCAAGCTCCCTGCAGAGTCTCTCGGAAATCTCAACTGTTGGGGGGCGGTAGCCCTCGATACCCTCATCAACCGTTATCGCATGAAGCTCAATGTCCCTTCTCTCACCGTAGAGAGTTTTTAAAACCTGTGCCAGCACCACACTATCCTTTCCACCGCTCAGTGCCACCGCAATTCTCTCGTTTCTTCGAACCATTCTGTATTTCCTGATGCTTCTCTTTACACGTTTCAGAAAATTTTCAACAAAGTGCTTTCTGCACAGGTGTTTTCCTGAGTGTCTCTGAAAGTACACGGCCTTCCTGTTACAGTAGGAACAGTTCACGAAAGTTGTTTATACTGGGTCTGGTTTAAATAATATGTGCAGGACCTGATTGAGCTTTACAGGGGACTTGATAGAAAGGATGAATGCATCCTCAACGCCATTTTTGACAACATGTGGGATTTTGAGTATGTCCCCGTTCATGCCATCGCCAGAGAATGTGGAATTAGCGAGGAAAAGATAGAACTCGCGTTGAAAAAACTCGGTGGGATGAGAATAACTGAAAACAAATATACTGAATACCTCGGAGCGAGCTTTACGTTCAAGGGTCTTTCGGTTTTCTCACTCAAACGGCTGGTGAATAAAAACGCAGTATCGATGCTGGGCAACATCATGGGAGAGGGAAAGGAGAGCGTTGTGTACAATGCAATGTCGGAGAGATACGGCGAGGTCGTCGTGAAGTTCCACAGAGTCGGATATCCGAGCTTCAAAAAGGTCAAGGAAAAGAGGGATTACGGAAGCCTCCATTACACAGTTCTTACAGTGAGGTCTGCAAAAAGAGAATATAATGCCCTGAAAAAGCTTTATGGATATGCCAGCGTTCCCCAGCCGGTTGCATGGGAGGGGAATGCCGTTGTTACAAGACTCATAGATGCCAAGGAACTTTTCAGGGTGAAAATATCGAATCCGGGAGATGTACTTGACATGATTCTGGAAGAGATCAAAAAAATGTATGCCCGTGGCATAATCCACGGAGATTTGAGTCAGTTCAACATTCTCGTTAATAGCGATGGTGTCTGGATAATCGATTTTCCGCAATCTGTTGACACCAAGGACCCGATGGCCCAGGAATATCTCGAACGAGACGTGAAAAACGTTCTCGATTACTTTGAGAGAACATACAGATTGAAAAAAGATTTAAAAGAGGTCATGAAATATATTAAAGACGAAACATGAAAATTATCGGGGTTGACATAATAAAAGGTTCTGCAACAGCAAAATCGAGATATGCTGCATATTTCATAAGTGATGGCTCGGAATGGAGCAAGGAGGTTTCAAAACACCGGCTTTTGAAATACATAAAGGAAATAAGGCCCGATATTGTAGCTGTCGACAACATCTTCGAACTGTTTGAGAGCAGGAGGGAGCTTGTGTCTTTCCTCAAATCCATCCCTCCATCCACTGACATCGTTCAAACTGCAGGCAAGCAGTCTCTTCCAGCTTTGGCAAAGAGATACGGGATAAGAATGGATCCGAAAAATCCGTTTGATGAGGCAAAAGCATCGGCTCTTCTTGCAAAATACGGTGTCGGAGAGATAGTTTCGGTTTTCACGGACAAGACCGTGATAAAGGTTTCGAGAAATAGGAGCCTGGGGAAAGGAGGATGGAGGCAGAACAAATACAGGAGGAAAGTTCACGACAGTGTAAGGGCTGTCTTCAGAGAGATAAAAAAGATTCTGGATGAAAAGGGGCTTGAGTATGTTGAAGAAATTAGGAGAGGATATGGGGGCATAAGCAGGGGAATTCTCATCGTCAACAGTCCCAGAGAAAACGTTCCAATCAACTCGTTCAGGCTGAGAGATGTCCAGGTCAATGTCAGTGCCGTTGAAAAGGAAAAAATCGAATTCATTCCAATGAAAAAGCACACCAGGTACACGATTGTCGGAATCGATCCCGGCACCACAGTTGGTGTTGCAGTTCTCGACCTGAACGGCCATGTCATATCTGTAAAAAGCAAAAAAGGCTGGAGCTATTCAGAGGTTACAGAGTTCATACTGTCTCACGGAAAGCCCGTCATAATCGCCACGGATAAAAAAAATGCCCCGGAATACGTTCAGAAAATGAGGGCCTCCTTTAACTGCACCCTGTACACACCAAAAGAGGACCTGCCTGTGGAAAAGAAGGTTCTCACCTCATCTTACCAGCCATTCAACGACCACGAAAGAGACGCTCTTGCCTCCGCAATCGATGCATTCAATGCATACAGAAACAAGTTCAGAAATATAGAAAAACGCATTCCTGAAGGATTCGATTTTGAAGAGATAAAGGCCGGGATCATCAAGGGAATGAGCCTTAAATCCCTTATTGAAAAGAGTGAATTCCATGAACCGTCTAAGGAGAAAACTGAACCCCGGTTTGATCTGGAAGAGATAAAGAGGAGAGACAGGCTCATTGCTGAACTTAAAGAGGAAAACAGAAGACTCAGCACTCAAATCAGAGAATTGAAAAAGGAAATTGAGAGGTTACAGGATAAAATCCACAAAATCGCCAGTGAAGAGTACAGAAAGGTAAGAGAGCTGAACCACATCAAATCGCTCGAGGGTGAAATAAAAACCCTGAAAAAGGTTATCGCCGACAAGGACAGAACAATCAGGGAGCTTGAAAGTAAAATAGAAGAGCTCAGAAGCATAAAGTATCTCGAGTTCAGAGGATGGAAGGCGATAAAAACACTGAGGAAGTTCACAAAGGAGGAGATAGAGAGGCTGATATCCACCATAGGCCTTGATGAGGGCGAGGTTGTGTACATTTCCGACGCCGGTGGTGGAGGAAAAAGTGCCGCCGAACTGCTGGTAAACAGAAGGATAAAGGCAGTGCTGTTCTCAGGCGAGATGTCCCATTACGCAAAAGAAGTTTTTGAAAGGAGCAAGATCCCAATAATTGACCTCGAGAGGCTCGAAACAAAGCAGTTTGAGGATTTCATTCTTGTGAGAGCCGACAGGCTTGATGCAGAAATCCAGAGAGCCATAGAAGAGATTGAAAAGAGGACACTGAACAGGCTTGAGGAAATGATACTCGATTACAGAAACAGGAGAAAAATGTTTTAATATTGCCAAATATAAATCCACGCCAATGGACATCACCACGATAGCCATCCTGTCTTACGCACCCGCTCTGTTCCTCCTGTGGTACGTTTACAGCAAGGATAGGATAGAGTCGGAGCCAAAAAGATATGTGGTGGCAGTTTTCCTGGCATCCTCAACAGTCTCAACGACACTCGCTCTTCTGCTGGAACAGATTACTCCCGCTATCCTCACATTCTACCTCGCACCGTTTATCGAGGAATTCACGAAGTTTCTCGCATTGCTCATCCCGTACTGGAAAAAGCAGATGGATGGAGTCATGGATGGTGTTGTATACGGTGTGGCGGCAGGACTTGGTTTTGCATCATTCGAAAACCTCATGTACGGGCTGTCCTTTGGGCAGGACGTCGCTCTCACAAGGGCTTTTCTCACACCGGTTGCACATTCAACATTCACCGCAATAACCGGAGTGGGGCTTGGACTCAAGGCTGAAGGGAAAACCTCAAGTGTTCTCCCCTATCTGATCACCGGAAGCTTTTTCCACCTGTGGTGGAATTTCTCAGCCCTCAACGGATTGTGGGTTATCCCGATGCTGATAACGAACGCCTTTGTTCTTTACAGTCTCATAAAGCTTGGAATGAAAGAAGATATCGAAAAAATCGAATATTACCTCCTGCGAAAGATTTAATATGTTTCTCAGACCTTATTTTAATTATGGCTATTGGCTTTGTCCTGATAAAGGTGATGCCGAGAAAGGAGAGAAAAGTCTATGACAGACTCCTGAAACTCCAGGAAGTCGAGGAGATATACCCTCTTTTCGGAGAATACGACCTGATTGCAAAAATCAATGTTAAGGACTTTGAGGAACTCAGCGAGGTTGTTGTGAACAACATAAGGTCGATAGAGGGTGTTATAGAGACAAAAACACTGACCGGAGCGAAGTTCTGATATGATCAGGGGATTGCAGATTATTGCGGAAAACAGGGTTGGTGTGCTTAGGGATGTTACTGCCAAGGTAGCCGAGCATGGAGGAAACATCACCTATGCCCAGAGCTTCATCATAGAATACGGAGAGTACAGAAACAAGGCTATGATCTACCTCGAAATTGAAGGAGGGGATTTTGACAGGATAATTAACGAAATCCGGGAATTTCCCACAACAGTTGAGGTTACCGAGGAGAAACCCTTTGAAAAGGTATTTGGCAAAAGGATTCTGATTTTTGGTGGGGGAGCACTGGTTTCTCAGGTAGCCCTCGGTGCGGTTACCGAGGCTGACAGACACAACCTGAGGGGTGAGCGGATCAGCGTTGATACGATGCCTCTCGTTGGCGAGGATGAGCTTGTCGATGCGGTCAGGGCTGTTTCAAGGCTCCATAGGGCAGAGGTGCTTGTGCTTGCCGGAGGACTCATGGGCGGAAGGATTGCGGACGAGGTAAAGAAGCTGAGAAAAACGGGAATCCCTGTGATCAGTCTCAACATGTTCGGTTCTGTGCCAAAAGTGAGCGACATTGTTGTGACGGACCCGGTAATGGCGGGAACGCTTGCAGTCATGCACGCATCCGAGAAAGCCCAGTTCGATATAACGAAGGTGAAGGGTAGAAAAATCTGATACATGATTTCATCAATAATTTTAAATCTGCATTTCTTCAAATACATGCTTAATGAAAAAAGGCATCTTTATCTGCCACTGCGGCACAAACATTTCTGAACGTGTCAATGTCGAACACCTCAAATCCGTTCTCGAATCTGAGGGATATCTTGTGAGAGACCACCTTTTTCTGTGCTCTCAGGATGCAAAACAGCTTATATTAAACTTCCAGGATGAGGTTGACGGATTTGTTATTGCGGCCTGCTCATCCGAAAACCATGAGAATTACTTTTCCAGTTTCATCAGAAAGCCCTTTGTGATCATCAACCTGAGAGAACAGTGTTCATGGCCACACGCAGACAGAAAACATGCCACAAAAAAGGCGGAAGACCTTATCAGAGCGGGCATAAACAAGCTACCTTACATAAAAAAACCGAAAACAGTGAAAACCAAGATGGAGGAGAGTGTAGCGGTTATCGGTGGAGGAATTGCGGGAATCACAGCATCTATCGAGCTCGCCAAACTGGGATACAGGGTGTACATAATCGAAAAGTCTCCATCCATAGGAGGAAAACTCCTGAAATTTGATAAGATATATCCTCTCAACGACTGTGCGTCATGTGTCATCTCATCCCTGATCTCTGAGGTGTCGGCAGCGGAAAACATTCAGATTCATGTTTACACCGAGGTTGAAGAGGTTAGCGGATACCCCGGCAATTTCAGGCTCAGACTGAGAAGAAAGCAGACTTATGTGGACTGGGAAAAATGCACAGGCTGCGGGAAATGCATCGACGCATGCCCGGACAGGGCAAAGGTTCCCAGCGAATTTGACGACGGTCTGACTTTCAGAAAGGCCATGTACATCTATTCTCCATTTGCATATCCAAAAAAGGCCGTTCACGATCCAGAAGCCTGTGTTAACTGCGGCAAGAAAAAGATAGGCACCAGAAGGATGCTCAGGAGTGGCAAGGAGTATCAGACACCATGCGAGAAGGCATGTCCCACTGGAGCAATAGACAGGAGTAAAAACTGGAATCCCGAAGGGGAGATTTTCGAAATCAGGGCAGGTTCCATACTGCTCGCAATGGGTTATGAGGTCATGAGCAAGAATTCATTCCCGGAGTTTCCCTCCCACCTCCCAAACGTTGTCACGGGGATACAGATGGAGAGAATCCTGTCCCCGACTGGCCCCACAGGTGGGGAACTCCTCGTTCCTGAAACCCTCAGAAAGCCCGAAGCGATCTCATTCATTTCGTGTGTTGGAAGCAGGGATGAAAGGTACCACACCTACTGCTCAAAGGTATGCTGCATGTACATGCTCAAGCAGGCAAGGCTGATAAAGGAAAGAAATCCCGAAATTGATGTGTTCATACACTACATTGATATAAGGGCTCCCGGAAGGGACCTTGAGGAATACTACACGCTCGCACGCAAGCTCGGAATAAAAATTCTCAGGGGCAGAGTTGGTAATGTGGAACCTCTGAACAACGGGAAGCTAAGAATACTCGGATTCGATTCAGACACAGGAGACCCTGTGGAATACACCGCAGATATGGTCGTTCTTGCAACGGCTGTTGAGCTTCGCGAATCCGAAAGGGATGTTGCAAGAAAAATGAAACTGGATATCGACTCCTCTGGGTTTGTGAAGGAAAAACACCCCAAGCTGCAGACATTCGAGACATCAATAGACGGAATATATCTGGCTGGGTGTGTTCAGGGACCGAAGGATGTTACCGAGACGGTCCTTCAGGCCAAATCTGCAGCCCTCTCCGTCTCCAGTTTTCTCGGCAAGGGAGAGCGAGAGATAAACATCGAGACATTCATTGATGTGGAAAAGTGTACTGGCTGTGGTATGTGCATCATTTCCTGCCCGTTCAGGGCAATAACCGCAGAGAACGACATTCCGGAGATCAATCCGATTTCCTGCAGAAACTGCGGGATCTGCTACTCAGTATGTCCGGTGAAGGCAGTGGATATGGCAACTCACGGCAAGGCAATTGAAAAGGAACTTGAGGGGTTGAAAGCATGAGAACTCTCAACCTGGATATGAAAAATCCAGGCCTCAAGGAGGAGATTGAAAATGACGGTGGATACATAACGGGCTGCATACAGTGCGGTGCCTGCATGAGCATCTGTCCTGTGGCAATTTCGGGATTCGAGTTTCCGAATAAGAGGTTGTTCAAGCTGATAATACTCGAGCTGGAAAGAGAAGTTCTCGAACACAGGTCTCCCTGGATATGCATCTCCTGTCAGAGGTGTGTCCATGTATGCCCGAGGAATGTTAATCCCCATTCCATCTATTTCGCACTCAGAAGATACCAGTCAAAGCAGTTCAGGCATCCGAGGATTTTCGAGGACATAGTGAGGAGCATCTATCAGTATGGATTCGTGATAGAACCTGATAACAGCAAAAGGAGAGAACTGAACCTGCCAGATATAAAACTCGGCAAGGAGGAACTGGACGAAATAAGAATGCTGATGGAAGATAGCAGATTGAGGATTCTTGGAATAATATGACGGGCTATGCTTTCTTTCCCGGATGCAAAGTAGCGTTCGAGATGCCGGAGCTTGAAAGAAAAATCAGAGATACGCTGAGGTATCTCAGCGTCGATGTGGTTGATGTTGGAGGTCTCTCCTGCTGTCCGGGATACGATTCAGTAATGTCCTTTGATTCCACAACGTCCCTCGCAATAACCGCCAGAAATCTGTCCATTGTGGAGGAGCAGAACCTGGACATCCTCACACCATGCAGTGAGTGCTTTTCCGTCTTCAAATATGCGATTTCAAGGCTTGAAGATGAGAAGTTGTTTTTGGACGTGAACTCAAAGCTGGCAAAAATCGGGAGGATTTATCGGGGAAAGATCAGGGTGCTTCACATCACTGACGTTTATTATGACGAAATAGTCAAGAAAAACCCGAAGACCGCAAAGCTCGGGCTTAAAGCCGGAATACACACAGGATGCCATTTGCTGTACACTGAAAAAAGTAGCGAATACCTCGAAAAAATAAAAAGGATTCTGAACAAGATCGGAGTATCTACAGAGAAGTACAGCAGAGAGGACTATTACTGTGGTAAAGGCTCTATAAGGCTTTTGAGTCCTGAATCATCTGCTGAATTCACGGAAAGACTGATTGAGAGCCTTGATGCCGAAACTGATGTCCAAGCAATCGTTGCGGCATGTCCCCACTGTTACGATCAGATTAAAACCGCCCAAGAGTCTCTTCTGGGCAGGGGAAAGATTTCGAAAAGGTACGACGTCTACCACATATCTGAACTGGTGTGGCTGGCCATGGGACCGGGTGAAAGGACATGACTGAAATAGTCGGATTTGCATGCAAATGGTGCGCTTACCGAGCAATAGACCTTGCCGGAAGACTCAAGCTGAAGTATCCTGAGTCCATAAAAATAATCCGGGTTCCCTGTTCAGGAAGAGTTGATGCGGAAACAGTAATGAAGGCATTCAGGCTGGGATTTGACGGCGTTTTTATTGCGGGGTGCCCTGAAAACGAGTGTCATTACATCAGTGGTAACTCAATAGCAAAGAGGAGGGTTAAACTGCTCAAAAAATTGCTGCACAGCCTCAACATAGAACCCGCGAGGCTGGAATTTGTTGAAATCTCCTCAACGGATGCCGTCAAATTCGCTGATTTCGCAGCTGAGTTTCACAGAAGAATTGAGGGACTCACGAGGAGGTGAAACCATCAGAGTGGCTTTTTACCTTGCATCAGGGTGCATGGGATGCGAGATGGCTGTGGTTGACTCACTGCACAGGATTTTTGACGGGTTTGAGAGCTTCGAGATTGTCTGGAGCGTCCCCATGTTCACATCGTCAAGGTACGATGAGCTTGACAGCATACCTGATGGCCACATCGATGTGACGATAATAGAAGGAGGTGTGGGAACCGGGGAAGTGAAGGACATTGTGACCAAACTGAGAAAGAAGAGCAAGAAAATCATTGCGCTTGGAACCTGTGCGGTGTTTGGTGGAGTCCCTGCTCTGGCAGCATTCCACACCGTGGATGAGATTACGGGAGAGGTTTTCAGCAAAACCCGACCGGAAAAGCAGGTTGTGCATGATGGGAAGTACATTCTGAAGCTTCCGGAGATGGAGATTCAGAAGCCGCTTGATGAGGTTGTGGGGGTGGATCACTATCTTCCGGGATGCCCACCAAAGCCTGAGGTCATTGTGGACCTTTTCAGCAATCTGAAAAATCTGAAAGAAAAGTGGATAATTTCTGGAAAATCGGTGTGTTCTTTCTGTCCCAGATCTCCTGTGAACAGTGGTGAAACACAGGCTTCTGCAAGCGATGTCGAAAGGGTTGTTTCAGAAAGTGAGGAGAATGCATGCCTGCTCTATGAGGGGGTGCTGTGCTCCGGATTCATCACCATCGGCGACTGCGGAGCAGACTGTTTGAAAATAGACGTGCCGTGCAGGGGTTGCTACGGACCTCTCCCAGATGTAGAGGATGCGGGAGGAAAAATGATTGATGTCCTGTCCATCGTGCTGACGGACGAGGCTGCTGAAGCACTCCTTTCTGAATACCGTGAGTTTGGCAAAATTTTCTACATCTACAGGCGATCGCTGCTGAAAGGTGGTGAACCATGAAAACAATCCGGATAAACCCCGTTTCCCGAATTGAGGGTCATGCCAGGATTACCGTTTTCGCTGATCGATCCAGCAGGATCGAGAAAATTTTCTTTCAGTCAACTGAATTCAGGGGATACGAGAAAATTCTCACCGGACTTCCTGCAGAAGATGCCCCGAGGATTTCATCAACAATATGCGGAATATGCCGGGCAGTTCATTTCATTGCATCACTGAAGGCCGTGGACAGCATTTACGGGGTTTCTCCTCCCGAGCTTGCTGAAAAAATAAGACAGGTGGTGCTGTATGCAAATATAATAGAGGATCACGCCGCATCACTACTGCTGCTCGCCCTTCCGGACCTCGTTAACGAAGGGGATGTGTTTGCTTCCTTCAGAAAAGTGGGAACGAGAAAAATCAAAGGCCTTCTGAACAAGAGGAGCAGTGCCGTGAAAATAATCGAGATCCTTGCAGGGAGATTTCTCCACCCTGTGGCTGCTGTACCGGGAGGGTGGGCGAAAAAACCGGATAAACACGAACTGGATGTCCTGAGCAGATACTCCACGGATCTTTTAACGCTCGGTATAGAGCTGTATGAATTATTCTCCGATTTGCTTGAACATGCTGGCAGTTTTGAGCAATTTCCGAGCAAACACATGCACTTCATGACTCTTTGCGGGGAAAAAACTGACTTTTACGGGGGAGATATCTGTGTTTTAAACAGCTCGAAAAAGGAAGTGTTCAGAGTCGAGCCGTCAAACTATGAGGATGTCGTGGCGGAGGACGAAAGAGAGTATTCCTACTCGAAAGATGCATATCTGATTTACAGAGGGGACAGGGTTGATGTGATAACAGGCGTTCTCGGCAGATTTTCTGCCGGATTTCATGAATACGACCACAGCTCAGAATTATATTCTCAGATCGAGGGAGAAATTGACCTTAACACCCTACTCCCGGAAAAGGCATACCTGCTGAGGGCCCTTGAAATTGTTTACTGTGCGGAGGCAATGAAGGACATAACTGAGAACATCGACCTTTCTGGAGAGATCGTGAACAGAGACTACAGAATCCGGAGAGAGGGCATTGGTGCCGTTGAAGCCCCCAGAGGTACGCTGATACACCACTACACAACAGATGCCAGAGGATTCATAAGAAGAGTGAACATAATCACACCAACTCAGTTCAACATCAATTCTCTCAACGTTATCCTGAACCAGCATTTCAGGGGAAGAAGAGCTGGAAAGGGGCTGGCAGAAAGCATAGAGAAGATAGTCAGAACATTTGACCCGTGCATAGCCTGTTCAACGCACTCCATAAATGGAAAGTCAGATCTCGATATTCGGATTGTAAGGCGATGACGACCGTGGTTATAGGTGTCGGCAATCCTTACGATGAAATCGATTCAATGGGGCCGAAAATAGCCGAAAGACTTGCGAAAGTTCTAAAGTCAGAATGCAGGCTCTGCCCTGCCCCAGGCTTGGAACTTGCTGAACTGATGAGGGGGTGCAGCGTTGCAATAATTGTGGATTCAACCTGCGAACTTGATTTCGGCGAAGTCAGGCTGTACGAGCCGAAAATTCCGGGCCTGAAAAAATTGATCCACAGCCTCGACATCCTTGAAACTCTGCACATCACACAGTTCATTCTTGAGGAAGCACCTCAAAAAGTAATCGTCATAGGGGTCGGCGTGAAAGATTTAAAATCTGAAGTGGATAAGGTTGATGAACTGGTCATGAAAATTGTTGACCTGCTTGAAACCGGTGGTCTACATGAAGGATGAGCCTGCAGACAAACCAGGACTTCTGTTCAAGGAAAGAGTCCTCGAAATTCTTCTGACGATTTACAGTGGTGAGAACGAGGGAAAGGAGATATACATACAGTATATCGCCAACAAAATCAACAGTCCACACAGCTACGTCTGGCTTGTCATAAAAAAACTTGAAGATGTCGGTCTTGTGGAATCCGTTCAGTCGGGAAGGGTCAGAATAATTCACCTGACCGACAAGGGGTATGAGGTTTGCAGTCACATAAAAAAGATTATTGAGCTCCTTGACAGGGGCTGAATTTTTCTGAAGCTGTTCTGCCCAAATTGTCCATTGCTCGACAATTAATTATATCGTAATATATGCATTTTTCGAAATACTTGAGAAAAATTACAGTTTTTTCAATGTAATATTTAGCGCAAAAATAGTTTTATAATTATCATTTTTCAGGCAATACAGCAATTTAAAAAGGTGATGAATGTGAGTGGGCTGAGCAGAAGAGATTTTATCAAATCAGCGGGTTTAATGGGTGCAAGTGCTGTTCTTCTTGCGAACAAGGCAGAGATCGTGCAGGCTTTTGAGACGGCAAAGAACAACGGAGTCAAACTTGTATGGATACAGGGGCAGAGCTGTACTGCATGTACGATTTCACTTCTACAGGCTGATAACCCCGACCTGTACGATGCAATCGAGGAACTTAAGGTGAACGTGGCATTCCACCAGACGGTCATGCAGCCGTTTGGCGATGAGGCAATAAAAATCCTGGAAGAAGTGGAGCCGGACATTCTCGTTCTTGAAGGAGCCATTCCCATTGGCATGAAGGAGGCCTGCCTTCTTGGAGAGAAGAACGGTCAGCCGATATACTTCGAGGACTGGGTAAAACAGCTTGTTTCAAAGACAAAGGTTGCAGTGGTTGGATTCGGTGTCTGTGCAACGTATGGTGGCATCCCAGCTGCAAAGGATGGTCTCGGTTCTTCTTACGAAAACGGAAGCGTAACCGGTGCAGTTGGATTTTATGACTTCTTCAAGAAATATGGAAAGCCATCTGTGCCTGTCGTGTTTATTCCGGGCTGTCCGGGTCATCCTGACTGGCTTATGATCGTTCTTGCAAGCATCCTTCTTGGAATTGTGCCTGAAGTTGACGAGTATTACAGGCCGAAAGCCATGTTCTCAAGGATTATCCACGACAACTGTCCGAGGAGAGGTTATTACGGAAAGGGCCAGTTCGCTGCAGACCTTACAGAAACGGATGCAAAGTATGAAACATGCCTTTACAAGGTTGGATGCAAGGCGCCGTTTGTATACGCTGCATGCGCCGAGACGAGGTGGAACAGCGGGCTTAACGTTTGCATGAACGCCGGAGCCCCGTGCATCGGGTGCATGGACCCCGGATTCCCCGACAAGATGTCCCCGTTCTACGAGGCAAGAGAAAGCACTGAAATCATGTTTGGAGTGAATCCTACCACGCTTGGTAAGGTTGCCGTGGGAGCCGCAGTGCTCGGTGTTGCCGCTCATGCTGTGAGAAGGGGAAGGAAGCATCCTGAAATCAAGGATGACGAAATTGAAAAGACTGAAAAGAAATAAGGAGGTGATTTAAGTGGAGATCACGATTGATCCGGTTACAAGACTTGAAGGTCATCATGGTGTGAAGATCAATGTTGAGGATGGTGTTGTTACCGATGCAAAAGCTCTGGCTCTGATGTTCAGAGGTTTTGAGAGAATTCTCGTCGGCAGAGACATAAGAGATGCGCCCATCATAACCCAGAGAATCTGCGGTGTCTGTCACAACGATCACAGGCTCGCAAGCCTTTTTGCAATTGAAAATGCAGCGGGTATGGCAGATGAATGGAACGTCGGAATGCCTCCAGCCGCAACTGCATTCAGAAACCTTGTCACGACCCTTCAGTATGTTTATGACCACCCAGTCTGGGTTTATGTTCTTGTCGGTCCCGATTTCAGCGATTCACCGCACAAAACCGGATTGACGAGGCTCAACCCCATCGTTGGCAAAGGTGTTAAGGAGGCTGTCTGGGCCCAGAAGGAACTTCACAAGGCAATGGCAATCATTGGAGGCAAGGTTCCGCACATGATGACTCCCGCTCCGGGTGGAATGACCCTCGAGATCGACGAAAAGATCATCACCCAGCTCGTTGGAATTGTGGCAGATGTGAAGAAGTGGGCAGTTGGTGTGGGCATAGGACAGCCTGCAGCCACAAACGCAGAATACGTCCTTGATGAGGTTCTCAAGCAGATGGAAGAGATTAAAGCAGGAAAGAGAGATGCATTTGAGCCAAAGGAGGGTATGGGTAACGCCCTCTTTGACATGGTGGCAATGATTGCTGTAGCACACGATATGGGGCTCAACGAACAGGGAGTCTGGGAAGACTCAAAAATGCTGGCATACGGGTTCCTTCCCGACCCCGAAAGCGGTGAGCTGTACTTCCCATCTGGGTTCTTCAATGGCTCAGAACTCGAAAACATGGATTACAGAAAGATTTCGGAGGATGTTACATACTCATGGTACAAGGACGAGACCCAGACGGGCTATGTTGGAACAGACCTCCCGCCTGAACCATACTACGGCAAATCAGGAGCATACACCTGGGGCAAGGCTCCGAGATACAACGGATTGCCGGCAGAGGTTGGACCCCTTCCAAGGCTCGTGGCGATGTATCTCAAAAAGAGCAAGGAGCTCGGTGATCCTCTCGGACTCAGAAAGACGTTCTGTGGAAGCGCAACCGCCTCAACCGCTCTCAGCAGGATGATCGCAAGAATTCAGGAAGAACTCATAATGATAGACTACCTGGAGAGCCTCCTTCTCCAGCTCAAGGACTATGCAGGAAAGAAGACGGCAATCGAGTATCCTGAGAACATAAGCGGAGAGGGTGTTGGACTCAGAGAGGCACCAAGAGGCGCTCTCGGTCACTGGGTTGTAGCGGAGAATGGCAAGATAAAGAGGTATCAGGCTGTGGTGCCAACAACCTGGAACGTCTCACCAAAGGACAGCAAGGGTCAGCACGGCCCGCTTGAAAGTGCCCTTATAGGCACACCCGTCAGCGACCCAGCCAATCCATGGGAGGTTGTCAGGACAATCCACAGCTTTGACCTCTGTCTGGCGTGCACGGTCCACATATTCACAAAGGAGGGCAGGAAATACAACCTGACACTCGACGCCTGCTCAATTTAATTTTTTATGAGGTGAAAGATATGGCTAAAATTTACAGATATGATGGGCTGACGAGGGCATCACACTGGGTTCACACGACTGCCATGATTCTGCTCATACTCACCGGCCTTCAGGTGTTTACCGGCTTCGGGTTTATGGACTCGTTCACTGTCCCGTTCCACGTTGCGCTGGGATGGATACTTGTTGCGGCACTCGTCATGGAGGTCCTCGGATTCCTCCTGAACCCCAGAGAGGCCCTTCTGGCAATCCCAACACCCAAGGACATTAAGAGATGGATACTCATAGCCCTCAACTTCATGGGCCTCACAGAAAAGTATCCCGCATACCACATCTACAGCAAAAAGGAAAAAGAGTACATCTCCAAGTGGCATCCGGTGCTCAAGTTCATGATCTGGGGTGACATGTTCTTTGTCATAGTCATCGCCCTCTCAGGGTTCGCTCTGTACTATCCGGCATCCAATCCTCTTGCAATAATGGCAAGATACATCGATCTCGGAACCGTGAGACTGATCCACTTCATTTCGTTCATATACTTCCTGCTGGTTCTGATTCCGCACGGATACCTGGCACTCAATCCGGTGAACAGGGGCGTCCTGAAATCCATGATATTCGGCTGGGATGAGGGCGAGGACACCGTAATTGTTGAATAACCCCAACACCCAATTTTTTTATGGTAGTCATAATCGGTGCCGGAAACCTCATTCTCGGAGACGACGGTTTTGGAATCCATGTTATTGAAAGACTGAAGAAGATGAAAGAATTCGAGAATGTGAAAATCGTGGACTCGATGACCAACTCAGCAATAATGCTCGAAGCAATGGATGGTGAGGACAAGGCGATAATAGTAGATGCCATTGATGTCGGCCAGGAAGAGGGTGTTGCAGTTTACAGATTCAATCCGAAGGAGGAGGATTTTCCATCAGACATCATGCTGAGCATGCACGACCTGCACTTCAGGGATGTGATAGCGATGGCGAGGGATGTTTACAACCTGCCCGACGAGATAGTCATTGTGGGGGTTAAACCGGAAAAGGTCGAACTCAGTCTCGACCTGAGCGAAAGCTGTTCGGGGCACATTGACGAAGTTATAGATTTCATTCGGAAAGAGCTTGGCATCAACTCCATGAGCTGAAAGGTTCCATCGTGCTGAATGGCTCGGAATTCCACCAGTCAATTTCGTCGGAACTCAGCTTTTTCCAGCCAGGGTACCTTATTGAGGAAGCGATACCCATCGCCTGTCCGGGATTCTCGAAGATTTTGGGAGGTTTGTAGTAGTATTCGTACCTCTTTAGAAACTCAGAATAGGTGCCATCGAAATCTCCTTTCTCATATTCCTCCCAGGTTACCGAAAAATTTCTGAACTTCCCATCGGGCGAATCTATTATTCCGGGAGGATTGTAGTCACCTGAACACAGAAACATGGGTTCCACAGCAACCCTGGACCCATCATCGAGCTCAACAATCACCCACATTTTATTCATGGCATCAGACCTTGCAATGTATGTTTTGAACCCGTGTCCCTCGAGATACCACTCCAGGTATGCAGACGCCTCACTCCCATCAGCGTCCCTGGTGTTGCATACCGGAAGCACTGTGCTGTTGAGAACCATACTCAGATTCCAGATGTCGTGAACTCCCGGGTCAGAATACATGCTCTCTGCAACGCCGTAATAATCGTCCGGAAGATAGGCAAGACCGCTGTAATAGTGGTAGAAAACAGCAGTAACCAGGTACAGGACCATGGCGAAAGATACATACTTCAGAACCTTTCCGATAATTCCCAGAATATCCATGAACTAATATTTGAAATAAAAGGTTAAGACTTTTACCCTTCCGGGCATTACCTCATAACCCCGGAAAGGATGTGGTCAAGATCGATTTTTTTGTGAACTGTCTCGACGAATTTATCAATGGGATCTTCATACGGCACGTATTTTCTGTTGAGGAACCTGTAGAACTCTTTTCTGACGTTTTCATTGAAAAACAGGCCATGCAGGTACGTTCCCCAGACCAGTCCGCTCTCATTCATCCCACCATCGTCTTCGAAAACAGGTCTGCCTGTCATCGTTCTCCCCATGTGAATTTCGTACCCTCTGACCGTCTCGCCAACAATGCCATCTATGATTGCAACCCTCCCGGTAATTCTCTTTTCAACCTGTCTGGTTATCTTATCATAAGCCACGAATTCTGTTACGGAGTCAATGAGGCCAAGACCCCTTGCCCTCAGGTTCTCAAGCCTGTCGATGATCTCCCTGCCGAGAATCTGGAAACCGCCGCATATACCTATGACAGGTCTGTCCCTTGCGAATTTCAGAATCTTCCTGTCCATGCCCCATCTCTTCAGTTCTCTCAGATCATGGAGAGTCTCCTTTGTTCCGGGAATTACAATGACGCTGTAGTCATCTATCTCATCCCTGAGTGAAACGAAGCTGACAAGGTCTCTAACTGGCTCAAAATCGGTGAAGTTTGACACTCTTGGCAGCCGGATTATCCCGATTTCTCCCCCTTCCTGCCATTCATCTATGCTCAGAGAATCCTCTGAAGGCAGATTGCCATAGAAGTAAGGCACTATGCCCACAACCCCTACCCCTGTAAGTTTTTCAAGCTCATCAATCCCGGAATAAAGCAGGTTTTCATAACCCCTGAACTTGTTGATTATGAACCCTCTGACAAGTGTTCTAACATCATCCGGCAGAAGAGAATACGTGCCATACAGGGATGCAAATGTCCCCCCTCTGTCTATGTCACTCACGATGTAAATATCCGGCCTGGCAATTCTCGCAATGCCGATATTGGCCATGTCTCTGTCATACAGGTTTATCTCCGCCATTCCACCTGCACCCTCAATTATGACGAAATCGTTTTCACTCTCAAGCTCCCTGTAAGCCTGTTCGACTGTTTTCATGAGGTCGGGAATTTCTCTGTAGTACTCAAGAGCGCTGACATCCTTTCTGGCTTTTCCCATGACGACAAGCTGAGATTTGAGATTGCCCTTCGGTTTGAGTAAAACAGGGTTCATTCTGACGTCAGGCTCCTTTCCGCATGCAAAAGCCTGAAACGCCTGAGCATAGGCAATTTCGTGACCATCTCCGGTGATGTAAGAATTGAGACTCATGTTCTGAGCCTTGAAAGGAGCAACCTCATAACCCATTTTTGAGAAAATTCTGCACAGTGCCGCCACGATTACAGACTTTCCGGCACTGCTCGTGGTTCCACCCACCATTATTGACGGCATACAGGTGGAGGAAACAGCAGAAGTTTAAAAAATTAGCTTATTTTGGACAGATATTTTCTCAGCTCAATGGCAATCTTACCGACTCCGTATATGAGAAAGACGTATATGAGAATTGCAAAAAACAGGTAAGAGCGGTAGTTGTACACCCTGCCCAGAAGCAGGAGTCCCATGGAGATGGAGGCGAGAACCGACATCAGATAAAAGATGTGAATCTCAAGCGGGACTATGAACAGGTCCTTGTGGTTATAGTACTTTCCAAGCACCAGGACAAAATAAACTCCTATAATCGAGGCTGTGGTTGAAAGTGTTGTGAGCAGTCCGTAAGAGATGAAGCCCAGGTGACTCGTGAGCAACCACAGGACGATGAAGTAAAGAACGACGTCAAAGAACTCTTTTTGCATCCTTGGCAAGACCCCGCTCTCCATTACAAGAACCTTGATGATGTACAGGTTTGCCGAGACCATCACTGCCCAGAATATGAATGCTGAAAGATCCATAAGAAATCTGGTGGTATTTGTCCACAGCATGTAATAAAGGAATCCTGAAATCCAGGTGAAGAGAAGCGATGCGAAAACAAATATAGACATTATGTATGACAGCCTCACCTTCGAGTCAAGTATATCTCTGGATTCATTCTGAAGCACAAGGTTCAGCGCTACACTTGACACGACCAAAAGTGATAATCCCTGAACTATGTATTCAGAGCCATTCACCACAAATAACTGAAGACTTAAAAAATAAATACCTATCGATTTAACACTGTTAATACAAACTGTCAGTCGTTCTCGATTATCTTTTTACCCCTCTCCGACGGAATAACCCTGAGCCTGGCATCCTCGAACTCTGCATTGAACACATGTCCTTCGAGAACACGGTCAAGAAAGATCGCAAGAGCCGCAACTTCACTGTGTGGCTGGTTGCCTATGGCTATGTTGTAGTCCGAAAGCTCGTAAACCTCCGGCGGCACTTTCTCCGCTCCAACGATTACCAGAATTTTATCTGCATTCCTGATCTCGTGGAGTTTATCCGGAAGGGGCAGGCCGTACATGGTCAGATGGACCTTCACTCCCTCAAAGTTCTTAATCAGGCTTTTCCATGATTCTGCACGCTCGATGAAGAATTCTCCACCCCAGCGGTCAACAACATCCCTCACGCTTTCAAAGAGCCTCGTGTCACTGGTGTCAAAGTAAATGCCTCTCGCTCCAAATGCTCTGGCTGTCAGGGCTACGTGAGTAGAGATTCTCTTATCTCTCTCCGGCCTGTGACCGAGTCTGAGAACATATACCTCCACAGGTGTCAGAATTCAAATAAGGAAAATAAATTTATCTCAGGTGAAACCTGACCGGAAAACTGAAGGTTTTCACTTTGGTGTTCTCAAACTCAACCTCTCTGAGAAAATCGAAGTCTGAAACTGACCTTTCCAGAGGTTCAATTATGCCGTAAGGTATGTCCTCTCCAAAGAGGTCTTCGATTTCCCTTTTGTTCATGTCAGACAGCCTTTCAGCAACCCGCTTTTCAATTTCATCAGCTCTTGCAAGCCTTTCCTCAAACCCAACCTCTGCAAACTCATCGAGACCAAGCCTCCTGCAAAATCTCTCCCAGAACACTGGCTCATCCAGAATCCCTATGGACACGTGGCAGCCCTTCGCCCTGTAAATTCTGTATCCGGGATTGTCGTAGAAGTCCCTGAGGTGGGGCTTGCCATTCGCAGCTCTGAAAGCGTGCAGAGGCACTGAAAACAGAGCCGAATCGTACATGTTAACATCGATATAGGCACCTCTTCCAGTCCTCATCTTCCTGATGTATGCAGACAGAATTGAAATTGCAGCCATCACGGACGAAGTGTAGTCCGAGAACTGGACATTTGGGTCTTTTGGGGTGTTCTCCGCCAGTCCTGACACCTCACAAATCCCTGCCATGGCGAGAACATTGATGTCGTGAACTGGCCTTGTTATTTCTGAGTTCTGACCAAAGCCCGTAATCGAACAGTAAATCAGTCCCTCGTTGATTTTGCTCAGGGTTTCGTAGTCAACGCCAAGCTTTTTTGCAACCCCCGGTCTGAAACCCTCGACCACAACATCGGCACCCTCAACAAGGCGGTAGAATTCGTCTCTGCCCTCTTCCGTTTTCAGGTCAATTCTGAGCAGTTCCTTCCCTGCATTTATCCCTGCAAATATTTCGGGCCGGTATCTCATGGGATCTCCTGATGGTGGTTCTATTTTCACCACCCTCGCACCCAAGTCCGAAAGAATTTTGCAGCAGAACGGACCGGGATAGTAATACGCAAGTTCGATTACGGCCATTCCCCCAAGCATGAGGGTTTCGAGGATCAATGTCCTATAAAAACCTCATTATTTTTTGTTACTCCCGGCAAACCAATCCATTCAATTAATCATCGCCAAAAGGGAAAATATTATTAACTTAACAATTACGTTAATTTTTGGTGATAAAATGACAAGAACGGTTATCGTCAGTGGTGTCAGAACTCCAATAGGGAGATTTGGAGGAGGCTTAAAAGACGTTTCTGCCGTTGAACTCGGTAGCATAGTGATAAGAGAGGCCATTGAAAGGGCCGGAATAAAGCCAGAGGACGTTGACGAGGTCATTATGGGTCATGTGGTTACAGCCGGATGCGGGCAGAACACGGCAAGGCATGCTGCGCTCAGGGCAGGTCTTCCGAATACGGCCCCTGCCTATCAGATCAACAAGGTCTGCACCTCCGGGCTCAAAGCCGTGGCTCTCGGACACCTCATGATTCAGATGGGTGAAGCTGAGATAGTCGTTGCTGGTGGCATGGAGAGCATGAGCAATGTCCCCTATGCCCTTATGAAGGCGAGATGGGGCTACAGGATGTTCAACGATACCCTTGTTGATCTCATGGTGCATGACGGTCTCTGGGACCCGATATACAACCAGCACATGGCAGAAAATACAGAAGATGTCGCAGACGAGTTTGGTGTCAGCAGAGATGAGATGGACGAATGGTCATATCACAGTCACATGAAGGCGATAAAGGCGATTGATGAGGGCAAATTCAAAGAGGAGATTATTCCCGTTACGATTAAGGAGAAAAAAGGCGAAAAAGTTGTTGATACGGACGAGAACCCGAGAAGAGATACAACTCTTGAAAAAATAAAGAGTCTTAAACCAGTTTTCAGACCGGATGGCAAGATTACTGCAGCCAACGCACCCAACACAAGTGATGGTGCAGCTGCTGTCGTTTTAATGAGCGAAGAAAAGGCGAAAGAGCTTGGAATAGAGCCAAAACTTGAGGTTCTTGCACACGGACAGGCTTCAAGAGATCCAAAGTACATCGCAACCGTTCCGGCGTATGCAGCGGAGATTGCCCTTGAGAAAGCTGGAGTTACCAAAGACGATATCGGCCTGTGGGAGATCAACGAGGCTTTTGCGGCAGTAACTCTCATTTCTGCCAAGTATCTGCTGAATATTGACCTTGACAGGGTGAATGTCAATGGTGGAGCTGTAGCTCTCGGTCATCCGATTGGGGCGACGGGGGCAAGACTTGTTGTAACGCTCATGCACGAGATGCTTAGAAGAAATGAAGAATACGGGGTGGTTACGCTCTGTGCAGGGATGGCTCAGGGTGATGCGATAGTCTTCAGGAAGTATTGAGGTGGTCGTATGGACTTCACACTGGATGAAGAACACAAAATGCTTCAGGAAGCAGTGAGAGAGTTTGCTGAAAAGGAAATAATGCCATACGGAAGGGACTACGATGAGAAAAAAGAGTATCCGATGAAGATATACAGAAAGGCCGCAAAGCTCGGCTACATCGGTGCAAGCATACCGGAGGAATACAGCGGTGCCGGAATGGATTGTCTGGCTGAGGCAATAATCAGCATGGAGTTCACAAGGGCTGACAGCAGCATAGGTTCAGCCATAGACCTTGCGGTTCTCGGTGTTCCAATGCTCCTTCACTTTGGCTCGGAGGAGCAGAAGGAAAAGTTCATGGCGAAGGTCCCGAAGGGCGATGGTATTTCGGCCATAGCCATCACCGAGCCTGACTGCGGAACCGATGTTGCCGCAATGAGGACAAGGGCGGTGAAGGATGGAGACGAATGGGTGCTGAACGGAACAAAGCAGTTCATAACCAACGGAAGCGAGGGCATTTACACGATCGTCCTTGCAAAAACCGCTCAGGTCGATCCACCTCACAGAGGCATCTCGGCATTCCTTGTCGAGCAGGACAGAGAGGGATATTCTGCAAAGAAGATAGATAAAATGGGTCTGAACTGCCATGATACTGCCGAAGTCTCGCTCAGCAACGTCAGGGTACCCGAGGAAAATCTTGTAGGCAGGGAAAACAACGGGTTCTACCAGTTAATGGCCTTTTTCAATGAAAGCAGGATTAAAATTGGCGCTCTCCACCTCGGAATGGCAATCGGAGCATACGAAAGAGCATTGCAGTATGCGAAGGAAAGGAAGAGCTTTGGAAAACCCCTGATAGAGCATCAGGCAATAGCATTCAAGCTTGCGGATATGTACAAGGACATAGAGGCTGCAAAGCTTCTCGTCTTCAAGGCTGCATGGCTCGTTGATAACGGCAAGGCTGATCCGGCTTTAAGCTCTGCAGCGAAGTTATTTGCAAGTGAGGTTGCGATAAAGGTCACCTACGAGGCTGTGCAGATCTTTGGAGGATACGGTTTCAGCAAGGAGTATGATGTGGAACGCTATTACAGAGATGCGAGGGTTGGGACGATTTATGAGGGGACGAGCGAGGCTCAGAGAATAGTCATCTCAAGAAGGCTTGCTGGAAAGATAAGAGCATGAGGTGATATTATGAACGTTGGGGATGTTAAAAAGGTTGGAGTTCTCGGCGCTGGAACCATGGGTGGGGGAATAGCCCAGGTCTGTGCGATGGCTGGTTATGAGGTGGTGCTGAGGGACATAGAAGACAGATTCCTCGAAAGGGGACTTGCAAACATAAGAAAAAGCCTTGAGAAGTTTGCAGAGAAAGGCAGGCTGAACGAGGACGTTGAAACAATAATGGGCAGGATAAAACCCACCACGAAGCTTGAGGACCTCGCAGATGTGGATGTTGTAATTGAGGCAATAATAGAGAACATGGATTTGAAAAAGGAGACGTTCAAAAAGCTTAACGAAATTGTGAAGAGAGAGGATGCGATTTTTGCATCAAACACATCCACGCTCAGCATCACAGAAATGGCGGCGGTGACGAGGAGGCCGGAGAACTTCGTGGGAATCCACTTCATGAACCCCGTTCCTGTGATGAAGGGCGTTGAGATCGTCAGGGGGTTGCTTACAAGCGACGAAACGCTTGAATTCGCGGTCGAGTTCACGAAGAAGCTCGGAAAAGAGCCTGTTGTCTGCAAAGACTCGCCCGGTTTCATCTCCAACAGAATCCTGATGCCCTGGATAAACGAGGGTATATGGGTGCTTTACGAAGGAGTTGCAACGAAGGAGGAGATAGACAGGGGAATGAGGCTGTTCACCAACGTTCCCATGGGGCCGTTAGAGCTTGCCGACCTGATTGGCCTGGACATCTGTCTTGCAGCAATCGAAACCCTGCACAGAGAGCTTGGAGACAAATACCGCCCATGCCCTCTGCTCAAACAGATGGTTCAGGCTGGGCTGCTCGGTAGAAAGACGGGCAGGGGATTCTACGACTATACCAAGTAATTTTTCTACTCTTTTTTGGCAGAAATCTATTTTTAGATATTTTGTAAGGTATTTCGATCTTTCCGATGGTTTTTTTCGATGATTAACTCCTCGTTTGGCAAGAATCACCTACCTGGGAGAGAATAAAAAAGCTATCGCAGGAACTGACAGGATTGAGATTATTATCAGAGTATACAAAGGCTCCAGAAGAAAGTCAAGATGGGTAAAAAAAACCCCAGCACTGCCAAGGAAGCTAAAAATGTTAGTAAAGTTATTATTTTTTCAGATTTATCTGATGGTAAGCTGTATTCAACTGCCATTCCCTTTAACTCTGAGTATTTCCTCATAAAGCCTCTCAACTCCCGGATGAATTATTACGTAGTATTTTCCGCTTGTGCTGATCACAACAAACCTCTCGCTGTTTTTATGCTTGAAAAGGACAGCATTTATTCCGTTATTGAGAATGTATCTTCCCATCGAGACTTCACCAGCACTCACTCCGAAGGTTCTCACCTTTAGTCTCCAGTGGTCTGAGGAGGTCAGAAACACCGTCGAGTTACTGAGATCGATAATTTCGTCAGCAGCCCAGGCTCTTATGTGGAGTTTGCTGCCTTCAAGCTCATAACCATACCAGTCCCAGCCTTTTAATGTTTCTGTAAGAGTTGGTGTAGCGTAGGCGAAAGGAAGGATCAGAGCAAAGGTCAGAATTATCATTCTGCTCCTCATAGATTTCGCCTTTACGAAGCAGAAAGCCAAGATTATGTAGAGAATAATGTTTACTGCCAGTAACAGTGGGTCAGTAAAGGTATTCAGCAAAATGTCTGCAGATGTCAGCTTATACTCTAACATCCTCCTGCAACCCCCCACTCTCCAGTAGAATATGTGTTGAGATGGAAGATTACAAATTTCCTGCTTTTTTCTCTGCCAGTAAGCATGCAATTAAAATCAACCCTTCTAAGCTCACCAGGACATCGAGTGTAAAAGCAGGTGTCATCAAGGCCATCACACATTATCCTTCAGTGCTGCGTGCTTTAATTTTTCGAAAAGCAGGATCAGAAATATCATCATGTATCCTCCTGCGAGAACTGTCCTGGGGGACATGTTCATGCTGGCTAAAAACGCAATCAACAACGCTGTTAGCCAGATTGAAAATCCGATTGATGAAAATTTCATCAGCTTTACGTCTTCCTGCTCTCCTGAAATGAGATAATGTCCGAGAACCAAAAGAAATGGGAGAGGACCGGCCATAATCCAGATGAAGATTTGGTTGAATGTGCTGATTCTTGCGATTTCTGTTCCGTTGACAGTTTCCTTTTCTGCCAAGAAAGATGTAGCGATTATGAACAGAAAGGAAATCCATAACAAGAACAGTAACAGTCCCAGAAACACTCCCAGAATATGATCTGCCCGTCTGACCATACCATCCACCACTAAAAAATTAATAAAAATTTAAGGGTTTCCAATACCAAGAGCATCCCACAAAGTGTATGCTGCGATTCTGAAATACATCGGGAGGTACTGAATGTATGGAGGCACTGGAATTACTGTCCATCCCCACTTTTTGGCATACCAGAACCAGATACTTCCCTTTTCATCAAGGAGAACATAACTCGTAGCACCGCTGAGAATTACTCCCAACACCGCTCCGGCAACAGCTCCTACCACTCCTCCCACATATGCACCAATAGCCGCTCCAGCTGCAGCAGGAGCAAGCTGCGCTATTACCTGCGATGCGGCATCTGATATATGATAATGTATCAACTGATTACCATCTATGTAAACCGTTTCCCAGGGCTCTATCTGGTAGTACGCATAGTCTGGATGAGAATACTTGACCCCGTACCCCTTTACGAATTTCACACCGTCCCACCAGTAGGAATAGGAGAGCATCCCGATGTTCGCAATGTTTTTGCTATTTTCAGACAGCAATTTCTTCGTAACGTTTGAATCCAGTGGGTTATACTTGGACTCGTACTTGTTCACGAGTCTTCCTTTGCTGTACACTTCGATAGTGTATTTACCATTGTTTTCACTCACCCTGTATTCGAATATGTATGTCCTGCCAGTTTTGAGATCCTTAATTTCTAAGTTGGCTTTTGTTAAGTTTTTGTTGCTTTTCAGACTTATTAACACATTATTTACTTCCACAATTGTTGACGTCCTTGACTTCTCTCGGAGGATCAGTTTGACATGTGTTCTCGTGACTTCTGTATTTGCCATTGCCGGACTCGCCATGCTGCTCAGTATCACCAAAACCAGCAGCAAAGCCAGTGCTCTTTTCATTTCATCACCTCAAAATCAAGTGAGAATATCGTATATTTATTAATTTCTAATCTAAAAACTTTAATTACCAACAAAACTGTTTAATCGTCAGCTAAACTTTTTAGAGACAGATTGAAAATTTTAATTCCGAAATAAAAATATACTTGGTCGACTAAAGAGAGAGTGTCAAGTTTCCTGCCCTTTTTTACCTCACTGGCTTATTGATTTACACATTTGAGGGAATGACTATCGTCCCTGCTGTTTTATTTCTAACCGGTTACCTCTATGCGTCTGGAGTCAAGGTTGGAAAACGGAAACCCAGGCTCAAGGCAGGCTATGGAATCAAAAACATCGTGGTTGGATTTTCCTGGGGCTTTGCCGTTGCTTTCTCGCTGGATGAATTTGTTTTCGGTGCCTTTGCATTCTTCCTTCTGAAACTGTTCGTCAACTCTGCCTACTTCGATTTAAAGGATGTCCGCTATGACAAAATTCTGACACTTCCCAGACTCCTTGGCAAGAGGTTTAGAGCCTTTCTGCATCTCCTGAATCTCCTCAATCATATCGTATCGTTTCTGCTCCTCCCGCATATACTGGTAGTTCTGAGCCTCTTGTTGATCCAGCTCGCATTAATGCTCGAGGAAAAATCCGGAAGAAGAATTATTGATTCTGAAGCAGTTATCTCAGTTTTTGCATATCAATTAATTCTGAATTGTTTCTGACGAATTCAAACAGATCATTTCCCCATCGCACCGCATCATCCCCTCTGCAGAGAAAATCCCGCTTGTAGTCGAAAACTCCCGTTCTGAGGTAAAACGAAATGGAGAGAATGTTCTCTGAAACAGCAAATGCGAAACGAAATTTCTTTTTTGAAACATAAAATCTAACGTTATTCAGACTTAAACCCTTCTGGAACTCCTCCGAGAACTCGGCCAGTATTTTCTTAAATACTTCCTCGCTCACGATGATTTCCAGATCAACACCTTTTTCTGCCAGTTCAAAGAAGAAGTCAACGTATTCCCTGAAAAACACGGAGGTGTAGCCTTTAACTTTAACCGCCTGAGCTAAAGCTGAGAAAAATTCACTGTGAGGTTCAAGAAACTCGCCTTCAACGTCAACAACTTCAATTGAATCAAGCTCGTACAGTCTCGAGATGAGCCAGTCGGGGATGTCGCTGATGTCAAAGTCATTTACGAGATCTCCAAAATTCTGGAGAAATTTGTTGAACCTCTGATTAACACAATACGCTCTGAGGAGAATTTCTCCTTTTGGTAAAATATACACAGTCTCCCCTTCTCGCTTTACGAGGTGCTGTTGCTCGAGTCTTTTCAGAATCTGGGAGAGGTGAGAAATAGATATTTTCAGGGACTTTTTGAGCTCCTGTCGTTTTTTCGGCCCGGCCTGTACGGTTTTTAATAATTCGATTGATCTGGATTGGTTTATTGTTGAATGTGGTAAATTGTTCATACGATTGTAGAGTTATTTAAAGAATTTTTAAAGTTTTTGAGAAAATTCTTGTATGTGTTTTCCTACAAGATATTATTAAAGTTGCGCCATCAAATCATAGTGACTAAAAAATCCGATGCATTCGGAGATCTTTTATCTTTAACAACTCTCCCAACATCTTTCCAGCAATAGGAAGAATTTTAAATTAATTAGACACCAATGCACAACGTGAAAAAACATCTGCTCCCGATAATCCTGCTACTCCTCATCCATGTTGCAAGGGCTGACGTGATTTTCCCGCTCACATTCGTGTTCATCCCCTACATACCCATCATCATTCTCCTCGAGGTGCTGGTATTTCTCGCTCTTAGAGGGAAACTTGGGCTGAAAATTAAGGTTGGCAGAGGCATTCTGGCAGTCGTCATCGCCAACATTGTCAGCTCAGCTGCAGGGCTGGTTGTTCCCGGCCCGTACAAATCTGCAATAGAGATCTGGTTCCTCTCCGCCTACGCCCTTTCCACGCTGATTGAGGGAGTCATTTACAGAGTTGGAATGGAGAGGAGTGCGGTGAAAAGTGTCCTCCTCTCGGCAATTCTTAACGCTGTCTCGTATGCTGCAGTTCTTGTAGCAATAATAACGAATATGCTCTGAAAGAGAAATGCAGAACGGAACAGATAGATCTCATGCTATCAGGTGAGATCCGTCACAGCTCCTCGCCCTGAAAGGTATTCCCTCCCTGCAGAATGCATAGCTCATGCCAAGCTCCTCACACTTTTCAGCAACCCTCGAAAGGAGTTCTTCCCGTCTTTCTCTTCTCAGGTACCAGCTCCCACCTATTTTCTCCCCCTCTGCAAAGTAGAGGTACCTGTATCGCTCCGCAATCTCCGGAAACTCCCTGGATATTCGCGCAAAAGAGTCTCGCCTCAGCTTGAGGGTGGATGCAACAACATGATCGACAAAGTCCGCCCTTTCAAGCACGTCTTCAACGTGATCCTCATTTATTCCGGGCATTACGGGATCGAGCCTTAGAATTACCGGAATTCCTCTCTTTTTCAGCTCCTTGAGGGCTCTGATCCTCTCTCCCGGTTTAGGGGCGTCTGGTTCAATTCTGCCTGCAATTTCATCGTGGATGGTTGTAACCGTTATTGAAACAGCAGAACGCATGTTCGCAAGAATGTCCGCATCCCTCACCACAATATCGCTCTTGGTTATGACAAGAAGCCTCACACCTTTCTCGGCCATGAGCTTCAATGCACCTCTCGTCAGCTCAAGCTCTCTTTCCATCGGCGGATAGGGGTCGGAACTGTTAGACATGGAAATAAGCGCGTTTTCAGGCAGATTCTTCAGTTCCCTCTCAAGCCTCGTAAGCAGGAGCTTTTTCGGCCTGGCGCTGAAAAAATTCGGGATGTATGTGGAGTAACAGTAAAGGCACCGGTGATCACAGCCGGTGTAGGGGTTGAGAGAGTACTTCACGGGACAGGTGCAAATTCTGGACTTCCAGGGGTCGAACGGTGTGATCAGGCGGTTCATTGCCTGTACATCTCCCGGTTAAGCCAGGGAATCAGGGCCATTGTTACTGCAATCTCGCTGAGCATGCTCCTCGTTATGGCATTTTTTGTCAAAAAGCCTATTGCACCCTGTTTTTTCCCGAGATTTTCAATCCCTGTCAGGACCTCCATGACATCCCCTACCTCCCTCCCCCTGAGAACTTCACTTACAACCAGAGGTGGGTACTCAAAACCCGGCCCGAAACCGATGGTGTAGTTTTCGCCATCGTACACGCATGCAACCTGAAAATCGATGTAGCCCGTGAGTGTGAACGGCAGCTCGAAAAGTCCTGCCTCAATTCCCACAGAAAAGTCGAAACCGTCACTGTATGCGTTCTTTGCTCTGTTCACAGCTCCTTCTATCGTTTCAGCCCCAAATGGTTGATCACTGACACCCGAAATGCCTTCTCTGGGAACAATCTCGACATCATTAAAGAATTTCTCAAAAGCCCTACTGACACCCTCTATTTTGGCCGGATTTCTCGTTCCAACTGCAATTTTCATCCAGAAGACCGGGATTCAAACTCAAGATAAACTTTTCTCTCACCCTCTTCACCACGAAAAAACAGAATTACAGCACCTTACTGAGCGTCTTCATAAGGACATGCACCTCATCCCTCAGCTCAGCAAGAACTTTCCTGCCAAGGTTCGTGATCCTGTAATATCTCCTGAATCTTCCTCCAACCTCAGCCTGGAAGTCTTCCACGAGCCCGTATTTCCTGAGGCTCTTCAGGAGGTCGTAGAGTGTTCCCTCACTCGGAACCAGCTTTCCTTCGCTGAGTGTTTCAAGATTCTTCCTTATTGCGTAGCCATGGAGGTCACCCTCTTTTTCAAGAATTGACAGCACCATAAAAGAGTAGAAACCGGATCGCAAATCCTTGCGAAGTTTTTTAATTGCGCTTCTCTCGTTATGCGGGAACACGGGCATCGGCACACCTCTGCAGCACTGGAGATGGCAGCCATAACCATTCACTGCTCAGGTACAGCAACAACTGCGGTGCCATAGGCATAGACTTCCGCAACGTTGGAGCGAACGTTTGAGGTTGCGAATCGGATGTTGACGACTGCATTCGCTCCAAGTTCTTTTGCATGAAGAAACATCCTTTTCAAAGCTTCCTCCCTCGCCTCTGCCATCATCCGGGTGTACTCGTTTATCTCCCCACCCCTGATGTTTCTCAGCAGAGCCATTATGTCCCTTCCGAGGTGCGTGGCTCTAACCACTCCACCACGTGCTATTCCCTTCACCTCCACGATTCTGTAACCCGGTATGCTTTCAGTTGTCACTGCCAGAATGTCGTCCATACATACACCTCCATACATCGGACTTCGATGTATTATTTATTCATTGTCGGATATAAAGATTTTCCCGGAAGAAGACAGGACTCAATCGCGTCACCAACTGTGTGCAGATGGTGAGGCGTATAGATTTTCCAAAATATCATGCTGAGAACATACTCGTTTCAAAGAGTAAATGATGATTAGCTCCTCAAAGAATAACTACTGGATACCTATAAGCGATTTTACGAGATTTTCTCTTGACCACTCCCCTCCGCTAAACTTTTCAAACAACATTGCCCTTTCGCCCGGCTCTCCGAAAACCTCAGCATAGATTTCCATGTACGACTTTCCACTTTCGTAAAGCTCCAGACATCTCTGTCTCAACCCTCTCAGGTAACCCAGATACTCCTCGACCTCTTCTCTGCGGTATATCCCATGCCCTCCAAAGGCAACCTCGAAATCATGGCTGAGCAACCTCTCAAGGGATTCAATGGTCTGAACATACCTCTCGTACCTCAGAGCCACGAAAACTCTCTTCGCTGCAATCAGATCCCCGATAAAGGCATAGTCATCCAGAAGGTAGACAACATGATCCTGAGAATGTCCCGGAGTGTAAACAAACTCTATGTCGGGTTCCCTGAATCTCTCGGCGGGAATATGTTCAACCTCGCCCCATACCAGCTTCCGATAGTCCGGAATCTCAAACCCTGAGGAAAGAATTTCTGCCGTGGCTTTTCCTGAATGGATCACATCAAACAGTCCCGCATTTCCGGAGTGGTCTTCATGGTGGTGGGTCAGATAAACAGCCTGAAAGTCACGCTTCTTCAGCCATTCAGCCACCTCGCCCCTCACATTTGAACATCCCGAATCAAAAACGAGGTCTGAATAAACGTAAAAGGACGTTGTGAATACAACTCTGCCCTCAACTTCTGCCCCTACTTCAATCCTCTCCACGTCCCCAATTCTTTCGGTTGCAAGCATATCAGCCAAAGAATGAGTCAAGGGTTTTTTGTGTATTTCCCTTTATTGTCAGCTCGTTGTATCCAAACCTCTCGAGTATCCTCAAAACACTCGGGATGATCTGGTTATTTATGTAGTATTCTTTATCAATCCTCCTCTTCTCGTTGCCGAGTTTGGTTTTTAGCTCAACAAGCTCTCCATCAAAGCTTTCAATCAGTTCGAGTGGGTAAGCCCTGTCTCCGATGTTGCCGGAACCTTCAACAACCACGAATCCCACCTTCGTGCCTACAGGGTAATGATAACCAAGTTCCATTCCTCTCTTGGCAGCCTTGACGTGTGCCTGAACGCTCTCATACCTAGAGGGCTTTCTTGTCAGTCCCTTGTAAATGATGTACTTTTCAAGGGGATAGTCCCCCGACTTGATTCTGCCTATCACCTCTCTAACATATTTGAGAGCTTTTTCAGGATTCGTTTCCTTCAGGATTATCTCTATAACGCTTCTCTGAGTTTCCTTTGCAAGCTCGCACCAGTCCCCTCTCCTGACCTCAAGACCCTTGACAACGAGCCTCCCGTCCGATGTTAGCCCCGCGTACCTTTTCTTTTCAACGAAGAATATTGTCCGGTAGATTTCATCGACCTCTATGGTGATTGGTATCTCCCTCGAAATGCGCTTTATCAGTTCCTCCACTTCCCCACTATCCGCAGGCCCATCGTCCTTCTTGACAAAAAGCGAATCCGTGTCGCCGTAAAGCACCTCAAACCCCATGCTCCTGGCAATCTCTGCGGATTTTTTGATAAAGTGCCTGCCCCAGGCAGTGGTTGCCTCAGCACATGCTCTGCAGTACCACCTTGCCCCGCTCCATCCGGTGTATCCGTAAAACGAGTTAGTGAGGATCTTGAGCGTCTGCTGCTTTATGTCGAGAAGTCTGTAATCGATGCTGTCTCTGTCTGTTTTGCTCATCGTCGCCTTCACCTCACGCCTCCTTCTGATCAGGTCCTGGAGAATTCTCTTGAAAAAGCCATCCGGCTGTTTTCTGAACCTGTGGTTCACCTCAGGCGCAACAAAACAGTCATCACATGCTCCCGAAACATAGGTGTCGGGTGAGATGTTGTAGGCAATCATTATTGAAGGATACATCGAAGCGAAATCCAGGCAGTAAACGTTCTCATGCAGACCCCTGACCGGTTCAAGAACAAATGCCCCCTCGTAGCCCTCATCCATTTCTCTGGGATTTGGTGCGAGTTCATTCAGCCTGTACGCTTCACTCAGAAGCAACCAGTCAACCTGCTTCCCCCTGCCAATCCTTGTGATGTCGTCCACTGGGAGCCTGACCATCCTGGAAAGCTCGTAATGCATGGGAAGAAGCTCTTCAGCTATGAAATAGGTGTTCAGTATGTCCTGTCTCGAGTATCTGAACACACTCTCCTTATCTCCAGAGGTCCACCTGCGGTAGATGTCCTTCGCCTCTATGTCTGCAATTTCCACCTTCCTGCCCAGAAATTCGGCCACGTTTTCAAGCTTTTTGACCTTAACATCCAGTCTCATCGCCAGATCGTAAAGGTCAACATTCAGTCGTCCGGTAATTTTCGGTCTGCCACCCCTGAATGTCAGTTCACTACCGTCCCTGCCGATCGAAAGTTTAACGGAGAGTTTTTCAGCCCTCTTTTTTAAATACGGCCAGTCAAAGCCGTCCTGATTGTAGCCAACGATAATGTCGGGGTCCAGTTCTCTTATCACCTTTACAAATCTGGCTATTATCTCCCTCTCCTCACCGTGTATGATTTCCTCATAATCGCCCATCTTGACTCCGATGATAATTATCGGGTCCTTCTCGGCATCGGCCATCCCGAATTCGGTGAGCATCTCACAGTCAAATGCGAGAACCTTCAGGCTGGGAAACGTCTTCTTTCTGATTCTCTCAACAGTCTCCGCATCAACAACCCTCAGCCCCTTCTCCTGCCTGACCTCGCCCTCAACCCTTACACCATCCATACAAGCAAGGTCCCTATCTATCAGATACCTGTATGCAAAGGGAATGTCTGCTTCCCTCACATCACCGTAGTCCCTGAAAGCCTCTCTCAGCTTTGGGACATCCTGGGGATGGTGGGCGTAAACCACATAAACCTCGGTTTCCCGGCCAAAAATCTTTTTCCTGGCTTTTTCCACCTTTAGAGGGGCTATCTCCTTCCCTCTGGACTCTACCGAAACATCCATCGGGTCAAAATCCCGGTAAGGGATGACGTAAAAGTAAGGTGTGAAGTTCCGGTCATGCACAACAAATACTCCTTCCTCGTCCCTGCACCACAGTCTTACCACTGCCCTTCCTGCCTCAGTAACATAATCTGCATCAATGAGCCAGCCTTCCATTCAGGGAATTGTTGGCGGGATACTATTTAACCCTTTCATGGCCCTAATGCAATTGAGTATTACAATTGTAATACAAAAAAAACAGTTATAATGCCAGAAATCCTCACAGAATCCATGAGCTACAGGGTTGTTAAGGGAAATGACTTTTCAGATGTGCTGAATGGAAACGTGGGTTTCGTTCTGTGCATCGGCAATACAAGAACTGCGGAAATTCCGGGAATCACTGCTGCAGGAGAAAATCCAGACCTGATTAAGTTCACTCCTCCGGCCGATGCAGAACTCCTGCATTACGGACAGTGCAAGAGTATTCCGTTTCCACCCGCAACTCCAGACGGAAAGCCAACTCCGGCACTGATTACATACACTGCCCTGAGGCTGCTCAAAGTCCCGCTGTTTGTCGTCGATGCGGGACTTATGGTGAAACCAAAAATACCACACTACACCATTAACGCACCTGTGGGAAACAACATTGCAGAACAAAGCGCCTTCAGCATGGATTCGGCAATGGAGGCTTTTGAGTATGCCCGGATTATAGGAAAAGAAATTTCAAAGGCTTTTGACGTGCTGATGATTGGTGAGAGCATCCCTGCCGGAACAACAACGGCAGGAGCTGTTCTGAAGGCACTTGGACTGGATCCTGCCGTTTCGTCCAGCATGCCCCAGAATCCCGTAAACATAAAAAGAGAGGTTATTGAAAAAGCCGTGAGAAGGGTGGAGAGCGATGACCCGATAGAAATTCTCGCAGAGGTCGGTGACCCAGTTCTGCTGGCAGTAGCAGGTATTTCAACAGGCGCAGAAAAACCGGTTGTTCTTGCAGGTGGCACTCAGATGGCTGCAGCCTCCCAGATAATCAGGAGAATAGATGAGAGCAGCGAGATCTATCTCGCAACAACAACATACGTTGCCGACGACGCAACAGCCAGCATTTCTGAGATTTCTGCCGTGGACGTCATAGCAAGTGATCCGGGACTTGGCGAATCCTCGAAACCCGGGCTCAGAGCCTATACTGAGGGGTTCGTGAAGGAAGGAGTTGGAGCGGGAGGTGCCACACTCCTCGCCTACAAGAACGGTTATACCATGAAACAGTTTTTGAGTGAAGTGGAGAGAGATTATGAGATCATAATAGAGCAGGTCAGGAAACAGACCTGAACACTTCATTTTTTAAATCTGCCCGCCTTTCCCATCCAGCAGCTGAACACGAGAACATTTTTATTAGACACTGCACATATCCTGCTGATGCCCCACAGGTTTTCAGGAAAGCCGGAAGATCTGAAGAGTGAAAAAAGAAAGAAAATTCTCCCTGTAGATGTCTTCGAGAGAGAAGTTATCAGAAGAGTGCAGTCCAGAGAGAACGCAGTTGACTATGGTGCAGGGCCTGGATACTTCACCATCCCCCTCGCAAAGCACTTCAAAAGAGTTTATGCAGTAGAGGCAAACAGAGAAATGATCGAGGCACTGAGGGGCGAGCTTGAGATGTTAAAGATAAAAAACGTGGGAATAATACTCTCTGAAACGCCACATGAATTTGATTTTCCTGTAGATTTCGTTTTGTTCTCCAATGTCCTGCATGAGGTGGATGACTGGAAAGGATTCCTGAAGTGGGCTTCAAAGGCAAAAGTCGTCTGCATTATCGAATGGAAAAAAATCGAAATGGATTATGGGCCGCCTGTTGAAGAGAGGATTGACGAAAAAGAGATGGAAAATGCGTTGAGAGAGAATTTCAGGTTCACTGAAAGGCTACCCATTTACAGTCACCATTACACATTAATGGGCTATAATGAAAAAGATGCTCTGAACAAGCCCGATTAAAAACCCCAGGATTGCTCCCGAAATCTCTATGAATCTCATCTCGTTTTTCGCCAGCTTTTTGAACACGTATTCAGCTTCCTCCTCACTGAACTCCGCAATTTTCCGCTCGAGGAATTTTCTGAAGTCAATGTTTTCCACTATCACCTTGCTCGCCATAACCTGTGTTTTTGACAGCAGGTCCTCAATCTGGTCCGAAATTCGGTCAACCACTCCGTATCTCTCCAGAATGGCAATAACTGCCGAGTTTGACAGAATCCTGAAAAGTCTCGACTCCCTGATCGTTTTTTCAATCGCCTCCTCAATAAGCTCCCTGAACTCTTCCCTGCCAACGTATTCTTCAAAAACATCGATTATTCTGTGAGCAAATTCCTCACTTTTGGCCGGAATTAAACCCTGTATCCTGAATCCCAGAATCCTTATTGGTTTTTTTGGATGGAAAAGCAGCTTTACAGCGACAACGTTTGTCAGGTAGCCTATGAACGCTCCGAGAAGAGGAGGGATAAAAAATAAATATATGTCCTCCAGAAAACCACCTCAGAATATCTGCGGGGCTCTGTACTCACCAAACGCCTCTCTCAAAGCGTCTGTTATCTCCCCGAGGGTGGCTCTGGCCCTTACCGCCTCGAGAATGTACGGCATCAGGTTCTCGTCGGGATTCTCCGCTGCTTTCTTGAGTTTGGTGAGCGCTTCCTCCATTTTGCTCCTGTCTCTGGTTTCCCTGAACCTTTTAAGCCTGTCGATCTGCTTCTGAACCATCTCCTTGTCTATTCTGAGAATTTCGACGTTCAGCTCCTCATCGATTCTGTACTTGTTAACTCCGACGACTGTAAGCTCGCCCTCGTCAATCGCCTTCTGCTTCTCATAGGCAGACTTCTGTATTTCCCTCTGGATGTATCCACTCTCAATGGCCTTTATGACGCCACCCATCTCGTCAATCTTCTCGATGTACTTCATCGCCTCCTCCTCTATCCTCTCAGTGAGCCACTCGACATAGTATGCCCCACCAAGCGGATCTGCAACATCAGCCACCCCACTCTCCTCAGCTATGATCTGCTGAGTCCTGAGTGCGATTCTCACAGCCTTCTCGGTCGGAAGGCTCAGAGCCTCATCATAGCTGTTGGTATGCAGGCTCTGCGTCCCTCCGAGAACGGCGGCAAGAGCCTGCAGTGTAACCCTGATTATGTTGTTTTCAGGCTGCTGAGCCGTTAAGGTGCACCCGGCAGTCTGGACGTGGAACCTGAGCATCATTGACCTTGGATTTTTCGCCCCAAACCTTTCCCTCATGATTCTTGCCCAGATTCTTCTTGCAGCCCTGAACTTCGCAACCTCTTCAAGCAGGTTGTTTCCTGCTGCGAAGAAGAAGCTGAGTCTCGGAGCAAAGGTGTCAACATCCATACCTCTGTCAATTACTCTCTGAACGTACTCTATTCCGTCTGCAAGCGTGAATGCAACCTCCTGTACAGGTGTGGCCCCAGCCTCCTCCATGTGATATCCCGAAATGCTGATCGAATTCCACTTCGGTACCTCCTTTGCGCAGAACATTATGATATCCGTTGCAAGCCTCAGGCTCGGCTCAGGCGGGAAGATGTAGGTTCCTCTCGCAATGTATTCTTTCAGCATGTCGTTCTGAACGGTTCCTCTCAGAACCTTCCTGTCGACGCCCTGCGACTCGGCAACGCTTATGTACATGCTCAGGAGCTGTGCTGCAGTCGAATTGATCGTCATGGAGGTCGAAACCTTGTCGAGGGGAATTCCATCAAACAGAATCTGCATGTCCTCTATCGTGTCAATGGCAACGCCAACCTTTCCGACCTCTCCAAGAGCCATCGGGCTGTCGCTGTCGTAACCTATCTGGGTGGGAAGGTCGAAGGCAACGCTCAGTCCGGTCTGACCCTGCTCAAGCAGATACTTGTACCTCTTATTCGTCTCCTCTGCCGTTCCAAAACCGGCATACTGTCTCATTGTCCATACTCTTCCACGATACATTGTGGGGTAAATTCCCCTCGTGAACGGGTAAGCTCCGGGATAACCGAGTTTGCTTTCATAATCGATGCTGACATCTTCGGGGGTGTAAACCCTGTCAACCTCAAAACCACTTGCTGTCCTGAATACCTTTTTCCTTTCAGGAGCTTTTTCGAGGAGAGGTTTAACGTATTTCTCCTCCCATTCTCTTTTGTTCATGCAAACACCTCCTCAGGATACAGCGAAAAGTTCAGAACCTGCCTGAACCTTGTCTCCTTCCTTAACAAAGATTTTCGAAAGCCTGCCGTCAGAAGGTGCCACGATCTCGTTTTCCATCTTCATTGCCTCAAGGACGATCACGGGATCTCCCTTCCTGATCTCCTCCCCCTCGTTCTTCAGAATTCGCACAATCGTGCCGGACATCTCGGCCTTTACCTCTCCCCCGGCTGCTTTGACTGGTGAAGCTGAAACCTGAGGTTCCACAGCCTGAAGCTGCCTTCTTTCCTCGACCATTTCGATTACTTCTTCCTTACCGTTTACATTTACCCTGAATTTTCCTGGAGCTATCTCCTCCACATCAACCTCATACTTTCTCCCGTTAACCGTAACTGCATATCTGGCCAAGATTCACCACCCCGGCACTCTTGAAACTATTTTCCAGTAGCTGACATCTCTCCTGATCTCCACGGGCTTTTCGGAGTGATCCTCAATGTATCTGTGAATGGCGGTTATGGCAGCAAGAAACTCCTCAGCATTCATATCGCAACACCTCACAGGGGTATGTTGCCGTGCTTCTTGGGAGGGAGCTTCTCCCTCTTGGTGTCCAGAACTCTCAGGGCCGAGATTATTTTCACCCTCGTGAACTTTGGATCGATCACATCGTCAATATATCCTCTCGCAGCCGCTCGGTAGGGGTTTGCAAATCTGTCTCTGTACTCCTGAACCTTTTCCTGCCTGACCTTCTCAGGATCTTCAGCATTCGCTATTTCCTTTCTGAAAACAATTTCCGCAGCTCCTTCCGGACCCATCACAGCAATTTCAGCAGTAGGATAGGCGTAAACTACGTCCGCACCAAGATGCTTGCTGCCCATAGCGAGATACGCACCTCCATAGGCCTTTCTCAGAATCAGAGTAACGAGCGGAACTGTGGCCTCACTGTAAGCATACAGGATTTTTGCGCCGTGCCTTATAATACCGCCGTACTCCTGCTGAACTCCAGGAAGATAGCCCGGAACGTCAACAAAAGTCAGTATCGGTATGTTGAACGCATCGCAGAATCTGACAAATCTTGCAATCTTATCGCTGCTGTTGACGTCGAGGGTGCCTGCATAGAACTTGGGGTTGTTGGCCACGATACCGACAGTCTTTCCGTCCATCCTGGCAAATCCAACGGTTGCATTCGGAGCGAACATCTCGTGAATTTCGAAGAATTCGCCATTATCCACTACCGCTCTGATAACGTCTCTCACATCATAGGGCTTGTTCGGATCGTCGGGAATGATATCATAGATTTCAGGAGTTGTCCTCGCAGGATTGTCGCCGGTATCAACAACGGGAGGGTCTTCCAGGTTGTTCAGGGGCAGATAACTGATCAGTTTCCTCACAAGCTGTGCTGCGTGCATGTCGTCTTCGGCAACAAGATGTGCATTACCGCTCTTGGCAGCATGGGCCTCCCAGCCACCGAGTTCCTGAGGAGTTACATCCTCTCCCGTTACAGTCTTGATAACCTGCGGCCCGGTGATGAACATGTAGCATGACTTGTTTTTTGTCATGACGATGAAATCTCCGATTGCTGGACTGTAAACGGCACCACCAGCACATGGCCCCATTATGACACTTATCTGAGGTATAACACCACTTGCAAGAGTATTCCTGTAGAATATGTCTCCGTATCCCTTGAGGGCATCCACACCCTCCTGTATCCTCGCTCCACCCGAGTCGTTAAGCCCGATAACCGGTATTCCGACCTTCATCGCAAAGTCTAGGAGATATGCTATCTTAAATCCGTGCATCTCTCCAAGGCTGCCACCCATCACCGTAAAGTCCTGGGCGAAAACTGCAACCGGTCTTCCATCTACTGTTCCATAACCTGTCACGACACCGTCAGCTGGAATCTCGGCCTTATCAAGACCGAAATCAGTATTTCTTTTTTCAACAAACGGGTTTATCTCCACGAAGCTCCCGGGATCGAGAAACGCCTCAATCCTCTCTCTTGCGGTCAGCTTCCCCGCATCGTGCTGCTTCTTTACTCTCTGCTCTCCTCCCATCTGCAGTAACTTTTCCCTCCTCCTGTAGAGTTCCTCAATAAGCTCCCTTCTCAATTTCATCCCTCCACGAATTCCAGCAAAACGCCCTTCGTGCTTTTTGGATGGACAAACGCAACCTTCTTTCCTCCAGCACCGATCCTCGGCTTTTCGTCGATGACCTGAAGGCCATTTCTCTTCGCATTCTCTATTGCTTCCTCAATGTTTGAGACGTTGATCGCTATGTGCTGAATGCCTTCCCCTCTTTTCTCGACATGTTTTGCAATCGCACTCTCCGGAGAGGTTGCCTCGAGAAGTTCTATTTTGCTTTCGCCAGCTGGCAGCATTGCAACCCTTACCTTCTGCTCCGGCACTTCCTCAATATCCTTAACCTCGAAACCGAGCTTTCTGTAAAGCTCTACAGCCTCATCCAGACTTTTTACCGCAATACCGATATGATCAATTTTCCTGATTTCAAAACTCATGCTATCACCTTTTCACCTGCACTCCTCTTAATGAAGTCTATAATCTCATACATCGGCGTGCCGGGTATGAAAACCTCAGCAACGCCCATTTCCTTCAGCTTAGGTATATCTTCCGGAGGGATTATTCCTCCAACGAGAACGACAATATCTCTGTTGGGTTCTATTCCCCTCTTCCTCAGCTCATCCATTATGAGGGGGATCAATTCAAGATGTGCTCCACTCAGGATGCTGAGACCGATAACATCCACGTCTTCCTGCAGAGCTGTCTCGGCAATTTCTTCAGGCGTCCTTCTTATTCCGGTGTATATGACCTCAAAACCGGCATCCCTCAAAGCCCTTGCAATCACTTTTGCACCCCTGTCATGACCATCAAGACCCGGTTTTGCAATAAGAACTCTGATTTTTTTCTCCATACAGACACCTCCGGCAGTTATTTTACATGATATGCCACGAAAATTCCACTTGAAATTCATATATACCTTTCGAAAAATTACGTTCTTGTAAGCTTCTACCCCCCACCCCACCTTTTCCACTGGAATATCTCCGCTCCAGCAGATTTCCGCCCATCCAGGCCTGAAGAATTAAAAAAGTTACAGGATCAGTTTGACATGGAAATATACATCACTGCAGCAGCATCAAATCCCGTGTGCAACCCAAAAGTTTGCAATTCTGAAAAGTCAATTCTGTGTTTTTACACCGGGATAAGTGTGGCAGGTCTTGCAAAAATTAATATACCCGGATTTCAAGATAGCACAGTAAAATGTCCATAGTCATAAGCCCAACCATCCAGAACGGAAAACTGAATGGTCTGGGAGTCGAACAAAGGTATCCAACGAAACAGCGTGGTTTATCCTTCTACGAAGGAGTCGAAAACACCGAAATAAACAGAGATATCGTGAAAAATCACAGGGGGCTGTTTTACGCAGTTTCGTTTAAGTCCGACAGAGTTATCCTAACAAGGGACATTCTCGGCTCCAAACCACTGTACTACAACGATCGCCTTGCAGTTTCAAACTTCAAAAAATTCGTGCCTGAATTCAGAGAGGTCCTGCCGGGTGAATATCTCGAGCTGGGATACGATGGAGAGGTGATATTCCAGGAAATCACTGAATTTTTCGAAGTGATAAAACCCGGTGAATTTGATAAACCCGTTATCGAGGAGAGGATAATTGAATCTCTTGAAAAAAAGAAGTTTGGGAACGCATGCCTGAGTTTTTCGGGCGGAATCGATTCGTCGTTCCTTGCATATTTCTACGATGTGCCGCTTATTGCTGTTACAGCCTCCAAGGCAGAGGAAAAAAGAATTAAAGATGCTGCCAGACTTCTTGGAAAAGATGTGGACATATTCAGGTTCGACTTGGAGACACTAAAGAACACTCTCCCCGCGGTGATAACCGCAATCGAGACTTCCAACCCTCTGCAGGTCTCAATAGCCCTGCCGATATACCTCTCAATGAACTATGCAAAATCCCTCGGATTTACTGAAATTGTATTCGGTCAGGGAGCGGATGAGCTTTTCGGAGGGTACAAGAGGTACGAGAACCTTATTGGAAAAAGCCTGGAAAAGGCTCTGCTAGAGGATATACTCAACATCGGAGACAACAATCTTGTGAGAGATGCAAAGCTGTCCTACATCAACGAGATGAAGCTCCACACACCTTACCTTGATTTCGATATCATAGAATCTGCTCTCTCGATACCTGTTGAATTCAAAATATACAGGGAGAGCGGAAGAGTGATCAGGAAGTATTTCCTGAGGGAACTTGCAAGAAGGTACATTCCGACCGAACTCGCCTATGCAAGTAAAAAGGCGATTCAGTATTCCACGAACACCTATAAAATGCTCGAGAAGGTGGCAAAATCCTACAAAGCTGAACTTGGGGATTTTCTGAGGGGGATGCATGGAGATCAGGCTGAACTGCACTGATAAGGGATGCCACGAATGCTGTGTTGAAACAGAGATGCAGCTCAGCGAAAGAGACCTGAAAAGGATCGAATCTCTCGGTTATGACAGAAATGATTTCAGCGTCGAAGTTGATGGTGTGCGAATTCTCAGGAACATAGATGGAAAGTGTCTCTTTTTGAAAGATGGCCAATGCAGCATATACGATAGCAGACCTCTCGGGTGCAGACTGTATCCGGTCGTTTATGATGTGGATAAAAAAAGAGCAGTGGTTCACGATTTCTGCCCATCAGCAGCAGAAATCCCTGTGTCGAAGATAAAGAGAGTCGAAAGAACGCTCATCAAGCACATAAAAGATATCTACGGGTTCATCCCATAAAAACAAGGACTGCTGAAAAACTCAAAAGGATTGCCAGAAGATACAGGCCGAGAGTTTTAGTTTTGAAGTCAAGAACCTCAGGGATGGCGAGCAGGAAAGTGAACGGAATGAGTCTGTTGTCCACAAGGGCAGAGATCAGAGAAAACACCACAATTCCAGCAATAAGGGTTCTTCTGTCAGAATATATTCTCGAATCTGCGACAAGAACAGATGCAAAGGCAAACGAGATGAACAGAATGATTGTTTTCGGGTTTGCAATGTAAGCTGCGGGCAGGGTCGTCAGAATGGATGCAAAAACAACATACTTCCTGAAATCCCTTCGAAATGCAACAGAAAGGGCAAAAGGAACTGCGTACAGGGCAATATACGGATTGTTCAGCGCTGTAATTCCGGCGAGTGTTGCGAAAATCAGAACCACGGCATAATCGACCCGTGATTTAATACCTTTGAAAACAATATTGTGACCTGAAGCGATGGCAAAGATTAGTGAGACTGAGGCCAAAAATTCAAGCGGCTCCAACTTAAATGCCGAGACCAGGAGAGCCGACAGCCATATTGACGTTGCACCGTGCATTTTTGGGATGAGGGACTTCACAAAATAAAATTGCGGATACTGAATATATCCAGATTTCCCCTAAGAAATTAGGATTGAACGGAATAGTAGCATCTTTTCGGGCTTGCAATCTTACCCTCTTTTTTGAGCTTGCTTATAATCTTCGAAACTTCTTTGCTGTCCATTCCAGCAAGCTCTGCGATTTCTGCAGTTTTCAGTGGCCTGCCGGCATTCTTCAAAACCTCTATAATTTTTTCCTCAGACATTTCTATCACCATTTCTGAATAATTCTTTTCGGAATTTAAACTTTTCCTTACAAAATGCGAATTAGAAATGAGAGTCAGTAACTCACGCTCATATCCCGCAATTTCCAGCTCAACAAATTCTGGTGCCGCCACTACCGCAACAGAACTTTTTAAGACCGTCGCAAATCTTTTAATCCATCATTTTTATAGTAAAACCTTTTAATTTTCACTTCCTTCTTTCCAGAATTCGGGCCAGATTATTTTTATCTCCCTTCTCTCCCCAGACAGAATTAATCAATTTCAGAATAGAACCTTCTAAATAACCCGAATTCAAAAACAAACTCCGGAATAAAAGTCGCATAACGTTATAAATGACCTGCATCACTGGGGGTTCGCTGCAGTATTTAAATGAAAGAAGCGAGAAGAAAGCTTTTTAAAGGAATTTGGGGGAATATTACCGGAGGTTGAAATCAGACCTTTAAGGGATTGAAAGCCTTCAGCCCAGCTTCAACTTCATCCAGTGAAGGCAACCTCAGTGATCTCAGAATAGACTTCCTCGTTGAAATCAGACCTTTAAGGGATTGAAAGGTTGATTCAATCACGAATGATGCAGTTCTGTTCCACGCAGTTGAAATCAGACCTTTAAGGGATTGAAAGGGTCCATCGCCTCCCTCAGACTCACCACCCGGCTCTCCGTTGAAATCAGACCTTTAAGGGATTGAAAGTCGAATTCTTGGGCAACCCTATTTGCGATGCTGAGAAAGTTGAAATCAGACCTTTAAGGGATTGAAAGCCATTTGGGGTGTCGTACCTGACCCTGAATGTAACTGGTTGAAATCAGACCTTTAAGGGATTGAAAGTCGTTATAGACCCGCAGACCTACGTGAACCTCACGCTGTGTTGAAATCAGACCTTTAAGGGATTGAAAGCACCGAGAAGTACGAGCGCAAATGTGTGGGTGCTCCAGCTGGTTGAAATCAGACCTTTAAGGGATTGAAAGCTTCGTCGAGTGTGGCTGGTGAGTTGTGGCCAGCTCGTTGAAATCAGACCTTTAAGGGATTGAAAGCTTCGTCGAGTGTGGCTGGTGAGTTGTGGCCAGCTCGTTGAAATCAGACCTTTAAGGGATTGAAAGTAATTTCTCTTACTGGAATAAGCCGAATTAACCGATATTAATGAAACCACGCAGTCTAACTAAGCCTGCGGATGGTGTAAAAATTTTGCTGAGAAGGTTTGGATTTATTATATCGATTGTCTGATGAGTTGTAGAGTCATCAGTACCTTTTTATCCGGGTTATTTTCAAAGAGACATATATGAAAAATGAGGAAATATTCGAGAAGTATCTTGAGGAGCTGGATAATAGATTCGAAGAACTTAAAAGAGAGCTAAAGTCATCCACAGAAGTTTCAATTGGGATTGGTGCGATGTCTATAGGATTCGGATTTGTTATTTACGCTGTTGGATTGTCGCTGCAACCACCAACTCCGAACTATTGGCTCTGGTCCATCATGTTTGTAATAGTAGGTGCGGCGTACTTATTACATGGAGCTTGGAGGTTCTACAATGCTGAAAAACTTAAAAAAAATAAGTCACCAAATTAATGTCACCAAATTAATACTTCTGAAGCATAGATAGCAGATAAAACAGCAAACATGGTCATCAATGTGATCATAAGCAAAAAGAACTTCACTGGAACTTCTACCACATGACGTAATCATTGAATAGAATTTTGACATATTGGCTCAACTCTCTTCTCTCAATCTCGAGTTATGCACAATTCAAAACATGGCTAAAAATTTGATTTTTAAGAGAGTGAAAGAGGCTGGAAACAGCTAACCTCTCAAATATTAACAGTTCAGGTAATCAACATTTCTCCATCTTCCTCTTCTGAAATACTTATCTCAGGCAGGTTTGATTCAAACTTCCATCTTGGGTCTTCATCCGCAATTCTGCCAGCGTGATAGGAATAAGCATAAAGATCTCTGTCCGATAACGCAGGAACTATAACTGGAACTCCCTTCCTGACACCCTCAAGGATCTTTTCAAGAACAGCTTTTCCGTTCCTCCCCCTAAAGGTTGTTAGGATCTCCTCAGGTTTGTGAGGATCCTCTCCGACACCTGTGATTTCAACCCTGTCAATTCCGTTCTCGTGCTTCAGCACGATCTTCCATCCCACAATCTCCATTCTTTTCCGGTATATTTATTACTTTTCAACCCCCCAGTACACAGGTAAAACCACACAATGTATCAGATGTTTTAAAAATCTCCAGAATCCACAAAAACAAAAAATAAATAGAAAATTTACACCTTCTCGGCTTTCATCGCCCTGTACAGGAAGTAAGCCAGCCCGCCATACAGCACGGCGAATCCAAAAAGGCCCATCGCTATTGCATCAGGAGACATCTCTACCCCTCCATGAGAGCAGTGCCGAGACCAGCATTCCTGCAAGGATTACACCAAAGCCCGCAAGCAGGGCGTTGACGGGATAACCTCCGTAAGGCTCCTTTAAATTGCCGGCTATGTCAAAGCCAAGCAGAACCAGCAGAATTGCGGGCACGGCAAACTTCACTGCAAAGTTCCACCAGGAACCCACCTTTATCTCCGACACTGCGTTTATGTGTTCCCTGATCTTTCCGAGGTCGAAGAACCACGCAACAGCTATGACCTCAAGCAGCCCAACAAGCACGAGGCCGTAGTAGTTCACGAAGTGGTCGACAATGTCGAGCCAGTACAGACCTGCCTTCGTCGTGTAGAGCAGACTGCCCAGGAATCCGATTCCAACGACGAGGTTCACAGCCTTCCTCCTTTCAATGCCGAACCTGTCCATCACCGCTGCAACAACAGCCTCGACGAGGGAAATGGATGACGAGAGTCCGGCAACGACCAGTGCAAGGAAGAACACCACAGCCGTGAACACTTTAAGGGCAGGAAGCATGTTGAGGGCCTGCGGGAAAACAACGAACGCGAGACCTATGGACTGTGCGACAACATCACCAATCTCGCTTCCCGTTGCGTATGCCATGTAGCCGAGGGTGCCGAATATCGCAAAGCCGATGAGGAAGCTGAAGGCACAGTTCGCAAGCGCAACAATGAAGGCGTTGTTAGCAATGTCGCTTTTCTCGGGCAGATAGCTGGCATAAGCAATCATTATACCCATTCCGAGACTGAGGGTGAAGAATATCTGACCAAATGCCGAAAGCCAGATGTTGTAGTCTGCAAGCTTTGAGAAGTCGGGCTTGAGGTACCATTCTATGCCCTCAATCGCCCCGGGCAGGGTCAGTGCTCTGACGACAAGGATTATGGCCAGAATCCACAGGAGTGGCATCAGAACCATGTTAGCCTTTTCGATACCCTTCCTAACTCCCCTGAAGTCTATGAACCAGTTGAGCGCCCAGACAACTGCGGTTGCCACAAGAACCTCGACAGCAAACCCTCCAAAGTTCCAGGGCGAGTCGGTGAGCTGCAGGATCTGTCCAAAGTAGTACGCTTTCGTCTCAGCGCCCCATGCGAGGGTGAATGCCTTGGTGAAGTAAACTAAGGCCCAGGCAATCACCACAGAGTAGTACATCGTGATTATCATTCCACCCACAACGGCCCACCAGCCGATCCACTCGAATTTTTTATTTATTGCTCTCAACGCCTGTGGGGCGCTTGCCCTGAACCTGTGGCCGAGCGCAAACTCAAGAATCATCAGGCTTATTCCCGCAATAAAAAGCGCAACAAAATACGGAATCAGAAACGCCCCACCACCATTCTTGTAAACCAGGTATCCAAATCTCCAGATGTTACCGAGACCTATGGCCGATCCCACTGCAGCGAGAACGAATCCCGCTCTCGTGGCCCAGTGCTCTCTCTGCAAGCAACCACCTCCTTGATATTTTGTCGCAAAAATGCGCAGTTGCTGAAAAAAGTATCTGAAATGATAAATTGTTGCAAACGGCATGTTCAGGACTGCGCTGGCTTTGAGGAATGGATGATCCGGAATGGCTTAAATAGAAGGATATGCAATTTTTTCCATGAAGCTCGTGCAGGTCTCTGACCGTGCCTGCTTCATTCCCGGTCCCACAAACGTTGGAGTTGTCCGAAGTAAGGATACTGCAATCCTCGTCGATACCGGTCTGGACAGGGAGTCAGGCAGGAAAATACTGAAGCTTCTCGAAAAGAACGGTTTAAAGCTTGAGGCAGTGATCAACACCCACTCACATGCGGACCACTTCGGTGGAAACAGTTACCTGGTGAGCAGGACAGACGCAAGAGTCTATGCCCCAGAAGTCGAGGCGGGAATCATTCAATACCCCTACCTCGAACCCCTCTACCTGTTCTCCGCCCATCCCGTGAACGAGATGATGAACCGCTTCCTCATGGCCAGACCATCAAGAGTGGACAATGTTATAAACGCTGACAGCCGGATTGAACTCGACTTTGGAAAGACAAAAGTCACCACAGTTCCGCTTCCCGGGCATTCTCCGGGACAGATTGGTGTTGAAGTTGATGGGGTGCTTTACTGTGCAGACGCTGTGTTTTCCGAAAGAGTTGTGGAAAAGTACAGAATTCCACTGTTCATGGACATAGAAAAACAGAGAGAGACGCTGTCATTCCTTGAAAAAAGCAGCTTTGAACGTTACATACCGTGTCATGCAGAACCGGCAGAAGATATCACTCCTCTTGTCGATTTGAATCTGGACGTCATCGAACGTGTGGAGGAATTCCTTCTCTCCATCAGCAAAGGCACAACAGATGAAATTCTGGCAAAGCTATGTTCAGAGTTTGAAATAAGGCTGAACAACTTCACAGAATACAGCTTAATGCTCGCCACGCTGAAAGCCTACCTCAGCTACCTGTACAACAGGGGAGACATTCGGGCGGAGTTTGACGGCACGGTGTACTGGGTGAGAGTTTCCTGAACATCTGGCATTGCAGGACGAGACAGTGCAAACGTGCATTTGAATACAATCCATGAAACTTCGAAAGCTATGACCTGTGCGCCATCCCAACAATGTCCTCCAGCCTTTCTCCTGTCATTCTCGTGTATGCTATCAGACTCTCTTCAAGGCTGTAGAAAATCCTGTTGGAGTAGTAGAGCGCTGAACCTATCTGTACCGCAGTTGCCCCGGCAAGCATGAATTCTATGACATCCTTCCAGCTTGTAACCCCTCCAGAGCCGATGACAGGTATGCTCAGTTCCTCGTAAAGGTCCCAGACGCATTTTACGGCGATGGGTTTAATCCCCTCTCCACTCACTCCCCCGCTCACGTTGCTCAGAATCGGCCTTTTTGCGAATATGTCTATTTTCATACCTTTCAGGGTGTTGATCGCCACAACACCGTCCGCTTTCCCCTCTTCAGCCGCCTTGCCGATTTCGACGATGTCTCTGACATTCGGAGAGAGCTTGGCAAAAACCGGCTTGGTGGTTCGCTTCTTCACAGCCCTGACAATCTCGTAAACGAGGTCAGGATCACTGCCCACCGCAAGCCCAACATTTTTCGCGTGGGGACAGCTGAGATTTAGCTCGAAGCCATCTGCGAACGGGAAATAGCTCACAAGCTCTGCAAATTCCTCGGGTGTTGAGGCGAAGAGGCTCACCACGAGCGGAGCGTAAAACACGTAATCTTCAAGTTCCTCTGCAAAAGCCCTTGCCCCGGGTGAGGAAAGCCCTACAGCATTTATCAGCCCGTGGGAGTAGTTGATCACGGCAGGATTTCTGTAGCCCTCCACAGGTTCAAGCCCCACGCTTTTCGTAACCACCGCTCCGGCATGCTCGGAGAGCCTGTTCAGAGATGTGGCAAAGCTGCCCATAACCCCGCTCGAAAGCATCAGCGGGTTTCTCATTTCGATTCCCGCCAGATTTATCTTCAATGCCTCTCTCATCTTATCAGCTCAAACGCCTCTTTAAGCTTCAGATTACCGCTCTCAAAAAATTCTATGCTCTCCTTAATCTTCTGTGAAACATCAGGATATTCATCTTCAATCTTTTCTGCCCATTCCAAGTATTTGGAGACATGCTCGTTATTGTGATCAATCCAGTGCTGTAGGAGGTGCTTCAGTTTTTCAATCTCCATCGTTTTCTCACTCCAGATATTTTCTTATAAACTTTTCCGGATTTTTTCTCGTTATCCGGATAACCGTATCCTCATCGAACTCCTCGTTCAGAGTTCTGAGAGTCTCGTCCGGATCCACCCATATTACCGGAATCTCGCTGCCGTACAGAATTCTGTCCGGATACTGCATCACGACCTCCCTGACGTCGTCGCTGTAAAACCTCACCTTCTCGCCCGAGTGAGGGTCTGTGATTTCGACCCTTATGAATGCCAGGGACGTGTCCGAGTATATGTTATTCCTGGCATCGAGAAATCTCGGCAGGTGTTCCGTTTTCCCCACCATCATGTGTGCAAGGATTACGGGGAAGGAATAGCTGTAAGCGAGTGGTTCATAAAATTCGGGAAGTGTGTACTTAAAGCCATTATCAAGGAAGTAGCCCGTGTGGATTACAAGCGGTTTTCCAAGTTCATCCAGAATTTCATAGATCTCAAGCGCTTCTCTGCCATCCGGATAAAGCCTCTGAACAGGGGGATGCAGCTTCAAGCCATCAATTCCCAGTTCGAAAATCCTGTAAAGCTCCTCAGTATCGTTATTCTGATGAAATCCGGTGAATGCATGACAGTCCATCATTCCCTTGAGCTTCACATTCCATTCCGCAAGAATTTCCGTCATTTCAGGAGTTATCGAGTGTGTCAGGTTGAAGAAGTGTTCAACACCCATACTCTGGAGTTTTCCTATCACCGAATCAACATCAAGCTCGACAGTTGCTTTTGATTTGTGTTTCTTCTCTATCCAGGCATACAGTCTCCAGAGGATTTTATCCGGAAAGACGTGAACGTGTGTATCTATCATGGCTATCCCCGACTACAGACTCCATCGTCATGAAGAGGTTTAATATTTTCCTTTTTAGCACGTCTGAAGAATAATTTGAAAAATATTTTTCAACGCACGAAAAAGATTTTGAAATTATCTGGCGGGCTTTATCGCCCTTTCCGGACAGATCTGAGTGCAGACGCCACATCCCGCACAGAGCGTCTCATCGATCCACACATTCTCGCCATCATACACTATCGCCGGACAGGCAAACTGACTGACGCACTTCAGGCATTTCACGCAGTCCTCTGTAACCTCGAACGGCCTTATTCTGACTCCCTTCCTCTTTCTCTCCCTGTTCCACAGAATTGCACAGAGCTGCCTTGCAACGACAACAGCCACGCCATCATGCTCCATTGCCGATTTTATTGCGTTCTCCATTTTCCTGATGTTGTAGGGGTTAACAACCTCCACAAACTCGACCCCGACTGCCCTTGCAACGTCCTCTATTCTGACCCTATGACCCTCTTCACCGCATCCCCTCACATCCATACCGGGGTGAGGTTGATGTCCGGTCATGGCCGTTGTGGAGTTGTCAAGAACGACGAACACAACATTCGCCCTGTTGTAAACTGCATTCACAAGGGCGGGGAGGGATGCGTGGAAAAATGTTGAATCTCCCGCAGTCGCAATCACTTTGTTCTTAACAACCCTGCTGAGCCCGTTTGATATTCCAAAGCCTCCTCCCATGCAGAGTGTGATGTCCACAGCTTCAAAGGGCCTGTTAACGCCGAGGGTGTAGCATCCGATATCGCTCGGCAGAGCCTCCTCACCCGCAACCTCCTTGATTGCATAGTAGCTTGCTGCGTGAGGGCAGCCAGGACAGAAAACCGGTGGTCTGAGTGGAGCCATCTGGTTTGCGGATTTTGCCTTTTCAATCACCTCATCATAGCAAACAGATGCTGACTCGTCCAGCATCATGGCAATTCCCTTCTCGACAGTGTGCACTGTGTATTCATAATGCATCGGGAAGTGCCCGTTTTTCTTGCCGTAAATCTCCACCCCGTATTCTCCCGCGATGGCCCTCACCTGCATCTCAACAAATGGATCGAGCTCTTCGACAATGGCAACACCGTCCAGATTCGATATGAAGTCCTCAACAAGCTTTTCGGGGAGAGGGTTTGTTGTCGATAGCTTGAGGAGAGGCAAATCCTTCTCGAGCCTATTCAGGGCTTCCTTGGTATATCTGTAAGCTATACCGCTCGCTATGACGCCTTTGTCAGAATCTCCGCCTTCTATCCAGTTCAGCTCCGATTTTTCAAAATACTCCCTTACTTTTTCAATTTTTTCAAGAAGAACCAGCTTCTGCCTTCTTGCATTCCCTGGGACTAGGACATCTGTTGGTGGATTTCTCTTCCACTCAGCCTTTTCAAGTTTTTTCTCCGGAATTTTTCCAAGCTCGACGACACCACTTCCGTGGTTTAATCTGGTCACAGTCCTGAATATCACGGGAACTCCAAACTTTTCGGAGATTTCAAACGCCTTCCCGACATAATCCTTTGCTTCCTGTGGAGAAGTTGGCTCAACTACAGGTATTTTCGCGGCAATCCCGTACCACCTGTTGTCCTGTTCGTTCTGGCTTGAGTGCATTGACGGATCGTCAGCAGAGATGCAGACGAAACCGCCTCTCGCACCCATGTACGCAAAGCTGAAAAGAGCATCTGCTGCAACATTAACTCCAACATGCTTCATCCCGCACATTCCCCTTTTTCCGGCAAGTGATGCTCCGACAGCAACCTCAAAAGCAACCTTTTCATTCACAGAATATTCGAGGTAGAAGTCCATTTTTCCCTTAAGCAACCTGCAGGCCTGACTCAGAGTATCAACAATTTCCGAGGATGGTGTACCGGGATATGCAGAATAGATGTCGATTCCCGCCTCAATTGCACCTCTGGCAATGGCTTCGTTCCCGAGCAAAAATACCTTCTCTCCAGGAGCGTCAAGAACAACCTCCTTAAGCATGTAATAACATTGTTCAGTGGACATTTAAATAATTTTTGATGTTGTAAAGAATAAAGGGGTCAAAGAATAACTTCAGTAAAATTAAAATATTAGAAAATTTAAATTTGGAAAGATGAATGTGGTCAACATTCTTCTGGTAGGTGTGGGAGGCCAGGGCATTCTCACGACTTCCGGCATACTTGCCAGATCGGCTCTTAAGGCAGGATTGAACGTTGTTACTGCAGAAACCCACGGAATGGCTCAGCGTGGGGGGAGTGTTGAGGTCCATGTCAGAATTGGAGACGCTGAATCACCCCTCATTCCAATCGGCTCTGCCCACTATCTCATTGCTCTCGAACCGTCTGAGGCTCTGAGATACATCCAGTATGCGAACAGGGACACGACGCTAATTGTGAACGACAGGCCGATTATACCTCCATCAGTCTCCCAGGGAATCTCCAGCTACCCGGACATCAAAAAAACGTACGAAAAACTGAAGGAATATTCGGAACGAATCGAACTTGTTCCGGCATCGAAAATAGCCGAGGAGGTCGCTGGCACGGTTCAGGCAACTAATGTTGTGGTACTGGGGATGCTTTCCAAGCTTGCAGACCTCCCATTCTCCTACGAAATAATAGAGAGAGCCATGAAGGACGTTCTGCCGGAAAGGCTCCATGAGGCAAATGTAAAGGCTCTGAAGGCAGGATATGATTATTTTTCGTGAGGGGTGAGACTGTGGAGGTTAAAAAAATTGCAGTTCTCGGGGCAGGAGCGATGGGCCATGCCATTGCGGAACTCTGTGCGATTTCAGGATACGAGGTCACAATCAGGGATATAAAGGAGGAAATTCTGGAGAGGGCCTATGAAAAAATAAAATCCGGTCTTGAGAGAGATCGGAAGAAGGGCAGACTGAAAGAGGAAGTAGATTCCGTCCTGTCAAGAATAAAAACCACGACTGACGTTGAGTCTGCGGTTAAGGATGCGGATCTGATAATTGAAGCAATTCCCGAAATTATCGAACTCAAGAGCCAGGTATTTCAGGAAGTGGAGAAGTACTGTAGAGATGATGCGATTATCGCAACAAACACCTCTTCCCTCAGCATCACGCAGCTCTCAGAGTTTCTGAACAAAAAAGACAGATTTGTCGGACTTCACTTTTTCAACCCGCCAAAGATAATGAGGCTTGTGGAAATAGTCTATGGAAAATACACCAGCGAAGAAACCATAAAAACCGTCGAAGAGGTTTCAAAGAGGCTCAACAGAGTGATCATTCACGTAAGAAAGGATGTTCCGGGTTTTGTCGTCAACAGGATTTTTGTTACGATGGCAAACGAGGCTGCATGGGCGCTTGAAAACGGAGAAGGAACGGTTGAAGAAATCGATTCTGCCGTCAAGTACAGAATGGGCCTCCCGATGGGTCTCTTTGAGCTCCACGATCTTCTCGGTGGAGGGTGCATTGACGTCAGCTATCACGTTCTCGAATACTACAGAGAAACACTCGGAGAATCATACCGCCCGGCACCTCCGTTCGAAAGGCTGTTCAATGCAGGACATCTGGGTAAAAAGTCAGGAAAGGGCTTTTACGACTGGAGCGAGGGGAAAACCAATGAGGTTCCCCTGAGGGCTGGAAAGGATTTCGATATCCTGAGGCTACTTGCTCCCGCCGTAAACGAGGCTGCATGGCTCATCGAAAAGGGTGTCGCCACTCCAGAGGAGATAGACCTCGGAGTTCTGTATGGCCTAAATTATCCGAGAGGTCTTCTGAGAATGGCAGATGATGCGGGTTTGGACGCCATTCTGAAAAAGCTTGAAGACCTCTATTCCAGATACGGTGAGGAGAGATACAGGCCAAATCCAGTCATTGTGAAGCTCGTTGAGGAGGGTAAAACAGGCAGAAAATCTGGAGAGGGATTCTTCAAATACGGGCCATTCATGTATGAGTTCGTAAAAGTAGACATAGACAGAGAGAGAAAGATAGGATTCATAAAGCTAAACAGACCCCAGAGGGCAAACGCCCTGAATCCGACGTTTCTTGACGAGATATGCTCGGCTCTGGACATTTTGGAAAAGGATAATGATGTGAGGTGCATAGTCATCACCGGCGAGGGTAGAAACTTCTGCGCCGGGGCGGATATGTCAGTATTTGCGAGTGGCAGGGCTGAGGACATGATGGAATTCAGCGAGAAGGGACACAGGACGTTCACAAAAATTGAGACCCTTTCCAAGCCAGTCATAGCTGCAATCAATGGCCCAGCGATGGGCGGAGGTTTCGAGCTTGCACTCGCATGTGATCTCAGGGTTGTGAGCAAAAAAGCCGTGCTTGCGTTGCCTGAGCTTAACCTCGGTCTCTTCCCGGGATGGGGCGGAACACAGAGGCTGGTTTACATCGTGGGGATGTCAAGGGCAAAACAGGCGATACTGATGAAGGAGCCAATCGATGCAGATAGAGCTTACGAGTGGGGGATTGCCAACTACGTTGCCGAGCCTGAGGCGTTCACAGACAAGGTTATGGAGGTTGCCGAAAAAATTGCTGAAGGTCCTCCGCTTGCATACAAACTCGTGAAGAGGGTGATGTACTACGGCAACCAGGATCACCTGAGGACGGGGCTGTATCTGGAGGCAGCCTCCGGTGGAAACGTTGCGGTCAGCGAGGACATAGCCGAGGGTATTCAGGCGTTCATGTACAGAAGGAAACCGAACTTCAGGGGGAGATGATCGGGATGAGAGAAGTCGCCATTGTGGGGGCAGGAATAACCAGATTCGGCGTAAGAGAGGCGAGCTGGAGGGATCTCGTCCAGGAGGCAGGTAAGGCTGTTTTCGACGATGTGCCGAATCTGGACAGAAAAGACATTGATTCGCTGTTCGTCGGTGCGGCACAGCCTGAAAGGTGGGTCTTTCAGACCCATGTGGCACCATACGTCGCCGAACTTCTTGGAATTAACGTTAGCAGGGTGATCTCAAGAACTGAAGTGGCATGCGCAAGCGGTCAGGCCGCCATAAGATACGCATGGCTTGCGGTTGCAACAGGTTTGAGCGACATCGCCATGGTTGTCGGCGTAGAGAAGATGAACTCGAAATTCATGAGCGTTTCACAATCGAGTATGATCAATGTCGGAAACAGGGAGTTCGATGGAGTTAACGGTTTTACCGCACCACCATTTTTCGCAATGGTTGCCCAGAGGCACATGCACGAGTTTGGCACAACGAGCGAGCAGCTGGCAATGATCAGGGTCAAGAATTCATATTATGGGGCAAGAAACCCCTACGCCCAGTTCCAGAAGGAGGTTACGGTAGAGAAGGTCCTCGGGTCCAGAATGGTCGCCCCGCCATTAACACTCTTTGACTGCAGTGCGATAACTGACGGTGCCTGTGCGCTCATTCTTGCCAGTGAGGAAAGGGCAAGAGAGTTCACGGATACTCCGGTGTGGATACTTGGTGGAGTTCAGCACGTTGATTCAGCCCATACAACCAACCAGTTTGGAGACCTGAGTCACTGGGTTGGGTTGAGGAAGGCTGCAAACGACCTCTACTCCATGCTCAAAATATCTCCCGAGGACATAGACATGGCTGAGGTTCATGACTGCTTTACCATAAGCGAAATTCTCGAATATGAGGAGCTTGGTTTCTGCAGGAAAGGAGAGGGCGGAAAGTTCATAGAGGAGGGAGAGAGCTACATTGGAGGCAAGGTTGCTGTAAATCCAGGTGGGGGTCTGCTTTCGAATGGGCACCCTCTCGGAGCCACGGGAGTCAGGCAGGCCTGGGAGATGGTCATGCAGTTCAGGGGAGATGTGCCGAAGGAGAGGTACGTTGACGGTGCAGAGCTTGGAATCGCCCACAACCTGAGCGGGATGGCGCAGCTTCACCACATAATGGCCTACAGCATAAATAAACGAAAAGATCTAAAGTAGGAGGTGGGAAAATGACATCACACACCAGAAGGAAATTGAGGCTCCCCGACCAGATTCCTCTGAACCCCCTTCTCGACCTGTGGGATCAGCAGGAACCGGAAGGGCCGGATGCAACACGCATATATGAATTTTACAGGTCTCTTGCCGATGGAAAGCTCGTAACAACGAAGTGCATGACATGCGGAAGGGTTCACTTCCCCCCACTGATTGTCTGCCCCAACTGCAACGGCGAAGACCTTGAGTGGGTCGAAATTCCAGAAGAGGGAGAGCTTTACGCATTCACCGAGCTCAAACTCGGGGCACCGATTATTGTTGAGGATTACGCACCTTTCGTCATTGCCGTTGCAAGATTCGGAGACTATCCGGAAAACGGTGTGCAGATAAGCGGCATGATGTTCGACATTGGCTACGAGGATCTTGAAATAGGGGAGAGGGTAAGATGGGAGATCATGGAAATAGAAGGTCCGGGAGATAAGAAGAGATACTGGTACTGCTTCACGAAGGTTTAACCCACTTCCATTTTTATACTGCAACGAAATTCATTGAGAGGAATGCAAGATGTATGCTGTGCACCTCAGGACTCTTTTCAACCCGAAAACCGTGGCTGTTGCCGGGGCTACAGACAATGAGGAGAAAATGGGTTATCACGTAATGAAGAGTCTCGTTGAAAGCTTTGATGGCGAGATATACCCTTTAAATCCGGGAAAAAATCAGGTTTTTGGCATGACTGCATACTCCAGAGTTGGAGATCTCCCGGTAACTCCGGATCTTGCTATAATTGTGATTCCGCGAGAAAAAATACGTGATGTTCTGGGGGAATTTCTGGACAGGGGTACAAGGGCCTTTGTAATAATAACCTCAGGATTCAGGGAGGCAGAGATACCGGATGGAGGAAAACTGCATGAGGAACTCAAAAGTCTTGTGGAAAAAGAAAATGCAGTGGTCATAGGCCCGAACACCTTTGGTATTGTAAACGTCAGGAGCAGGCTGAATGCGAGCTTTACGCCTGCCCTGTTTAAAGTAAAAAGCGGAAATATTGCTCTCGTAAGCCAGAGCGGAGGAATATGCCACCTGATCGCACCCTATGCGATGAAAGAAGGCATAGGTTTCAGCAAGATAATTGGTCTTGGAAACCGGCTGAATGTGGACTTTCCCGAAATGCTGGAATACCTTGCCGGAGATGATGACACGGATTGCATTGCCCTTTACATAGAAGGCACGGAAAACCCGAGAAAAATGCTGGAAAAAATCTACGAAATCTGCAGATCAAAACCGGTGGTTGCAATGAAGAGCGGAAGGTTCAGAAAGGCTGACAGAGCATCGAAGTCGCACACGGGATCCATGGCAGGAGACTACAGAATTTTCGTTTCCGCTTTAAAACAGTACGGCGCAGTTGTTGCCGAAACGCTTGAAGAGCTGGTATCGTTCGCCAAAGCTCTGTCAATGCAGAAACCCGTGTTCGGTGATAGAGTTGCAGTTGTATCTCTTGTTGCAGGGCTCGGAATGGTTGCGTGTGATACAGTTGAAAAATGTGGTATGAAGCTGGCCAGATTTTCTGAAGACACGAGACACCAGCTCTTTGAGCTGCTCCCACCTTACACGATACGGGACAACCCCGTCGATCTGGGTTTTGTGGCCAACGATGTGGACCTGTGCGGGAAGGTGATAGAGCTAATCGCAGAGGATGAAAACGTGGATGGTATTGTCCTGAACTACATATACTCCTGGTCTGGAGAATTTCTCAAAGTTCCGGTGAACAGCATCGTCAGAGCGGCAAGGCAAAAGCCAATGACGGTCTGCCTGAATTATCCTCCGGGCACATGGAATGACGTCAGAGAGAGAATAGAAGAGGGTGGTGTGCCGGTGTATTCAACGCCAGAGATTGCCGTGAAAAGCATCTGGGCGCTCAGAAATTACGGCAGAATTTTGCTCAGAGAATGATCCTCGCATCGACCGCCAGAATTTCATCACCGTTTGCAACAAGCGGATTTATGTCTGCCTCCTTCACATCCTCCTCGATAACCAGCCTTTCAAATTTTTTTGCAACGTCATAAAGCTTTTCCCTGCCGAATTCAAAGTTTCTGAAGCCTTCAGATACGGCGGAGAGTTTTGTCTCATCGACCATCTCGTCGAAATCAGATTTTTTTACGGGAATCAGCCTGAAAGATATGTCTTCGAAGAGTCCGGCAAACACACCCCCTGTCCCGAGGGCAAGAACGTGTCCGAAAAGCCCGTCCTTCTTTGCCCCGAGAAAAATCTCAAATCCGCTTACCATTCTCTGAATGCCCACCTCACATCCGAGCTTATCAAGTGCCTGAATGACTTCATCCACAGATTTCAGACCCTTAAACACACCCAGCTCGGTTTTATGCCCACCAGTATTTGGCTTGACCACGCAGGGAAAATACAGGCTGTCAGCAATCCTCAAAACATCCCTTTTCGATGATACGAAAATTGTCTCCACAACCGGAATACCGTATTTCCCGAGCAGGGAAAGAGATTCTTTCAGATCGAGAACTTTCATAGGCTGCAAAAAATTGTGAAAAGTTCCTGATTTAACCCCTCTTTCCGTACATGTACTCAATCGACTTAACAACGTTGGTGATAACCCTGTTTGCCGGGACACTTACACCAAGCCTCTCTCCTTCTGCAACGATTGCTCCGTTAAGCGTGTCGATCTCGGTTTTCCTTTTCGCCTCGACATCCTGCAGCATGGAAACCTTGTTGTCCTTGGTTCCGGCAAAGGCCTGGTAAACAAATTCGGCTATGTTTTCCATCTCCTCAAAGTAAATGCCTCTCGCCTTCGCAACGGCCACGACCTCTTCGGCCAGCATCTTAATCAACTCCTTGCTGTTTTCGCAGGCAAGAGCTTCAACACTCGTCATTCCGGTTATTGCCGCCACGGGATTGCATGCAACGTTCGCAACAAGCTTCTTCCAGATGATTGGCTCAATGTCATCCACAACCAGAATCTCCTCTCCCGTCTTTCTCAGCTCCTCAACCACCCAGTTAAACCTCTCGTCCGGATTCTTGTCGTACTTGCCTATGGTCAGAAGAGGCCCGTAACCTCCAACATACCTGATGACGTTTGGAGAGACCGGCATGCCACTGTGGGCAGTAATTCCCGCAATAACTTTGTCCTTGCCAACGATGTTCGAAATGATGTCATGCACAAGTCCGTTCTGGACTGACAGAACCATTGTGTCCTTTCCGATCATGGGCAGGGCATTCTTTGTTGCCGGTTCGGTCGCATAGCCCTTGACAGATATCTGAACAAGATCAACCTCGCCAACCTCTGCCGGGTCAGATGTCACATGGACGTTATCAACGTGCACCTCTTTCCCATCCGGCATTATTATCGAGTAGCCTTCCTTTCTGTAAAGCTCGACCTTCTCCTTCACCACCTCGATCAGTGTAACCTCGTGCGTCCTGCCAAATATGTACGCAAAAATGCTCCCGATAACTCCGGCCCCCACTATGGCAATCCTCATGTTTAATTGTTATTTTACAAATTTAAAAATTATTCGGTTAAATTTTGACAATGTTTGACACAAAGACACATTGATGTTACAAAGTTAGACAGACATCCCGGACAAAAAAACAGAAAATAGAAGTAGCTCAGCTCTTTCCCCGCACCGTCTCGAGAAACTCTTCGCTCTCCATTACCTGAAAAGCTGGCAGACCCTTAAACCGGTTAACAATGAATTCGTGAACATCCCTTGTGTGGGACGCACAGCAATCACTCAGCAGAATTACTCTGAAGTCGTTGCTTATGGCATCAAAAGCCGTGGAAAGAACGCAGACGTGCGTGTTTATTCCTGCGAGGGCCACAGTATCCACACCCATCTCCCTGAGGGTAATATCAAGGTCCGTTCTGAAAAAAGCACTGAATCTTCGTTTTTCCACGACAATATCTTCATCTCTGACTTCCAGCTCGTCAATTACCTCCACTTCCTTCGTTCCCCTCACCGCATGTTTCTTCATGAAGTTGAAGAGCCAGTCGTTCTCGGGATAGCTGTCGTTTGCAAAAATTATGGGAATTGAAAGACTCCTCAGCTCATCTATCACATGCCTGACTCTGGGAATTATTTGCAGATGTTCTTCATTAAAAAAGGGTTCGTTACCCTTTATCAGATCAATGACCACGAGTGCTGGCTTCAATGCTATCAGACCCTTCTCTTGTCCACAACTCTCTTGGCCTTTCCTTCGAACCTCGGCAGGGTTTCAGGTTCAACAATCTCAACGGCAGGGGTTACATTAAGGTAGCTCCTGAGAGTCTCCTGAACCTTCCGGGCGAGTTCATCGAACGCTATCTTGCCCACATACTCCGGATTTATCTCCACCTGAACCTTCATCAGGTCAAGTCCGTTCTCATCCCTTTCAAGTATGATCATGTAGTGTTCGCTGACCTCCTTAACCTGCATGAGAGCATACTCCACATGGCTCGGGAAGACGTTGACCCCCCTCACGATGAACATGTCGTCTGCCCTTCCGGTAATCCTGTCAATTCTCGGATGCCACCTTCCACAGTTGCATTTCTCATAGATTATGCTGGTTATGTCTCCCGTCCTCCACCTTATCATCGGAAGCCCTTCCTTTCCGAGGACTGTAACTACGAGCTCGCCTTTCTCCCCCTCTCCGAGCTGCTCTCCTGTTTTCGGATCGATGACCTCTATCAGGAAGATATCTCCCCAGAAGTGTATTCCGGCCTTTTCGTGGCATTCACTCACAACAGGTCCGCTTATTTCTGATGTGCCGTAGATGTTTATGGCATCAATTCCCGATTTGTTCTCAATCCTCTTTCTGGTTTCCTCACTCCATGGCTCTGCTCCAAAAACACCCATTCTCAGCTTCGTGTCCTCTTTAAGATCAACGCCCATCTTCAAGGCGTATTCTGTCAGGTAAATCATGTAGCTGGGAGTGCAGCATATCACCGTAGAGCCCAAATCCTTCATAAGTTCAATCTGCCTCTGGGTGTTTCCCGACGATGACGGAATTACAGTTGCCCCAATCTTCTCCCCGGCGTAATGGAATCCAAGGCCTCCTGTGAAGAGCCCATACCCATAGGCGTTCTGAATTATGTCCTCTTTTCTTATGCCTGCAGAGTACAGCCCCCTCGCAAGGCTCTCGCTCCAGAGTTCGAGGTCGTCGGCAGTGTATCCGGTAACGGTGGGTTTTCCGGTTGTCCCGCTCGAGGCATGGATTCTCAGAATTTTCGAGAGCGGTACTGCAAACATGCCATAGGGATAGCTGTCCCTCAAATCCTGCTTTTTAACAAATGGCAGTTTCGTAACGTCATCCACGCTCCTGATATCATCCGGCTTTATCCCGGCGCTGTCATACAGCTCCCTGTAAAACGGAGAATAGCTGTAGGCGTAATGCACCGTGTTTCTCAACAACCTTCCCTGCATCTCCCTGATCTCGTCAGGGCCCATCTTTTCTATAACTGGGTTCCAGTACATCCAACCACCCCAACAATATTAACCATTAACCATGAAAATTACACAGTAAATCGTATAAATAACTTTCTGTTAAGTTTGTAAAGTTAATTGAGGCCAAAATTTTAATTCGTAAATTAACCGGGAATTCTGAAAAATGTCCACCTGAATTCAACGCTTTGTGGAAGATTTTCCAGCCTTTCTTTAACCAGTTTCAGTCGCTCACCGTATTCAATTCCTGGAAAGAGTGCGTTTGACATTGCAGGAACAGAATAAAAATCAATTATCAGACCTTTTCCGGCTCTGTAATCAACCACATCTATTTCCCCGCCAAGTTCCAGAACCGAAGATGCTATCTGGCTGGAGGGATAAACCTCCCTGTGTCTCAGGCCAAGTTCCGCAAGAGCATCACGTCCAGAATGATAGACGCCTGAGAACAGACTGCCGGCGACAGTGCCACCACTCCTCACAACCCGCATAGCCTCCTCAAGCGCTTTGCCTGCATCAGGTATCAGGAAAATCGAAGCGTTGAAAAAAACGGCATCAAAGCTGTTATCCCTGAAGGGCAGATTTGCGCCATCTCCCTGCACTACATGACTCATGAGCGTCCTCGCCTTTTCAAGCATTATTCTCGAAATGTCCAGCCCAACAACATCGCAATCATCCAGAACCCGGGCAATAACTCCGGTTCCGCATCCCACATCAAGGCACGATTCAAAAGCACAATCTGAAAACTCCACCAGATCAGAGGCGAGTCCGGTGAAAAATTCGTGCTTTTCTTCAAAAATGTGGTACGTTTCTCCGCTCAGGTCAAAGTTTCTCATCACCACCCGTTTAACCCTGCCCGCCTTATCTCCTCCAGAGATTGCAGGAATCACAATGATCTCATCCTCGTCCCGGACTTTAATCGAATTCATCTCATCTTTCTTTACGAGAACCCCATTGAGGGAGAAGTTGTACGCCCCGATGTCATCAATCTCTCCTTTAAGCTCTGGATACCTTTCGGAAACAATTTTCAGGGCCTCATTGAGAGTAATCTCCCTGCCCAACCAGATTTCAATGACCTCTCCGTACCTCCTCTTCAGCGGTCCGATCAGCCTGATCTTCATATCACATCTCTCTTTCAATCAGAGCCTTAATGTAGTTTTTCGATGCCAGTCTTAATTCTTCCGAATTTATCTCTTCTGGACTCAAATATCTGACCGCTCCTGTCGAGCAGAACTTAACACACACCGGATCGCCATCACAGAGATCGCACTTGATGGGCTTTCCTGTTTCAGGATTCAGGAAATTTGCACCGAGAGGGCAGACAACTATGCACCTCCTGCACCCTATGCATTTCTCGTAGTCAATTATCTTTGCCCCATTCTCATCCACGTAGATCGCCTCGACCCTGCATGAATTCATGCAGGGGGCATCAATGCACTGCATGCAAACCACCGGAATCTCTATCCCCTCGAATACATCCCTTATTACCCTGATTCTCGACTTCTGGTAGCCAACGACTCCGTCGTGTTTCAGGGAGCATGCGATCTCGCACTCCCTGCATCCGGTGCACAGCTCCGGGAACACCATGAGGTATTTCTCAGAGGTCATCTACAACACCTCCAGCATCGAGTAATCCGGCTCAGCTATGCCGAGCCGTTCGAGCGTTTCCTTCTTTGGAACCCCGTTCTCATCCCATCCGTGCTGTCTGTAGTATTCCTCCAGCATCATCTCGTACTTCTCTCTATCAAGTTTCCTGCCCTTCATGAACGGCAGACCCCTCTTTGTCTCCTCTCTGAAATACCTCTCGGGCGGATAGTCGTCCTTCCTGCTGAATCCGTTCAGAACATTGAACATTCTTTCAGTGGTATAATTTCTCTCGCCGATCTCCATCAGTTCTTCCCTTGTCAACCTGATTCCTGTTGCGTATTCTATCAAAGGCACGTAATCCTCAAACCTCGGAGAATTTGCGGAGTTAAAGACAGTCTGGAACTTGCAGATTCCGAGACTGTCAACAACGTTGTAGAGCAGTTCATGCCACCACACCATTATCCCCTTGGTCTCGTAGGCGGTGAAATCGCTAACAATTCTGTGCCCGTATATCTTCTCGAGAGTTTCCTCAGGAAGCTGGAAGAGGTCGATTCCAGGTCTGCTCCTCAAATGGTCTGCTCCTCTCGTGGACGTTGCTATCCCGAGAGCGAAGCTCGGTATTCCCCTTTCGTCCGTCAGCAGGTTTGGATGCCCTTTCGTCTGGTTGGCATAGTAAAGAGACTCCTTCCCGATTTTTTCAGAAGCTTTGAGCATTCCATCAGCGAGAACGTTCCCTATATTCTGCCTCTCGACGATCATTCTCGCAAGGTCGAGAACTGCATTTTCATTGCCCCACTCAAGTCTCAAACCGCCTGTGTCATTCTCGGTTATAAAGCCCCTCTGGAAAAGCTCAAACGCCCATGCAACCGTCGTTCCGAGAGAGATCAAATCGACTCCCCACCTGTTTGCCATTTCATTGCACTTTATGACAAACTCCCAGTCGTAAACGCCCACTCCCGTTCCGAATGCACCTATGGCAGCGTATTCCGGTCCTTCAGTCACAACCCCTCTGTATCTGCCCTCTCTGATTTTCACCCTGTGCCTGCAGTGAACGCTGCATCCAATGCATGCAACCATTTTAACACTGTATTTTTCGAGATTTTCTGCTTCAAGTGGTTTTCCGTCCTCTCCAGGGGTGTTGTACTGCCAGTTCAGCGTGCCAATAAACCCCGTGGTATAGGACACATCATAAAGCAGAGGAGTGCCGAGACGTCCGAGGGTTTTCGCCCACTTGGTGTTTCTCGCCCGCCTGTCCACCTCAAGAGAGTAGTCAAGAAGTTTTTCGGGATCATGAACCTCCAGATCAATGTCCCCGCTCGCCACGATTGCCTTGAGGTTCTTTGACCCCATGACTGCTCCGGTGCCACTCCTCCCTCCGGCATTCTTTATCCCGTTCATCACGTTGGCGAAAGCAACGAGGTTCTCTCCCGCCCTGCCTATCACCATGCTCTCTGCTCTGTCATCACCCACCTCTTCCCGGATAGCCTTCTGGACCGTGTGCGTATCAAGGCCCCAGAGATGTTCAGCACTCCGGATTTCGATTCCGCCGTCCTTAACGAGAATGTAAGTGGGTTTCTCAGCCTTTCCAACAATGAGAAGGTGATCAAAGCCCGCAAGCCTTAGCTGTGGCCCGAACGCGCCACCCATGTTGGAATCCCCAACACCACCTGTCATGGGGTTTTTTGTGGAAATCTGTGTCCTTCCGGCTCCGAGCGCCGGAAATCCTGTCAGCAAACCTGCACCGATGGCAAGAACATTTTCAGGTGAAAATGGATCAATATCAGGACGGATAGAATTGTAGAGATAGTACCAGTTAAGCCCCCTCCCTCCAAGATGTTTTTTTCTCAGCTCAACGGGGATTTCTCTAACCAGAACCTTATTTTTGTTCAGATCGATGATGCCCAGCTTTCTGTTCAGAACCATAAAAACACCTCATTCTGCCTTACCCTGAACCTTGGGTTGTTCGGGATCCATCCAGCTTATCCTCCATTTAGTCCCGCAGTAGGGACATTCCGCAGTATCTGCACCTCTTTCAACCTCAAACCTGTGTCTGCAGTTCAGGCATCTTGTCGAAGGCGCCATACTACTCCCCTCACAGAAAAATTTTGAAAAAGCCGGTTAAGATTACCCGACTGTTGTGTACCCTCCGCTTATGCTGATCACCTGTCCGGTTATGTATTCTGACTCGTCGAGAGCGAAGAAGATAACACCATTTGCGATGTCCTCGGGCTTTCCGAGTCTCCCTCTGGGATACGCCTTAACGAGCTTTTCCTCTCCGCCGACACTTTTCAGGAAGCCCTCAACCCCCGGAGTTTTCGTCACGCCAGCCGCAACGCAGTTGACCGTTATATTCCGCCTGGCAACCTCTTTCGCGAGGGCCTTGCTGAACCCTATCACCGCTGCCTTCGCTCCGGAGTAAACCGCCAGATAGGGTTCTCCGATCCTCCCTGCATCACTCACGATGTTGATTATCCTGCCGTACCTCTTCTCAAGCATACCTCCCAGAAAGGCGTGGGTGCAGTTCAGCGTACCGTAGTAGCATATTCTGATATCCTTCTCCCAGTCTTCAGGAGTTGTGTCTATGAACTTCTTGATCGTCCAGAACCCCGCATTGTTCACCAGGATGTCAACCGTCCCGAGTTCTCTTTTAACGTATTCCGCCATCTCAGAAACTTCAGAATAGCTCGTGACGTCTGCCCTGTAGCCGAGAGTTTTTACACCATACATCTCGGCCAGTTCCTTGGCTGTTCTATTCGCATCCTCTTCATTTATATCATTGATCACAACATTCGCACCTTCTCTGGCAAATGCCTCGGCTATCGCCCTTCCTATACCTCTACCTGCCCCGGTTACCAGCACAACCCGGTCCTTAAACCTCATTCTATCACCAGATATTACATTGTAAACACACTTTAAAAATTTAATGTTTAATTCGTAAAATAACGCTGGTCAAATTGAGAGCAATGTAACAATTATCTCGGTGAGCGCCTTCAAAATCCTGTGCTCGGTAATAATTCCCACAATCTTTCCATTATCCTCAACATAAAGCTGCTTGACGTTGTCAGAAACAAACTTGATCATCGCATCTCTCAGACTCATGTCCGCCGGAATCGTTTTCAGCGGTGTTGACATTATCTCCCCAACCCTGATCTCTGCAGGATCCTTCCGCTTCATCAGCACCTTTCTGACGACCGTGCCTTCCGTTATCAGGCCAATCTCCTTTCCGCTGTCATCGACCACAACCGCACATTTCACGCCCTTTTCAATCATCTTCTCCATTGCCGAAAGCACATTCTCGTTCTCCCCGACCTTCGTTACCTCTTCATTCATCACATCTCTAACCTTCAGCATAACAGGCAACCCCATCACCCCGTTTTACAGCTCAAAATAATGCTTCTCGAGATCGACCATCTCCTCCGCCTTCCCCTCACTCACTATCTCGCCCTTGACGAGGACGCTGACCCTGTCAGCAAGCTGAAGCGCCAGATGGACGTTCTGCTCAACGAGAAGTATGGATATCTCTGTCTCCTCCCTTATCCTTTTCAGTGCCTCCATAATTTTCCCGAGAATTATCGGTGCAAGCCCCATCGATGGTTCATCAAGCAGAAGGAGCTCGGGATTGGACATCAGCGCCCTGCCGATTGCGACCATCTGCTGCTCCCCACCACTCATGTTTTTAACAACATTATTCTTCAGCTCCTTTATTCTCGGGAATAGATCATAAACGAATTCAAGCTGTTCCTTGGCATTTCCGTTTCCCGCTCCAAGCAGGAGGTTGTCCTCCACCGTCATATCCGGAAAGAGTTTTCTGCCCTCCGGACACACTCCCATGCCAAGCCTGATCCTTCTGTAGGGTTTCAGAGAGGAGATTTCCCTATCCTTGAAGAGTATCTCACCCTCAGTCCTCACCATGCCACATATCGAATTGAGCAGGGTCGTTTTTCCCGCTCCGTTGGGTCCGAGGACTGCAAGTGTCTCGCCCTTATCCACATGCAGCGAGACGTCGTGAAGCACGTGTGCCTTTCCGTAAAATGAATTCAGATTTCTGACCTCAAGCAACCGCATACCCATCACCGAGATATGCTTCAATAACCTTCACGTCGTTCACAACTTCATCCGGCTTACCTTCACAAAGCAGTATGCCATAGTTCAGCACCAGAACTCTTTCCACGTGGCTGAATAGCTCCTTGAGCTTGTGTTCAATAATGACCATCGTTACTCCCCGTTCCTTCAGGTGGTCTATTACCGCATGAAGCTCTGCACACTCTTTCGGACTTAAGCCCGAAAACGGTTCATCGAGAAGCAGAAGTTTGGGTTTTGTTGTCAGTGAAAGACCTATATTCAGCTTTCTCAGATCGCCCTGGGAGAGGTTCTTTGCAACCATGTTCCTCTTGCCCCACAAACCCAGTTCCTTCATGATACCTTCATAGTCTCCACCAACCGCCTGGAAATTCTCCTCCACGGTCATGTTCCTGAATGCCCTTATAATCTGAAACGTCCTTACAAGTCCAAGCTTCACAAGCTCGCTCGGCCTCTTTCCGGTAATGTCCTTCCCGTCAAAGAACACTCTCCCTTCTGTAGGCCTCATATGACCCGAAATAACATTGAAGAGCGTTGTTTTTCCTGCTCCATTTGGGCCAATTATACCCAGACATTCTCTGTCAAACACTTCGAATGAAATATTTTCCAGTGCAACGAGTTCACCGAATTTTTTCTTAACATTTTCAACTTTGAGTAGGGGTTTCATCGAATGTTGTATTTGCCCACGAAATATTTAAGTATTACCTTTTTCAATCACAATAAATGATGAAAAAACTGATATTAGTTCTGGTGTTGGTGGCAGCATTGGCACTCGGATGCGCTCAGGAGCAGAAGCCGGAAGCGACACCTACACCCACACCCCAGGCTACACCCACGCCCACTCCACAGGCCACCGCAACCCCGACACCCAAGTTTGGAGGGAAAACGGAGGTTGTGATCGGAGTCATAGGACCCATGTCTCTGCCTGAAGGAACTGCTGAGAAGAATGCAGCCCAGCTTGCAGTTGATGAGATAAACGCGCAGGGTGGAATTCTCGGTCTTCCAGTGAAACTCGTCGTAGGCGATACGAAACTCAACCCGGATACTGCAACTGCCGAATTCAGAAGGCTCGCCACACAGGAAAATGCAGACATGATCACGGGAGGGTTCAGCAGCGGAGTCATGAGCGCAATGATGGAGGTTATGGCTGAAACAAAGACGATATTCCTTTCGGATGCCTCAAGTCCCGTGCATCCGAAAATGGTCGCCGAAAACTATGACAAGTACAAGTACTGGTTCAGGGTGAGTCAGAACAACGGTTCAACCTTCGCGCTGGACCTTGCAGCCATGATAGACTACCTGAGAAGCAAGGGTGTTGAAATCAACAAGGTGTACATCATAAGAGATGAGCACGTCTGGACCGACCCTGTTGTTGCCGGTCTGACTCCTCTGCTTGAGGAAAGAGGAATAGAAATTGTTGGAGATCAGAAGGTTCCGAGAGGGTTTACCGAATATGAGCAGATCCTTCTTGACGCTCAGGACAAAGGTGCGGATTTGATAATGCCGATACTCGCCATTTCCGGAACGGGAGATGTTCTCGCAAAGCAGTGGGCTGAACTGCAGATACCTGCCATTCTCGGTGGTCATGATCTCGCCGCAATTGATGCCCAGTTCTACGAGAAGACCGGTGGGGCTGCCAATTATGAGCTGTTCCTTGTGGACGGTGGTGTGCTGATAACCTCGCCACCAACCGAGATGGCGGCCAAGTTCATCGAGAATTACAAGAAGAAGTACGGACACTATCCTGAATCCCATCAGGCTTATGGAGCGTACGATGCAGTATATCTCTACAAGATGGCGGTAGAGGCAGCATATAAGGATGGAGAAAAGAATCCGTTTGATCCGGATGTTGTCGTCAAATACCTTGAGAAATACAAGCCCGGAAATCCTGCCAAGCTGACGAGGAACATTGCTTTCTACAGCAATCACGCCCTTGTCTGGGGCGATGAATATGTAAGAAACTTCATAGCCCAGTGGCAGGACGGAAAGCAGTACTATCTGTACCCATCGACCGTCGCGAATGGAGACCTTAAGTTACCACCGTGGATTTGAACTTAAAAAAGTTCCAGAATTTGTAAACTTTGACCGAAATTTTTTTATTTTTTTGTAAACACATTATCAACCATGATAGATATCCTGCTCAGGATACTTGTCTATGGCGCTGTCGTAAGCGGAATATGGGCGCTCGTTGCTTCAGGTTTCTCACTCATTTTCGGTGTTTCGAGAATCCTGAATTTTGCCCACGGCACGTTTTTTATTCTGTCGGCATACATCGGCATCAGCCTGTACAAATACGGGCTCGATCCCTACATAGCATCGTTCGTAGCGGTGTTCCTCGTGGGCATGATAGGTGTTGCGCTGTACACCGGAATACTCGCCAGAATAAAGGAGCACGAGGTCATGATCATAATCGTAACCCTCGCGTTTGCACTCCTCGTGGAACAGATACTCATCCTGCTGTTCGGGGAGCACGGCATTTCGTATCCCTCGCTAATCACCGGAGTTCTCAGGATAGGGAGTGTGCCCATCACATACAAGCGAATCCTCGCGTTCTTCGTCGCAATCATCTGTCTGATTCTGCTTGAGGTGTTCATCAACAAGACGAGAACGGGGAAAAAGGTATCCGCATCCTCGCAGAATGTTGAAGGTGCAATGCTTGTGGGCATCGATGTTGACAGGATTTTCATGCTCACCATGTTCATCTCTGCCGTGCTGGCAGGAATTGGGGGCATACTGTACACTCAGGTTTTCGCAGCCACGCCGATGGTGGCCCTGAAGTCACTCATCTACGCATTTGCTATAGTCATCCTCGGCGGGCTTGGAAGCGTTAGGGGCAGCATAGTTGCCGCATTCATTGTCGGTTATGTGATCACAATCGTGATAACCTTTTTCGGGGCGAGGTGGTCCGAGTTCGTAACACTCCTTCTGATAATTGCCATTCTGGTTTTCAGACCTACAGGACTTTTCGGGGTGGAAGAATGACAGTATCGAAATTGCCGGAGATGGATATCAGGCAGATAATCGCATGGGCAATATTCCTCATAGCGGGGCTTGCTATCCCGTTTGCTGTTTCAGAGGCGTTCTTGTACCTGCTGGGCCTCACCATGATATTTCTGGTCCTGACGATAAGCTGGGACATAATCGTGGGATACACGGGACAGGTCAACCTCGGCCACACGGTTTTTGTTGGTCTCGGGGCATACACTGCCGCTCTGCTCCAGGTTCCGTCCAGATTCTCAGGTTCGGTGGATTTCCTGGCGGGCATGTCCCCCGTACCGGTACCCGTCTCAATCCTCATGGGGGGTATAGTTGCGGCGCTTTTCGGACTTGGCATAGGCATCATTACGCTGAGACTGAAGGGTTACTACTTTTCGCTCGTTACCGCAATACTGCCCCTCGTGTTCATGCAGTCGGTGTACGTCTTCTCAAGCATATTCGGTGGTGAGGAGGGATTCTCAATAGGTCTCGAAAGGGGCCTTGCTGAATCACCCCTGCTCAGATACTACTTCGCATTCGCCGTGTTCATGATCTCGTTCATACTCATCTGGCTGCTCGTGAACAGCGAGATAGGCCTCAAGTTCAGAGCGGTCAGAGATGACGAGGTTCTTGCAGAGGCTCTTGGAATAAACGTTGTCAAATACAAGATCCTCGCCTTCGTTACAAGCTCGTTCTTCGCAGGGATAGGTGGTGCCACACTCGTCCACTACAGAATAACCATCGGGCCCGATGTTTACGACATTCCACTCATGCTGCTGATAATACTGTCTGCAGTCATAGGCGGACTTGGTACACTGTACGGCCCCGTTTTTGGCGGGTTTGTGATATACCTCCTCAAGAACTGGTGGCTGAAAGGTGCGGTTCAGGCTTTTCCGGCATGGGTCCCTGTGAACGATGAGGTTCTGCTGTACATCCTCCTGATAGCTGTGGCTGTTATTGCACCCGAAGGATTATGGAGCAAGATAAAGAGGTTCACCGTAAGGAAGGAAGATGCCGTTCCGGAATAGCACATTCCAAAATTTTTACTGCTGTTACATTGTTTGACAATTATTCACATAATCTTAACTTTGGTTTATTGATTCGCTTTAATACTTTACAGATTAAACAGAATTCCAGCAGACCGAAACAGCAAATAACGTTCTAATCCCTCATTGAACGATAAAAATCAGCTGATGGCTCTGACACATGTAAATCGATAGAAAAAGTTATTAAGGAATTAATGTAAAAATAAATCATGAATGATCAGATCTGGAAAAAATGGTATCCGTACATAGGCTGGCCGGAAGACATCGAAGAGCCGGACACCACTCCTCCCCATGCGCTTGAAAGCGTTTCAGAAGAATTCAGAGACAAGGATGCCATCATCTATTACGGGAACAGGATCAAGTACGGAGAGTTTTTTGACTACGTTTGCAGGTTTGCAGGTGGACTGAGCGAATATCTGGAAAGGGGCGACAGGATTTCATTTTTCATGCCCAACTGCCCTCAGTTCAACATAGGCTATTTCGGTGCGCTGAGCAACGGAATGATTGCGGTCCACACGAACGTGATGTACACGGAAAGGGAGCTTGAGTACCAGCTGAACCACTCAGGAGCCAAGGCGATCGTAACCCTCGACATCCTGTATGAGAGAGTGAAGGCCGTTCTCGACAGAACCGAACTCGAATACGTGATCCTCACAAGTCTGAGGGATTTCATATCCCCCTCAGCGAGAAGATTTATCCCGATGCTTCACGAACAGGAGATCAGGGAAAAGGAGAATGTTCTCTACTTCAACGATCTGCTCAAACACTCACCCAAGAAGCCTGAAAAGGACCTGAAGCCGGAAGACGTCGCCTCATTAACATACACGGGCGGAACAACCGGGAGGTCGAAGGGCGCAGTTTACACCCACCGCAACCTGATGATCGACGCAAAGATATTTTCTGCATGTCTTGACATAAGAAGGGGCGAAGATGTTTTTTCTGGCCTGATGCCCATGTTCCACGGAAACGGAATATGGACATCAAACATGAACGTCTTCATGAACGGCGGGACTGTTGTCCTCTTCCCGTACTTCGATGCGGGTGAATTCATCAGTGCGATTGAAACCTACGGCATAACTCAGATTCACTGCGTGCCAACACATCTTGTCGCCATCGTGAACCATCCGTACTCGAAAACAGCAAACTTCTCATCTGTAAGAGTCATAAGCGTCGGTTCCGCTCCAGTGCCTGTTGAGCTTCTGAAAGAGGTCAAGGCCCTCATGCCAAACGCAACAGTGATAGAGCAGTGGGGGCTGACCGAGGCTGCAATAATAGGCACGAGCAACCCGGTACACGGAGTTATAAAGGTCGGCAGTGCGGGATTGCCCGTTCCAACTGTTGAGATGAGAATAATGGACCCCGGCACAGACAATCCGCTCCCACCCGGTGAGGAGAACATTGGAGAGATCGTTCTCAGGAGCAAGAAAATAATCAGAGAGTACTGGAATGACCCGGAAAAAACGAGGGAGGCCATAAAGGACGGCTGGCTCTACACGGGCGACATGGGCTACATGGACGAGGACGGCTACATCTACATAGTGGACAGAAAAAAGGACATGATAATCGCCGGAGGTTTCAACATCTATCCGTCAGAGGTTGAGGAAGTCCTCTACATGCACCCCAAGGTCAAGGAGTGCGCAGTTATCGGTGTGCCTGATAAGTACAGGGGCGAGACTGTAAAGGCATTCATAGTCCTCAAGGAAGGCGAGACCGCAACAGAAGAGGAAATCGTGGAATTCGCAAGAAAGCACCTTGCAAGCTACAAGGTTCCGAGAATCATAGAGTTCAGAGACGAGCTTCCAAAGTCTCCCGTCGGCAAGATCCTCAGGAGAATCCTGAGAGAGGAAGAAAGGAAGAAATTCGAGGGTAGCTGAACCGGTGGTTTCGTTGAGCGATAGCGTTGAGGGACTGTTTGCTCAGATGAAAAACGCCATCGATAACAGGACAAAGATAAAGGAGTACAGAGAAAAGGGAATGAAGGTTATAGGAACGCTCTGCAACAACGTTCCCGAGGAAGTCATTCATTCCACAGGGGCTGTTCCGGTGAGGGTGTTCGGAAACTACGGAAGCACGCCTAACGCCAGCTCCGTCATGCCCCAGTGGACGTGCTATTATGCAAGAAACGTTATGGAGGCCGGACTGAGGGGTGAGACAGAATTCCTGGACGGAATCGTGAGCACGACCTCCGACGACACCAAAATTCATCTTTTTTCGCTCTACCGTTTTTATTTAAACCCGGAATTCTCCTACATGGTTCAGTATCCGTTCAGCAGAGATGAGAAATCGAGAAGATTCTTCATCAGGGAGCTTGAAAGATTTTCGAGTTTTCTTGCAAGGTTTACAGGTTTTGAGACAGATACCAGCTCACTGAAAAAATCCATAGAAACATACAACAACTTCAGAAAGGTCTGCACAAGACTGGAGAGGTTGAGGAGCGAGGATAGAGTGAAGGTAAGCGCTTCAGAGTGGATGCTGATCATGCTTTCCTCAATGCACATGCTGAAAGAGGACTTTAACAGAATCGCAGAAGAGCTTTACGGACTTCTTTCAGAGAGGGAAGGAAACGGAGACTACATTCTGAGGGTTCATGTTTCCGGCACAGACTTTTACAGCTCTGAACTTCTGAAGATTCTCGAGAATTACGGAATTGCAATCGTTTCGGACGACTTCTGCACCTCCACTGGATACTACAATGGAATTGTAAACAGAGCTAATCTGGAGGGGATTGCAGACAGATACCTGTATTCAACCGCATGCGTGATGACCTCCGCATCTAACGAGCTTTCCGTGCTGGAGAGGGTGAAGTTCATAAGGGACAGGATAAAAGCCAGTAGGGCTGAGGCTGTGATTGTTTTCAAGGACAGGGGTTGCGAGGTTTGCGGACACCAGTGTCCGGCCATTATCGATGAGCTTGACCTGCCGGTTTTAACGATAGACCTTGACTTTCCGCTTTCAAAAGCCCAGATCGAGGGCAGGATTGAGGCGTTTGTTGAATCTCACGGGAGATGATGTTTATGGCAGAGTGGAATCACATCGGTTATAAAACCCTCTACAGGGAGCTTTTCAGGAAGCACCTCGAAAGACAGAGCAGGCTTGCAGAGAAGAACAGACCCGTGGGGTGGTTCTTCTCATTCCATCCTTCCGAACTCATATACGTTTTCGACGTTATTCCAGCATTTCCCGAGCAGTACTCTGCGTACTGCGCCGCCAGAGGCAGCTCATCTGAGCTGATAGACTCGGCAATTTCACATGGATACAGCCATTTCATCTGCGACTACTTCAAGACGACCCTCGGCATGATTCTCGAGCCGGAAAAGGCGACAAAGCCTCTGATGCCCAGGCCAGATTTCATTGTCGGAACGAGGGCTTTGTGCGTCGCACACCACGAGATGGCCGACGTTTTTGCCAAGTATTACGGTGTGCCGAGATATGTGATAAACTACCCGTACTGGACGTCAGACTCCCTGAGAAACCTCGATGAAATCACGAAGGAGGCGGAATGGGCTGAAGAACTTTACATGGAATACACCGTCGAAAGGCTGAAGGATCTCATGGGCTTCATGGAGTCCGTCGCAGGCCCTTACGATGAGGAGAAGTTCAGAGAGGTTTTCGCAATCTCGGAGAAGACATCCAGACTGCTCATCGAAACCCTGAACCTGATGATGTCCACACCCACTCCGGCAAGTCAGAGAGAACTTGGAGACTTCGTTTTCATTGCATTTTTCGTTCTCGGGAGTGATTATGCCTACGAGTTCATGAAAAAGGCTCACGAAATGATGAAAGAAAGGGTGAAGAGACGGGAAGGGGTCTCAGACGAGAAGCACAGGCTCCTGACATTCGGGATAATGCCCTGGCACACTCTCTCGCTGTACGAATACTGTGAGAGCAATGGCGCGAATTTCCCGGTGAACCTGTACGTGAACGCGTCCGTTCACAGGGTCGATGCCTCAAAGCCCTTTGAAAGCATGGTGAGAAGGTCGATGCACGTCACCAACTCGGGCTACGAGATGCTCGACAGTGTTGTGAAAACAGCCAAGAAAGCAGACATCGACGGTGCGCTCCTTCTCGAAAACACGGGATGCAGGATAACGTCAATGATAGTCAGACCGCTTGCAAAGGTCCTGCAGGAAGAGCTTGGCATAAGCAGCCTCATCCTCGAGGCACCCCAGTGCGATCCAAGGCTGATGCCTCTCGAAAGAGCCAAAAACCTTATCGATGCCTATCTCGAGTCAATATCATAGGTCACGCAGGTGGTGGTTCTGTACTTCGCTGGAATAGATATCGGATCGCTGGCAATCAAGGTCTGTGTTGTGGATGAAAATGGAGACATTGCAGGTTACCACATCGCAAAGACGGAGGCAAAGCTGTCGGAAAGTGGCAGAAAAGCATACCTCGACTGTCTCAGAAATGCCGGGCTTGATGAGGAGGACGTGGCGTTCAGAGTCGCTACAGGTTACGGAAGGAATCTCGCATCCCAGCACTTTGCCGATGAGAAGGTTACGGAAATAACATGCCATGCAACGGGCGCAAAGGAAATTTTCAGGAGTGCCAGGACGGTCATAGACATCGGAGGTCAGGACAGCAAGGTGATCGGGCTATCAGAGGAGGGCAAGGTTGTCAGATTCACGATGAATGACAAGTGTGCAGCAGGGACGGGAAAGTTTCTCGAGGTGATGGCAGAGAGGCTGGGGGTGTCCTTAGACGAGATGAGCGAGATGCACTTCAGAAGCAGAAAAAAAATCACCATAACGAGCGTATGCACTGTTTTTGCCGAAAGTGAGGTGATATCCCTGCTTGCACAGGGTGAGGAGGCTGAGGATATCGTGGCTGGACTTCACGAGTCCATAGCAAAGAGAATATACGGTCTCGTGAAGCAGGTCGGCGTTGTGGAGGATGTCGTGATGACCGGCGGTGTGGCAAAGAACAGAGGAGTCGTGAATGCAATAGAGCGAGAACTGGGTGTGAAGATACTCGTACCGGAAGAGCCTCAGATAGCCGGGGCTTACGGGGCAGCGTTAATCGCACGGGATAAATTCAAAAAATTTAAAAAATAAAATAACAACTAAGAAAAACTGGGGAAAGGCCACCCTCTAACATTTTCAAGATTTTGAATCTGCTTTTATTACTTTGTAAACTTTTCTTAACTCAATATCGTAATTCGTAAAATTTATATTTAAGTAATACCAGTATTTATCATGACCGAATATAAGGAGATAATTTACGACAAGGAGTGGTATGACCACACCGCTTTGATAGCCATAAACCGCCCCCACGAACACAACTCCTACACCCTCACGACCCTGCGGGAGATGGTCTCAGCAATTGAGGATGCCATGTGGGACGACGACGTGCAGTTCATAGTTCTGACGGGTGTCGGAAACAAGGCATTCTGCACAGGGGGAAACGTCCACGAGTACGCTGAGGAGTACACTAAAAAATCGTCTGACTTCTGGAAGTGGGGCGAGATTTACGGCAGAGTTTTTGACATGATAATGCACTGCGGGAAGCCCGTAATTGCCAGGGTCAATGGGGTTACGGCAGGAGGAGGCTTCGAGTTTGTTGCTGCCTGTGACCTCGCCATAGCAAGTGAAAACGCCAGATTCATATCTCCCGGTCCACGAGTTGGCATGACCTCGATCGGTGGCCTGTCTCAATGGCTACCGCTCCACATGGGCATCAAGAGAACAGCGGAAATTGTTATGCTGAGCAGCGAGATTGATGCGAAGACGGCATACCAGTGGGGAGTTGTGAACGAGGTTGTCCCACTTGAAAAGCTGGACGAAAAGGTCAGGGAGTACATCGACAGGATGCTCGACCTGTCTGCCTCAAGCCTGTGGTACTTCAAGGTTCACCTGAACTGGTGGAGGGACTTGATCTGGAGGCTCACTTGGGAGCACGGGAAGGCCTGGTTCTCGCTGAACATAGGCAGTGTCGAGCCGTCTGAAGGGCTGTGGGCATTCAAGGAGAAGAGGAAACCGAGAATGAGGGAGATCAGGAAGAAGATCGGCGAGGGAATGGATCCCAGATACCCGTATGGCCCGCTGATGAAAAAATGTGAAAAGTGCGGTGCAGAGTTTCTGCCGGACAGTTCGAAATTCTGCCTTGTCTGCGGGGCGGAACTCGAGTAATTTTTATTTTTCTTACAGCGATTACAGCCCACCCTTCTTTTTGATTGCAGATTTTGAGATGTAGGTTAGAACCACATCCCCAGTTTGCTTGACCACATTGACTTCAAAGGTTACGATGCCGTACTTTTCCCTCTCTTCCCTGTCAACAACCCTCACAACAGCCTTTATCGTATCCCCTATGAAAACGGGTTTGGTAAACCTGAGTCTTTCAATTCCATAGTATGCCACTATGGTCCTCTCCACGAGCCTCATTCTCGTTATCAGACCGCTCGCTATTGCGAGGGTCAAAAGACCGTGGGCTATCCTCTCCCCGAAAACGGTGTTTTTTGCAAACTCCTTATCGGTGTGGATGGGATTCCAGTCCCCGGATATTGCTGCAAAGTTAACTATGTCTGCCTCGGTAACCGTCCTGCCGGCAGTTTCAAACTCCATTCCCACCTCAAAGTCCTCAAAATAAAGGTTCTCCATACACATCACCCGAACGTCAGCTATTTTCTGACGCCGAGCCTTTTTAAAAGTTCGGTTGGCCTTTCCTGACCGAAGTACTCGTATATCCCTCCCCTGCTCTCCATCTTCACCCTCGGGTCTCCTGTGTAGCCCGCATCCACAAGCTGCACGAGAAGCTTCGGAGGCGCCCACTTCGGATCCTTGGTCATCTCGAACAGCGATTCGAGTATTCTGAGCCTCGTGTCCCAGCCAACAAGGTCTCCCGTTTCGAGAGGTCCCATCGGGTATCCGTAACCAAGCATCATCCCGATGTCTATGTCCTGCGGTGTTGCTACACCTTCCTGCACCATCAACAGCGCCTCCCTAGCAAGAGTCAGGCCGAGACGTGTTGTGGCAAATCCGGGAGAGTCGTTGACCATGATTGGAACCTTTCCAAGCTCAGTAAACCACGCCCTGATATCCTCCATCAGGCCCCGGTCAGTCAGCAGACCCCTTACAAGCTCCACGAGCTTCTGGATCTGCGCAGGATTGAAGAAATGTATTCCGAGGAATTTTTCTGGCTGCCTGACCGCTCCGGAGAGTTTGGTTATGCTTATCGAGGATGTGTTCGAGCCTATGATCGCATCATCCGCCACTTCGGCTATTTTCCCGAGAACCTGTTTTTTGAGCTCTATGCTCTCGAAAACAGCCTCTATTATAAGCTGAGCGTCCTTCAAATCCTCATAATCTGTCGTGGTTTTGATCCTTCCCAGAATCTCATCCATTTCGTCCTCGCTCAGCTTTCCCCTTTCAACAAGCCTTCTGAGGCCGAATCTGCCGTCCCTTATTCCTGCCATCCCCTTTTCCAGAGCATCACGACTGACATCCAGAGCAACTACTTTTAGACCCTTCTGAGCGAAAAACTGTGTGATTTGCGTTCCCATCAACCCAAAACCGACAACGCCAACAGTATCAATCTTCATTTCAATTCCCCCTGAATTCGGGCTTCCTCTTCTCAAGAAACGCTCTCATGCCCTCCCTGGCATCGTGTGTGGAGAAGAGCATCGAGAAGAGTGTTAGCTCGTACTTCAAACCATCCGGAAGACTCATTGATCTTGCAGAATTTATCGCCTTCTTGGCAAACTTAACCGCAACTGGCGATTTTTCAGCGATCTTTTCTGCAATTTCTGCTGCCCTGTCCATCAGCCTGTCCTCCTCCACGACCTCCTCCACAAGGCCGATTCTGAGGGCTGTCTCGGCGTCAATGATCTCCCCCGTCAGGATCAGCTTTTTTGCCATCCCGATGCCCACAAGCCTGGGCAGCCTCTGGGTTCCTCCAGCTCCGGGAATCAGAGCGAGATTTATTTCGGGCTGTCCGAACTTTGCCCTCCTGCTTGCGATCCTTATATCGCATGCCATAGCAAGTTCGCATCCTCCGCCAAGAGCGTAACCGTTGATTGCTGCAATGACAGGGATGTCCAGCTCCTCAATCCGGTTGAACAGCTCACTCCCGAGCTTTGCCGCCTCCATACTGTCAAGCGATGTTCGCTGAAGAAGCTCATTTATGTCCGCACCTGCGGCGAACGCCTTTCCCGATCCGGTAATGATGAGGACCCTCGCTTTTTGCTCGACCTCGTCCAGAGCCTGCTTCAGCTCCATCCTGGTTTTTGAATCGAGTGCATTTAGCTTTTCGGGCCTGTTAAGCGTTAAAATTGCCACATCTCCATCATAATCAAGCCTTATTCTTTCAAAGCTTTTTGAGCTCATTCAATCACCTACCCTTTCAAAATAAACCTTCCAGACTCCCGTTTCGTCCCTGCCGGTTATTGCCCTTACTTTCTCACCAACACTCAGTGTTTCATCGCCCTCAAACCACCCCATCACCCTGAAAGCCCCGAACCTCGCAACGGCAATCGTGTAAGGTTCACCCTTAAACTCAAATCCCTGAGGAATGCTGTGTATCTGAGTTAACGCCTCCACAACCCCATCTCCTTCGATCTCAACCCATTCCATGTCGGAAGTGTAGCATGAACTGCAGTCGGTCTGGGGCGGTGAGAAGGCCGCACCGCAGTTCCTGCAGACGGTGGCATAGATTTTTCCTTCCTCCAGCCCTTTCCAGTACCTTTCAGTTTTTGTGGCAGGAATCCTGTGTCTGAGAACGAACTGTCTGCTTTCGATCGTGAACCTCTCATCACCCATCAGTCACACCCCCAGCACGAAAACCCAGCCAAAATGCCCGGTGCCACCAATGTTGTGCGTCAGACCTCTGTGGTTCTTCAGATCTGCCTGCAACCTGCCCGCCTCACCTCTCAGCTGTTTCACGATCTCGTAAAACATCGCAACTCCCGTGGCTCCAAGAGGGTGACCCTTTGCCTTAAGCCCTCCAAACGTGTTAACCGGAAGCTTTCCGCCGAAATCAGAATCGCCGCTCTCAACGAACTTCCCGCCCTCACCCTTCCTGCAGAATCTCAGGTCCTCGTATGCCATAATCTCCGCAATGGTGAAGCAGTCGTGGACCGCTGCAACATCGAGCTGTTTGACAGGCTCATCAATCCCGGCCATCCTGTATGCCATCTCGCCTGCCTTCACCGTGGCTTTAAGCGTGGTGTAGCTCTCCCTCCTGGTCATGTTGGCGGTGTCACTGCTGAAGCCCACGCCTTCAATCCACACAGCATTGTCAATTCCAAGCTCTCTGATTTTCTCCTCACTTGCGAGAATTGCCGCCGAGGAGCCGTCAGTAATCGCACTGCAATCGAAGAGCCTCAGGGGGTAAGCAACGTATCTCAAGCCCAAAGCCTTTTCAAGAGATATCTCCTTCCTGAACATGGCCTTTTTGTTGTGAACAGCATTTCTGTGATTTTTAACTGCAACAAGAGCCATCTGCTCCTCAGTTGTTCCATACTCGGCCATGTGGGCGGAGGCGTGCATCGCATAGTATCCGGGAAATGTTGTCCCGTACTGGTGGAACTCCCAAAGGTAGCTCCCGCTCCTGCCACCAACAGCGAGGGAGGTCGGCGTGTCCACCTCACTCATCTTCTCCACGCCCACAGCTATGGCAACATCCACCATGCCGGATGCTATGCTTGAGTAGGCCGTGTAAACGGCCGCACTTCCCGTTGCGCATGCGGCCTCAACCCTCACCGGGCCTCTTCCGGCGAACCCACAGTACTCGTTTATGGGAACGGCGGGCATCAGCTCATAGCTCCTCGTTCCAGCGATGCCCACAACACTCATTTCGATATCGTCTTTTGTGAGAGAGGCGTCACTGAGGGCCTCGCTCACGGCCTCAAAGGCAAGCTCCTGAAGCGTCACATCATCCCGGATACCGAATTTTGAACAGCCAACGCCTACGATTCCTACCCTCCTTCCAGCAGACATAAAATCACCGCAAAAAGATCAGATGTCGAAAAGGTCATCCTCCTCGTCATTCATGGGCGGCATTGTCCCGTGTTTCTGGAGGTACTCCTGAATCATCTCGCTCTCCTTCATCGTGTACATCTCGTCCTCAACATAATCGAAAAATGCGGCCTTTCCAAGCTCGTTCATAAGTTCTTCTTTCAGGTTCTCCGTCCCCTTTATGTAAACGATTTCCATCGACTCGTTGAAAAGCCTGAAAACTCCGGCCTTTTCCGGGACATCTTCAACGTTTTCTTCACTCAGCGGGATCGCCTCATGCAGGGGTGCAAGCATTTTGGCCGATATGGATTCTCTCCACCTGTTCTTCTGCCTGCCCTTCAGATCCCTGACGGTGCCGGTGGGACACACCTCAACACACACCCCGCAGAACTTGCACCCTGACTGGGTATCGCTCTCAGCGGTTCTGCCCACCAACACTCCACCATCAATGACGGTGAAGCTCAAAGCCCCGGCTTCCCTGATTTCCTGACAGGCCCTCACGCATCTGGTGCAGTTTATGCAGTAGTTCCAGTTCCACCGGTAAAGCTTTTCCTCCACAACGGGCAGGTCCCTGAAAACGTATTTTGGCGTGTGGTCTGCTACTCCCACATACTCGGCGAGGTGTCTCAATTCGCAAACAGGAAACAGATCACAGCACCTCTCCTCAACCGGGTTTCCGAAGCTGCACTGAATCCTGTCGCAGCCGTGCCTGTACTCACAGGTTATGCAGACGTGCGGATGATTGGCAAGAATTTCCGCAAGCCTCCTCTGCCTCTCCTCTCTGAGGGAATCGCTGTCGGTTACAACATCCTCCCCACCCTGAGGAACGTATTCGCACGAATTGACCGGTTTTCCGTTAACCTCCACAACACATATCCCGCAGCCATCGTAGTGGCCCGCATTACCCTCAAAAATCTCACTACCTCTGAAAACCTTTTCAGCACCTTCGAAACGTGTAGCAGGCGAAATGTTGGGATGATAACAGAGGTTTGGGATGTAGATGCCGTTCTCAAGAGCTATCTCGATGAGGTATTTTCCGGATTCGCATGATACCTCTCTGCCGTCAATCCTTATGCGTAGCTCCCCCATCATGCACCTCCCGAAAAAATATTATTTTTTGGATTTGATGTAGAGCGCTCTTGCGAAAAGCGCTGCACCGATTGCTCCTGCGAGCTGAGGATCGACCTTCGGCTCGAGTGCCTTCATGTTCAGCTTGATCTCAATCCTCCTGACAACCCCGACGTTCTTCGAAATTCCGCCTGTGATTGCAAAGTCTGCCTCAACTCCCACTCTCTCAAGAAGCTCCACAACCCTGCTCGACACAGCATTGAAGAACGCAGCGAGTATCATTTCCCTGTTCCAGCCCTTCCTTATAAGTCCCAGGATCTCCGACTTTGCAAAGACGACGCACGTTGTGCTCACAGGCTCGGGCTCCTCTTCAACCTTCAGGGACATGTCACCGACTTCGGTTATGGGAACGGAGAGCAGATCACAGACCACCTCGATGCCCCTTCCCGTTCCGGCTGCACACTTGTCGTTCATCAGGAAGTTTATCACCTTGCCCCTGCTGTCGATCTTTATGGCCTTCAGATCCTGACCGCCCATGTCGAGAACGGTCCTTACGGTGTTGCCGTAGACGTACACCGCACCTCTTCCATGGCATGCGATCTCGGTGATCGTTTTGTTCGCAAAGGGAACGCTCACCCTTCCATAGCCCGTACCGACAATGTAGTGGATATCCTCTCTGCTCATATCCCCGATTTTTTCAAGGACTGCATTGAGTGCCTTTTCAGAGCTGGCACTGCTGCTCGTCCCGGTTCTCATGCTGGCGTAAGCGTAAAGTTCACCATCGGCCATTATCACTGCCTGGGTGCTGACCGAGCCGAGATCAATACCGCAGCTTATCACATCTGCATCCTGCCAGTTCCTTGATTCGTCCACCCAGACGGTTTCTGGCCATCTCCAGTATTCGCTCTCCTGAACGCTAACCATTCATCTCACCCCCTGAACTGCAGAAAGAGCCGCCCCTATTGCGGGAACAAGCTCCGGAGGATAATCCTCGGGAACGTAAACATCCTTTCCAAGCTCCCTCTTCATGGACTCGATGAATCCGATGTCGTTGGCAAGACCGCCTATCAACAGAACATCATCCCTTATATCGAGCCTCCTGGCTATCGCGATGACCCTGTCAGCTATGGCGTCGTGTATTGCCCTCGAAATCTCGGCCTTCGGGACGTTGGAGTGCAGCAGTGAAACCACCTCGGATTCCGCAAAGACCACACACTGAGCGTTCATCGGGATTGCCCTTGTTGCCTTGAGAGCAAGCTGACCGAACTCCTCGGGAGTGACTTCGAGATACCTTATCATCGCATCAACAAATGAACCGGCTCCGGCGGCGCATTTGTCTGCAAGAGCAAAATCCTTGACGTTGCCGTTTTCGTCAAGACTTATTGCCCTGCTCTCTTCAGCACCAACCTCAATCACCGTCCTTGCTGAAGGCCTTACGAAGTAGGCGCCCTTTCCTGCGGCAATCACCTGCGTAACCTCGTCATCCGCAAAGGGCACGGAGATCTTGCCAAAACCTGTGGCAACAATTTTTTCCAGATCCTCTCTCTTCAGTCCTGCCTTCTCAAGTGCCTCATTCAGAACTTCCTCAGAGGTTTTTCCATGGTCTGTGCCGGTTCGCGCCATGACGTAGGAGAGTATGTTCCTATCCCCATCCATAATAACGACTTTTGCCATCTTGCTTCCCACATCGATACCCGCAACAACCATCTTCAACCACCCCTCAAAAATATTTAAGTTAGCTTTTCAATTCCCAGACTCTGCATGAACGAGTCTATGACGTTGAACGTCCTCGCCTCGTCAAATTCTCTCGGATCAGCCATGTTTCCTTCGTATGTCGCAACTGAGACACCATTCCTGACGAGATAATCTCTCACCTCAAGAGTGGACATGTTCCAGAGCTCGCATCCCCTGTTGAGGTGCATTATGATGGCATCCGCCTTCCAGTCCTTCACCATCTGGTACGTCTCCTGTTTCCTTATCCAGTGAGAGTACTCGTGCTGCCACGAGGCTCTGTACTTCAGGTTGAACATCGCCGTCCACCAGAGGGCGCTCCTCCTGTCGTGGATCTCGTAACCGGCCTCTTCGGGCGTTGGAGCCGGCTCCCAGATCCAGTTCTCACCCTTCTCATCCATGCCCAGCCAGGCCGCACCAAGGCCAAACGTGTAGATTGAGCCGACAGAAACAGCGCCGTAATTCTCCTCGAGATACCTGTAAACCTTCAGAAACGGCCAGGGTGGCGGGTTGTCCGTAACAAAGCGGAACTGCTCCTGGGTCAGAGCCCCAATACCTCTTTTAACCCTGCTCTCAACCTCCTTGTAGAGCTTTTCGTACAGCTTCACAATCTTCTCATCGCTCCTCCTGAGCAGAGTCATGACGTAGAACGAGAACATCGACTTCTCTTCCATCGGTGCGGGGGTGTTCTGGTTCAGCTTGCAGATCTTCGACCACAGGGTCATCGATCTCGCCTCATTCTCAACAGCCCTAATCAGGAGTTCGTCATCGTACTCCCTGCCCGTAACCTTCTCCATCCACTGAATCGCATCCTCGAGCTGCCTCACCACGTATTCTATTTTCTTGTCATTCAGCAGGTAGCCCGGCCCAACCGAGATGTCGACAGCGTATGTCGGCACGCCCCCCTCAAGCTCGGCAGCATAGTGGTACCATTTTGCATGAGTGCAACAGATGTGAATCGTGAAGTTGAAGTCCGGTTTCGGGAACGGCTCAATTTCGGCACCGTCGGCAAGCAGATATTTGTCCATCGCCACGCTGCCCCAGTAGTTCCTCATGTACCCGCAGAGGTCTCTTGCAGCACCCTTCCTCTCGATGGTTTCCAAAGCCCTCATGGAGAAGTCCCTGAAAAACGCAGCCGTGGCGCCGTAGGGTTCGCCGGTGAGCGGATAAACGTCCTCTCCCAGCCCCGCCGGAACCGGATCAAACGCCCATGCTGAACCTGCCCACCTGATGCTGCCATTCTCCTTGGCTTCCAGATAATTCCTATAATACTCCATTCTGTACTTCTTGAAATCATCCCAGCATTCAAAAGGCCTAACCTTGACTCCCATACTCACCACCTCTAAATAAACAGGTCCTCCTCACCCATGGCCTCAATCATGGCCTCGACTCTCGTTCTGAACTGCCCAACAGGCTGCGTGAGGTCAAGCTCGAGATGGAGGTGTCTGACACCCATCCTGTCAAGCATGTCTCTGAGAGAGGGTATGTCAAGCTCGTGAGGATCGCAGAACTTCATCTGGGCGATGATCACGGCATCAACGTTCCACTCCTTTATGACGTTCTCAATAAACTGGAACCTCCTCCTTCCAAAGAAGTCGCCCCTTGCCCAGTCCTTTGCAGGACACGGGACCCTGTAAACGTACCTCTCGGCAAGGGCCTTTATCCTGTCTCCACCATTCTCCACAGCCCCCCAGAAATACCTCGAACCCGTGCAGTTTTCCTCGAAGACAAACGTTGCAGGGTAGCTCATCCCGTACTCGATCAGCTCGAAAAGCTCGATATCGTAATCCTCACTGCCTATGAGCATCAGCCTCGTCCCAACCTCCCTGTCAGGTTCAACTTCGGCAACCTCCTCCAGGAAGCTCTCCAGAACCTCGTTGTGTTCCTCCTTGTCAACCACCTGTGAAGACACGACAATCAGCATTGCATGCAGTCCGGTAATGGGGGGATTCTCGGCCTTCCTCAGCTCGAACACCTTTGTCAGAAGTTCCCTGCTCCTGTTGTAAACTTCAATCGCTCTGTCAAGATCAGAATCGGAAATTTTTGCGCCAGTCCATTCCTCGACAGATTCCTTGAATTTCTCAAACTCGTGTTTTGCAAAATCGCCTGCATGAGGGTTGTTCACTCCATGGGGAAACGGCAGATAATAGCTCCATTCAATGTTCGGCACCCTGTCTGCGAAGCTGAAATACGACTGTCTCATGTGGAGGCATGACTGAGCAAGTGTAACACCGTCAAGGTAGTTGTACCTGCCCTGCAATCCCTGGGCGAGAGTGTCATGGCAGAACGGACAGTACATATCGTGAAGATATGGCCTGGTTATGCTCTCCGGCTCATGTGATCCGAGAACTCTCACGGGGAGGATTTCTGCCGCGTACAGTATCTCTTCAGGTACGTAGGTGCAGTAGTAGCCGACGACCCTGCCACCTGTTTTTTCCTTCCACTTCTTCGCATATTCGTGCCTGTTTTCGAACCATTCCCTGAATTTCTTCATCTGGGGCATATCATCGACAGACGTAGTCATCACTCAACCACCTCACCTGTAAGATTATCAACTGCCACAAATTTTAATCCGTAAAATTAGTATAAATACTTTTCTGAAAATTGGACAGTAAAAAAGTGAAATTAGTTTACATTGTCTCAGAGGAAGTTATGAGTTCCTCGAGAAGCTTTTCGTCAAACTTGAATTTCAGGATTCTGTAGATTATTAGAACGTTCAGATCCTGAACAAAGTCGCCGTATTCCTTCAGGAAGCTGTGGACCCATTTTGAGACCTCCTGAAAAGTCCTGAAGACCATTATGAACTTCCACCTGTGGGTGCCGTCGGTTATGAAGAACAGCATCACGTTTGGCGAGTTGATCAGATACTCGTACGCCCTTCTCCAGTTCTCTGAAAAGTTCTGGTTGTTGAAGCTGATCTCCATGAAGCTGAAAATGAAGTAGTTCTCGTTCGGTATGACTGTCTCCCTGAAAATCTCTGTCTCTCTCATCTCCTTGATTATCTCTGCGATTCTGGCATGACTCAGAGATATCCCGTATTTCTTCTTCAGAATTTCGCTGAGCTTTCTCGTCGTTATGTTCGGATCTTCGATCTTCTCCTTCAGAATAACTATTTTGGTCCTGTCAAGCCTTACAATTGGTGTCCTGAGATCGAACTCCATGACAATGTTATGTCTGATTGATATATAAATGCTACGAGTTAAACAAAATCATATTATTAATTAAACAATTTCTGATGCGGTGCAAATCTGAACGGTGATTTCAAAAATATTTCCGGCCAAAGATGCGGTCAGTAGAAATCCTCGTCCCCCATCATTTTCGATTTTCTTATCCAGAGCTCCACGTAATCGCCCTGAAGATAGCACACGCCACAATCCCTTTCGCAGGTATCGACATCCACCACCTTAACATCGTAACCCATGGACCTGTAAAGATCGATGTATTCCTCAACCCGTCTCCTTTCAACGGTGAATGCCTTTTCCCAGCCCTCCTCCATCGGGTTTCACCAGGAGTGATTTATCGCATTCTTGGGACATGAGGAAACACATGCCAGCTTCTCAATCTCCCAGCCCGAAGCGGGTTTGCATGGGGCGCAGCTGAACCTGATCTTGTTTCTGTGATCCTCCCTAACCTTCGCCACAGGTTCATCCCTGAAGGGATCAATCTCATCCTCTCCAACCTCGAAAACTCCGGACGGGCAGACTTCGATGCATTTCGGGGTTTCAAGGTCAGCACAGCCATCGCACAGGTCAGTGTCAATGCTTATGTAGTACGTACCGGAACCGTCCCTATATCCGTACTGCGCAATCATAATACTAAGTTTACATTGTAAAATTTAAAGGTTTCTACACTTGCCATTGTAACAAAAGGTCATGGAACTGATGGGCAAAACACGGAGGTGTTGCGGATTAACCGACAGTGGGGGTCAAAAAAGTAATTGAAAAACAGCATTTTTAAACAAAATTGCTCAGATTAAGGAATCTCAAGCTCAAGGGTTAACATTGTCGATGATGGCCTGAATCCTGAGTTCCTGAAGAAGTCAAACAGCATTTTGTCTCCCCAGTCAACCATTGTGTATATCTTTTTCACTCCTATCGCCCTTGCGTTGGTGACAAACTGATCAAAAAGCTCCCTTCCAATGCCCTTGCCGGAGAACTCCTTGTCAACTCCGATCGTGGTCAGATAGGCAACGCTCTCGGGGATTCCAAACTCACCGGAAAAAACACTCCCAGCCACAAACCCGACCACTCTGCCATCATATTCCGCAGCGAGAGATATCACAACCCCGTATTCTGAGTTCAGAACCTCATCGAAGAGCCTCTTGAAATACTCCTCCCTCCTCTCCCCGGTGTACTGAGAATCTATCCTAACGACGTCATCAAAATCGTCCTTCCTCATGGGCCTTATCACAGGGCCTTCAGATTTCGAACCCATATACTTCACCATTAATAATTATAGATTTCCCTTAAAAATACTTTTCGCATCAGGAAAGCAGCACAGCACGATACGGGAGTCGGTCAGGAACCTTACGCCCTACAGCACTTTACGGCTGCGGTTTTTACACAGTAAACATGATTTATATAGTAACAGTTAAATATGTAAAATTCCAAAGCGGTGTTATGGAGTACAAAAAAATAAAGTACAGCCTTGAAGGAGATACAGCGTGGATACTGCTTGCGAACCCCCCTCTCAACATCGTTGACCTCGAAATGATGAGGGAACTGATATCTGCACTTGATGTGGCGGAAAATGAGGCGGAAATTGTTGTGATATCCCACGAGGGGAAGCACTTCAGTGCTGGAGCTGAAATCAAGGAACACTATCCGGATAAAGCCCCAGATCTGATAGGGACGTTCACGGAACTCATTCTGAAGATCCTGAACAGCGAAAAAATCACGGTTTGTGCTGTCAGGGGTTACGCACTCGGAGGGGGATTCGAGATTCCTCTCGCATGCGATGTGATTCTCGCTTCCAGCAACGCCAAGCTTGGAGTGCCGGAAATCACCCTCGCACATTATCCACCGGTGGCAATAGCGCTTCTCCCCCACATGATAGGATGGAAAAACGCATTCGACCTGATAACAACGGGAGAGGCCGTTGATGCTCACAGAGCGAGAGAGATGGGCATAGTGTCGAGGGTGTTTGAGCAGGAGAGTTTTGACGAGGATGTGAAAAAATACGTGAACGGGCTGCTTGAAAAATCCCCCATTGCGCTGAAACTTGCAAAGAAAGCATTGAAAAAATCCACAGCCGTGGACTTCGGAAAAGTGCTGGGGGAGGTTAACAGAATTTACCTGAACGAGCTTATAAAGACGGAGGATGCCGTTGAAGGCCTCAACGCATTTCTCGAAAAGAGGAAGCCAGAGTGGAAGGGAAGGTGAGGTATTGAAAAACTTGAAAAATTATCCTTTTGATATCACTTTTTGATGAGACTTTCGGGCGATGCCGCACTGATCTACAGGAAAACCCTGGACACCCTTTCTAAGGCCGTCAGGTTTGACGAAGCGCGGAGAGAACTGCAATCATACAGGCCAGTGTCCAGCCTCGAAGAGATCCTTGAAAGACAGAACGAGATCAGGAAAAAGATGGAGATTTCAAGGAAAATACACCCGGACGAGATAGAAAAACTCAGACTGCTCACAATCAGAAAGAGGTTCTTCGAAGACCGGATTTTTCTCGCAAGCGACGATGAAAGCTATGAGTCTGCCGTGAAACTGGGAGTGTGTGAGGTCGTCAGAGACGGATCCCAGATGGTGGATTTTGCAATTACCCTCAACGACTTCGTGAACAGCGTGGATTTGAAGAGCTTTGCCCCCGAACTGTATGTTGAGTCCGTTATCGAAAATCTTGAGTCGTTCAGGGCCTTCGCTGAGATTGAAGCCAGAATTTCGGGAAACACACATTACAAAAATCTTATCCCCGAGATAGAGGAGCTGAGGAGTCTTTACACCAGACTGGGCGAGATCGAGAGAATCAAATCGAGGGCTAAGGAGCTGGAGGTGGAAATAAACAGGGAAATAGAGGAGAGACTTGCAGAAATAAAGGTGACTCTTCCAGCCAGCGAGCTGCTCAGAATCATGAGTGAGGGGAGGCTTTCGGCTGAGATCGAGGAGGAGATAGAAAAGGTTATCTCAAGGTACGAAAAGGAGTTCGAGAGCATAGGAATAGTGGAGTCGCTTTTTTCAAGATCCTTTCCAGTAAGGGTCGATGACGAGGGTGTGGAGAGGGCAATTTCGAGAATTAAGGAGAGAGCCGCACTTGACTACTACCTCAAATGTCTCAGGATAGCTGAAAAGATAGATCTGGAATACATCAACGAGAGAGTGGAATTCTACAGGGCCTTGAGCCTGTACAAACTGCTCGACTCCAGCTCATTCACCATGCCGGAATTCGGAGATGGATTTGCAATCGTCAACGGCAGGAACCTCTTCATCGAGGATCCACAGCCGGTGAGCTACTGCATAGGCAGAAACAGCCTGTTCCCCCACAGCGAAAGCATAATACTGCTAACAGGGGCGAACTCAGGAGGCAAAACCAGTCTCCTCGACCTGATGTGCCAGGTTGCCATTCTCGCTCACTCGGGACTGCCGGTGAACGCAGAAAAGGCTGAAGTCCCCGTATACGACGAAATATTCTACTTCAAGAGAAAGAAGAGTTCCTACGGTTCTGGAGCGTTTGAAAAGGCAGTTAAAAGCCTTGTTAAAGCGGTGTCCGGAAATGGAAGAAAGCTGATACTCATAGACGAGTTCGAGGCTATAACCGAGCCCGGAGCGGGAGCAAAAATCCTGAGCACGATTTTAAAGATTGCCCACGAGAAGGGGCATCACCTCGTGCTTGTGACCCACCTGGGCGAGGAGTTTAGGGGGCTGGAGTTCATTAGAATCGACGGAATTGAGGCAAAGGGCTTAGACGAGAATTTCAGGCTCATTGTGGACAGACAGCCCGTGTTCAACAGAATAGGAAGGAGCACGCCTGAATTGATAGTGGAAAGGCTGATGGAGAAAAGCAGGGGAGAGGAGAAGGAAATACTGAAAAGAGTTCTCGACGAGATGGGGCAATGAATTTTTTAACCCCCGGCAATCTTCACCCATGCACGTTTTCACCGACTGGGAAGGGCCCTGGATTCTGACGGACATAGCATACGAACTGTCCCTGGCGGCGTTCAACAACGGAGAGTTCTTTGAAAGATTGAGTCAGTATGACGATTATCTGGCTTACGTGGAAAAAAAGGAGGGGTATCAGGCCGGGGACACTCTAAAACTTCTTGCGCCATTTCTTGTCGCTGCTGACCTGAGCTTGGAGGAGCTTGAAGTTCTGAGCGAACAGACGGCAAGATTCGTTCCCGATGCTGAAAAAGCGATGGAATACCTGCAGGAGAGGGTAAAGCCGGTGGTCATTTCAACGAGCTATGACATATACCTCACCAAAACGGCCAGAATGATAGGCGTTAGAGGAGACCTGCACGGTACGGTGTTCGATCCGGAGAAATACAGGATTGATGCGGAGTGGAAAAGATGGCTGCTGGTGAAGGTTGACGAGATCGCATCTCTCGAGGACATAGAGATAAGTGAAGGAAAGACTGCATCGGCAGAGTATCTCAACAGCCTCTTCTGGAAGGAGCTGCCGAAAACGCCCTTCTGGCAGATTATGGAGGACGTAAAGGTTGTGGGAAGCAGGCGGAAAAGAGAAATCGCGGAGAGCTACAATGAGAGCAAGGTAATCACAATAGGAGACAGCATTTCCGACATCGAAATGTTCGATTATGCGAGAGAGAACGATGGGCTTGCCATGTCCTTCAACGGAAACGAGTTCGCACTGAGGCATGCAAACCTGGCAGTCATCGCAGACAGTGCAGTGGTTGAGGCAGTAATAGCCATCACGTTCCTCGAGAGGGGCTTTGAAGGTGTCAGAGAGATTGCGGAGAGCGGGCACGACCTTCTCAGCGGCAAATACGAGATCCATTTTGAGATTGATGAAGACACCATCAGGAAATCGTTAAAAATGAGAAGGGCATTGAGAGGAAAGGCAGGTGAGCTTGGATGATTGCTGGATTTGGGGCGCTGAACCTCGACAAGATATACCTGGTTGACAAAATACCCTCAAAGGATGAGGAAGGCTTTGTGATTGACGTGGATCTCCACCCGGGAGGGAGTGCGGCTAACACCATCGCCGGACTTGCCACCTTTGGTGTGAGAACGTCCTTCATAGGCAAGGTCGGGAGTGATGAGGAGGGCAGAATTCTGATAGGTGATTTTGAAAACAGAAGAGTAGACACCTCCGGAATAATCAGGGCCGAGGGCAGAAGTGGCGTTGCGATGATATTCGTCGACAGGGAAGGAGAGAGGGCCATACTGGTCGATCCGGGCGTCAACGACACAATCAGGGAAGATGAGATCAACTGGGATGTTGTTGAAAAATCTGAAATCATCCACATGACCTCCTTCATCTGCAGGATGGGTGATGATTCATTCAGATCCCAGATCAGGGTTGCTAAAAGAGCAGAGAGGGTAAGCCTCGATCCCGGAATGCCCTATGCGGAGAAGGGGCTGAAGGGGCTTGAAAGGCTGCTGAAGGAGACGACAGTCTTTCTGCCCAACCGGAAAGAGCTTGAGATTGTATTCGGAATGGACTGGAGGGATGCAGTTGGAGAGACTCACAGCCTGGGAGTTGAGATTGTTGCGGTGAAACTCGGAAAGGAGGGCTGTTTTGTCTCTGACGGAGGGACAGAGGAATTTGTAAAGGCGTTTCCCTCAAACCCTGTGGATACGACAGGCGCGGGGGATGCGTTCAATGCGGGCTTCCTCTACGGCCTGCAGAGGAACAAGGACATTGTGGAGTCTGCGAAGATTGGCAACTACGTGGCCTCAAAGCTCATTGAGAGGGTGGGCGCGAGGAGTTACGGAGGAATAGATCCAGAGTCTGCTGTGCGGTAAATTTGAGGTGCTTCTCCCACAGACTTTTGCTCACCCTCATTCTTTTTGATGCCTGCTCCACAGCTTCATTCAGGCTCGAGAACCTTTCAGGTCTGGAGTTCATTGCCCTCCTGACTCCCTCCTCCACGACCCATACGCCGAGGGGGGCTGAGTATTCCGGCCTTATCTCTCTCAAAACAATTGCTCCTGCCTGCCTCCTTCTTGAGTGCAGGTACTCAAGAACCGGGAGTCTCGCAGCGTAATACCCTCCAGAAAGTTCAGAGTAGTCCCTCTTCCTCCCAAGACCCTCGCTGTCTGAGCCAATCCAGACGTTTTCAGGGCTCCACAGACTCTTTTCCATCCAGATTTCCACAAGCTGGAAGCAGTATGACGAGGGGTAAAGGATTACCTCAAAGTGATTTCCGTAGTGTTCGTAGCTGAAAAGCAGACAGTCGTTTATCCTCTCAAAATCCGCTATTTCCCTCTTCAGGTTTTCCGCGATGATGTCATGCACGGCGGTGATGCTCCACCTTGTCGGGACGAGCTTTTTCTCCACCCCCAGCAGCCCGACAGAGAACACCCTCTGGATGTAAGACGTCGGAAGATTTTCCTCGTAAAGCTCCATTACTGCATTCACGGCTTTGAGCTCATCGTCACTGACCTTCTCAACCTTGGACGGGATTTTGGGGTTCGAGGTTACCTTCATCCTCCTGAAAAATGCTGAAACTCCCGAAGGCATCAGGATGTCGTCAATGGCAGGTTTTTTTATCACCTTCTCGTATTCTGCCTCGACATCCAGATTTCTGACGCTGCTGGCAATCTCCTGAATCTCCATGAGATTTCTGTCGGGGTTTCCTGCAGACTGAACAGAAAACTGAGAGTAGGTTCTTGCAAGGGACATTCTCAGGGCTATGACGTCTTCAACCCTCTGGGAGTAACCTGCCGGATTTTCATAAACCTCGGGGTTTTCCCCTCCGAGGACTATCATCGGTCCAGCAAAGACCTTCGGATAGCCAATTCTCCCGACAAAAACTGACGGCGGGGTTGGTTTCTCGTCAACATCCCTGAGTTCGAAGCTTGCAGACTTGAAAGCCCGGATGATCGGGCAAAAGCTCTTCCCGCAGAGGAGCTTTCCCTTGCACCTGACACACAGCACGGAAAAAAATGGGCAAAAGAGGTATTAGAATGTTTTGAGTTCCCCGTTGATGACCATATCGGTTATCTTCGTGATGTCGTTGAGCCATTCATCCGCGACGGTTCTCGCCTTGGACTCCATCCTCTCCACATCGTATCCGTTCTCGGGGACTATCTGAATGCTGAGAGCCTTGGGTTCGTCAATTGGCTTTCCGATCTGGGAGAGAATGCGGACGTAGACCTCCTTGATGCCCTCGATGGCCTCGTAGCAGTCCCAGGCAATCCTGTTTGCGAGGAGGTTGTATATCTTTCCGACGTGGTTTATCGGGTTCTTTCCGCTCGATGCCTCCATGGACATGGGTCTGCCCGGAGTTATCAGGCCGTTGCACCTGTTGCCCCTGCCAACACTTCCATCATCTCCGTTCTCGGCAGAGGTCCCCGTGACCGTGAGGTACACGACTTCCTTGTCAATGTTGTCGGCCGTGTTGACGGCAACCTCAACCTCTCTGGAGGTGTACTCTGAAGAGATTCCCCTCACAAAGTCCGTAAGCTCCTCCTTCACCGCAAGGTACTCCTTCACACTGGACACATGTCTGTCAACGAAGGCACAGGCTATTGTGAGCCTGATTTTATCCCCCTCTCTCAGGCCCATTACCTTGACGTCCTCGCCAATGGCCTTCTCCTTCTTTCTGAACTCCTCATATATTCTTCTCTCAACGTTGTAGACCAGATTCTCCGTTTCGGTGAACGGGGCAAAGCCGATGCCAAAACTCGTATCGTTCGAAAGTGGTGCCTTGCCACCCTTCCTCTCAAAGACCTCTTTCAGATCAGTTGAGCCCTCACCAAGCCTCACGTCGAATACTATGTCTGTTTCAGGGTCGAGATTCCTCATGGCACTTCTCACGTAGTCCTTTGCTGCCTTGAGGGCAACCCGGTCAGCTGGAATGTCTATGCCGTCGAAGTACTTCGTTGCCCTGCCAACAAGGAGAATGTATATGGGCTGTATGACCTCTCCTCCACCAAATGCGGTTTTCGCCCTCCCTGCAACGATCTGGGTCTCATCGGTGTTGTGGTGCAGCACTACCCCAACTCTCTTGAGGTACTCCTTGCTCAGTGCCCTGCTCATCGCCTCTGCGATACCATCAGCTATTGAATCAGGATGACCGATACCCTTCCTTTCAACAATTTCGACCTTTTGATTCTCAACAGGAGTGTGAACTAACTCCTCAACAAATATGTTCTTCATGGCCCCCCTTCACAGCCTCGTAATTTAAGAATTGCTGTCAATTACGATTTATAATATTTTAACATCACGGTGTCGCAAGGTTCAGCGTTATCTCGGCTATGTCCTCGCTGTATCCCACAATCCTCTCCAGACCGCTCAACAGGCCGGAAACCAGAACCATGTCCTTCATCTCAGCGGGCTTTATCCTCGGCACACCAAACGAGTCTGCGATCGCAAACACGTCCCTTGCTATTGCCTCGTCCCGCTTGAAAAGGGAGGTTAGGGAAAGCCTGAAGGCAGTTTCAGCCTCTTCTGCGGGCTTTTCAAGCTCCATCAGATTGGTCTCGCACATCCTGAGATTGGAGGTCATCCCGTGGAGGTGGTCTCCAACCCTCTCGATGTTCTTTATAGCGGTCCTCGTTCCCAGGATTTCTATGGGAGATAGATCGAGAACTTCCAGAATGTCAGAGTACCTAAGGGCAGATTTGAGAATCCTCAATATCAGAAAATAAAGCCTGTCAACCTCATTTTCTCTCTGAAGGATTACTTCTATGGATGCGGGGTCGTATTCAACCAGATTCTTTCTGAAGTCCTTCAGCATGGAGATCACGGTGTTGCCCATCCTCTCGAGCAGGTCATCCACCCTGAATCTTCTCTCATCCACAAACACTTCCATCCAGATCTCGTTTCCAGAATCCTCCAGAATTTCAGCACCTATGAGCAGTGCGGTTGCGTTGTATACAGCCCTTCTCGTCCTCTCATTAACGGGAATCCTTATCGTCTCGTAACCCGCAAGATAGTGGGATATTATTTTCCTGAGAAGCATCTTTTCGTCTTCTTCCTCATCAATCCTCGATTCTCTGGGATTGGCCTTGTCGAGCCTCGGCCTTATCGTGAGAGAGTCCTTACCAATGTCACAGAAAACGGTGTCTCCAGCCTTAAGTGAGTTATCCCTTATCCACTCCTTGGGGAGAGAGATTATAAAGCTCGAACCGCTAACAAATATCTTTCTGGCCACACGTTTCATACTCCCAATTTCACATCTGATATATATTTACTTTTCCAAATCAGGATGCGAATATGTGGATAAGCATGGTAATGGTGAAGATATAGCCAAATGTATTGTATATCAATAAGGTAAATATATCTCAGTAAAACAGTACGAACATGCGGAAAAAAGTCAGTCTGGTTCTGGTTATAGCACTGCTCCTGACCCTCATCGCTGCTGGCTGCACACAGCAGAGCACTGAGGAAACGGAGAAGACAGAGGGCATGAAACTTAGCGGAGAAGTTAAGATTGCCGGAAGCTCAACAGTGTACCCCATAACAATAGCAATCGGAGAGGAGTTCAGCAGGCTCCACCCGGACGTTGTCGTATCCGTGCAGTCCACAGGCACAGGTGGAGGATTCAAGAACTTCTTCATTCCGGGGCATGCTGACATAAACGATGCGAGCAGACCGATAAAGCAGGAAGAGCTTGATGCAGCGAAGGAGAACGGTGTCGAGCCGATAGAATTTCTTGTGGGGTATGATGCCCTGTCAGTAATCGTCAATCCGGAAAACGACTGGGTCGGCTGTTTGAGCTTTGAAGACCTGAAGAAGATATGGGGACCTGATGCCACCGGAAACGTGACGAAGTGGAGCGATGTCAATCCGGACTGGCCCGATGAAAACATGAACCTGTACGGGCCGACTTCAGCTTCCGGAACCTTCGACTTCTTCACCGAGCACGTTGTTGGCGAATCAGGAGCCCACAGACAGGATTACCACGGAACAGAGGAGGACAACACGATAATAATGGCGGTTGCAAGGGACAAGTACGCAATGGGATACCTGGGGCTTGCATACTACCTCGAAAACAAGGACAGGGTTAAGGCGGTGGAGATCAAGAACCCCGAGACGGGGGCCTGCGTCGCTCCGTCCATCGAGTCCGGACAGAGCGGAGAATATCCACTCGCCAGACCTCTGTTCATCTACGTGAACAAGGAGGCGCTCAAGAAGCCTGCAGTCAGGGAGTTCGTGAAGTTCTACCTGGAGAACCTTGACAGCGGAATTGTTGAAGAGATAGGATACATTCCGGTTAGCGAAAAAATCAAGGAGGAGAACCTCAAGAAGTTTAACGACGCACTGAAAGAGCTGGGGGTGGAGTAAGGGGAACCAGGTTTTTCCCAAATTTTTTTCAGGAGGTGGATTGATTGAATTCCAGTAAGAAAGTCACGGAAAGTCTGATAAAAACCGTCCTGCTCATCTGCACACTTCTCACGGTATTCGTAACATTCAGCATAATCTACATACTTCTGTCTGAGAGTGCAACTTTTTTCCTCTCGGTCTCACCTGTTGAATTTTTCACGGGCATGAAGTGGACTCCCACGATTAAGCCCTACGCCTACGGGGTCCTGCCACTCGTCTCTGGAACGCTCATGATTACGATCGGCTCAGCCCTCATAGCGATTCCGGCGGGACTTCTTTCAGCAATATATCTGAGCGAGTACGCAAGCGAGAGGGTGAGGAACATCCTCAAACCCATGCTCGAAATCCTTGCGGGCGTACCCACAGTCGTTTACGGGTTCTTCGCTTTCGCATACATAACTCCGTTTCTGAAAAATCTCGTGCCCGACCTGCAGGCGTATAATGCCCTCAGCGCTTCAATAGTCGTCGGGATAATGATAATCCCGATCGTCGCGAGCATAAGCGAGGATGCAATCAGAGCCGTTCCGAGGTCGCTGAGAGAGGCAGGATACGCACTCGGAGCCAGAAAACCGAGGGTCATTTTGACAATCGTGATACCCTCTGCCCTTTCAGGGATCATCGCAAGCTTCATCCTAGGAATCTCGAGAGCGATAGGAGAGACGATGGCGGTCACGATAGCGGCGGGCAGAACGCCGAGACTTGCGAACATACTGAACCCTGCAGACTGGACGAAGTCCATAGAAACAATGACTGCGGCGATGGTTGAGCTCGGCCTAAGTGATGTGAGCGGACACAGCCTGGCCTACAAGAGCCTGTTCGCCATAGGATTCACGCTGTTCCTGATGACCCTCGCCCTGAACACCGTGAGCTACTTTGTTAAGATGAAGTACAGGGAGGTGTACAGATGAAGGGAGATGGATGGAAGGAAAAAATGTTCATGGCTCTTACGCTCGTCGCAACCCTTGCGGGAATAACCATCCTCTCAGCGCTGCTTGCGCTGACGTTTTACGAGGCCGTAAACTGGATCGATGTCCAGTTCCTGACCTCACCGCCCTCAAGGTTCCCGGACAGGGCCGGAATTTACCCCTCAATCGTGGGAACGATTATGTCGATGATTCTGGTCGGAGTCTTTTCGGTTCCCCTTGGAGTCGGCGCAGCCATCTATCTTGAGGAATACGGAAGGAGGAGCAGATTCAAGCAGATTCTGGAGATAAACATCTCAAATCTGGCAGCCGTTCCCTCCATCGTTTACGGTCTTCTCGGACTCGGACTTTTCGTTTCGACACTCCACATCGGAGCGGGCAGCATTCTTGCCGGCTCCCTCACGCTATCCCTGCTCATCCTGCCCACAGTCATAGTCTCATCACAGGAGGCCATCAGGGCTGTTCCCGACTCACTGAGAGAAGCTTCGATAGGTCTCGGAGCCTCAAAGTGGCAGACCATAAGGAACGTCGTTCTCCCATCGTCAATTCCGGGAATACTCACGGGCGTTATACTCTCACTGTCGAGGGCGATAGGCGAAACAGCCCCGCTCATCATGATCGGCGCAGCCACAACTATTTTCACCGCACCAAAAAGCATCTTCAGCACGTATTCACCGTTACCGATGCAGATATTCATGTGGACGGACATGCCCAAGGAGGAGTTTCTCCATGGCCTAGCACCGGCAGCGATAATCGTCCTCCTTGCAATCATGCTGTCCATGAACGCACTGGCAATTTACCTGAGAAACCATTACAGGAAAAAGCTATGGGGGTGAGTGGATGGGGCACATATTCGATATAAAAAATCTCACCGTATATTACGGCGAAAAGCCCGGAATCAGCGATGTGAGCATGAAGATCTACAGAAACAAGGTTACTGCGGTTATCGGGCCGAGTGGATGCGGGAAGTCCACATTTCTGAGGGCGTTGAACAGGCTCGTGGAGCTTGCTGACAACGTCAGGGTTTCCGGAGAGGTGATATTCGACGGAAAGAACATCTACGACAGAGACGTGGACCCGGTAGAGATCAGAAGGAGAATAGGAATGGTTTTCCAGCATCCGAACCCGTTTCCGAAGAGCATATTTGACAACATCGCATATGGACCGAGAATTCACGGAATAAACGACCGGGAAAAGCTGAAGGAGATCGTGGAGAGCAGTCTGAAAAAAGCCGCTCTCTGGGATGAAGTCAGGGACAGGCTCAACGACTCGGCGTTGAGGCTATCAGGAGGTCAGCAGCAGAGGCTCTGCATAGCAAGGGCCATAGCGACCAATCCGGAAGTGATCCTCTTCGATGAGCCGACTTCAGCCCTTGACCCCATCGCATCGGCAAAGATAGAAGAGCTGATGGTCGAGCTGAAGAGAAACTACACGGTGGTGGTCGTGACCCACAACATCCAGCAGGCCGCAAGGATAAGCGACTACACCGCATTCTTCTGGATGGGCAAGCTTGTGGAGTATGACAGAACGAAGAAGATATTCGAAAAGCCGGAAAACGAGCTGACGGAGAGATACATAACGGGGAGAGTCGGATGAAAGTGCTGTTCGTCTGCATAGAGAACACGTGCAGGAGCGTGATGGCAGAAACGGTCTTTAACAGCCTTGCCAAAAGCTGGAAAGCCGAGAGCGCCGGAGTTGAGGCCGGAAAGGAGTACGACGGTAAGGCGGTGGAGATACTGGAAAAGAGGGGCTATAGAGTCAATGAGGGGAGGCCAAAAAGCCTCAAAGATGTTAATTTAGAGAGTTATGAGGTCGTCATAGCTGTGTGCGGGGAAAGTGCATGCGTAAACGTCCCCCACAGAAATGTTGAGAGATGGTATGTCGAGGACCCGAAGGGTAAGGGTGTGGATGAATATTTGAAAACGCTATCCATGATTGAGGATAAGGTTAGGGAGCTTTTACGGAGGTTGGAAGATGAGAGTTCTTGATGAAAGGCTTGAAAAAATTAAGGAGGAGGTTGTCGAGCTTCACGGTATAGCAAAAAACTCGGTTGAGCTCTGCATAGATGCCCTTTTTGGAGATGAAAACAGCGCAGTCAAGATAGACGAGCTTGAAAGGTATTCGGATATTCTGAATACAGATATCGAAAACGAGGCTCTGGGAGCGGTTGCCCTGTTCCAGCCGGTTGCAAGGGATTTGAGGTTCCTCGCAACGATAATGAGAATCTCAGGAAATTACGAGAGGATCGTGGATTACGCCCTGAAAATCTCGAGATGCAGGGCGACCAGATTCAGGGAGGAGCTTGAGGAAATAAGGAAAGTCCTGCTGGAAATGTTCGACATCCTGGAGTCAGCACTGCAGGGAGATGTTGAAAGCATTGCGGACAAACTCATGACGAGAGACGACATGATCGACAGAAAGAGCAGGGACATCATAGACAAGCTGAAAGGGGAAGAGATGACCGACGAAACCCTGTGCCTGATATTCTCAGCAAGATTTCTGGAGAGGATTGGAGACATCCTTGCGAAAACGGGCGCAAGAATGCTGTACATTGAGAAGGGGAGAAGGGTCTGGATAAAGTAGTCCCTTCAACCGCAATTTACCTTTTATTTCATCAATCCGTCAATCCTCTCGCGGATCTCTCTCGCAGTTCTGGCAGGATCCTCGGACTGATATATCGTCCTGCCCACGATGATCCCGTCGGCTCCAGCCTTCAGAACGTCCTCGAGCCTTCCCCCCTGAGCCCCGACTCCCGGGCAGATGACTCTGAGGTTTTCAGCCCTCTTCTTTATCTCCGCAATCCTCTCAGGCCTCGTGGCGGGGGCTATGAGTCCGTCGCAGCCGACCTCCTTGGCAACATCAACAATCTCGAGAGTGTGGCGGGTCATGAACTCTCTCCCTCCCTGGCTGCTTAGCTCTGTTACGGCATAAACCTCCCCTCCATGCCTGTCAGCCACATCCCTCACAGCCCGAAGCATATCACTTCCGGCAAAACCGTGGGCTATAACTGCCCTGACCCCATGCCTGAAGGCAATGTCCGCGATGAGAGATGCGGTATACGGGATGTCCGCTATCTTAAAATCAGCTATAACGGGCCGGATTTCAGAGAGTTCGGAAACAACATCTATTCCCGCAGATAAAACGAGCGGGTAGTTGACCTTGATGAAGTCCACGTACTCACCGCACTTCCGGGCAACGTCGAGTGCCACATCCCTCTCCAGAACGTCAAGAGCAAGTATGAGCATAAACCTTTAACCGTGCATGTGATTTTAAATGTTAGCTCAGCACAATCCAAATCTTTAATATCCCTGAAATGAAAAAACTACCAGGGGGAGCCAGCATGGTGGGAGAACAGATGTTAAAGTTTTTCACGGCGATGGAGAATCAGATCAAGCTCTTGAAGGATTCCGTGAACTCTGAAAATCTCGAGGAGCTTATCAGCGCGATACAGGGTGCAAGGAGCATCTTCGTGATGGGTGCCGGGAGGAGCGGTTTTGTCGCAAAATCGTTTGCAATGCGGTTGATGCACTGCGGTTACAACGTTTACGTTGTTGGCGAGACTGTAACTCCAAGGATAGGGAAGGAGGACGTTCTAATAGCCATATCAGGCTCGGGAGAAACAACATCGGTTGTGAACATAAGCAAAAAGGCCAAGGAGCTGATAGGATCAAAGCTGATAGCAATCACAAGCAACCCCGAATCATCTCTCGGAAAACTTGCGGATGTTGTTGTTCCGATAAAGGGAAAGATAAAGACCGAGCAGGACGAGGAGCTTTCCAAAATTGCCCCTCTTGGCACGATGTTTGAGCTTACCGTGATGATATACCTCGACGCTCTGATAGCTGAACTCATGACCGTGAGAAACCTCACAGAAAAAGATCTCGAGAACAGACATGCGGTTCTTGAATGAGGTGGTCGAATGTACGAGAATGTAGAGGAACTTGTAAAAAAGCTGAGTGATGCCCACGGCATTTCCGGATATGAGGACGAGATAAGGGACATAATAAAGGCCGAGCTTGAGGACCACGTCGACGAGATAAAGGTCGACAGGATGGGGAACATAATCTGTGTGAAAAACGGCAAAGACTACAGCCAGATGATAGCCGCACACATGGATGAGATCGGTTTTATGGTGAAGTACATAGAGGACAGCGGATTTCTGAGGATAACGCCCATAGGAGGGTGGTTCAGTCAAACAGCGCTTAACCAGAGGGTGATACTCCACGGAAAGAAGGGCAGAATCGTCGGTGTGCTGGGGTGCAAGCCTCCGCACTTCATGAGGGATGACGAGAGGAAGAAGATCATAGATATCAAGGACATGTTCATAGACATTGGAGCAGAGAGCAAGGAGGAAGTGAAGGAGATGGGTATCGACATCGGAACTCCGGTAACCATAGACAGGGAATGTGTCAGGCTGGGGAACAGGATTACCGGCAAGGCATTTGACGACAGGGCCGGTGTTGCGATAATGATAGAGGCGCTCAGGAGAACCGAGAGCGATGCAACAATCTATGCAGTCGGAACCGTGCAGGAAGAGGTCGGGCTGAAGGGTGCGAGAACATCGTCATTCGCACTCGAGCCTGATGTTGCCCTCGCAATTGACGTTGCTCCCTCAACAGACTATCCCGGTGCTGAAAGTGTGAAGCTCGACGTTAAGCTCGACTGGGGGCCGGTGATAACCGTTGCCGATGCGCAGGGAAGAGGTCTGATCGCTCCGAAAGTTGTCGTGGACTGGCTTGTTGAGACGGCAGAGAAGCACGAAATAGAGTATCAGCTGGAGGTCGGAGAGGGCGGAACGACAGATGCAACCGCAATCCACCTGACGAAGGCAGGAATACCCACGGGTGTTGTTTCGGTGCCTGCAAGATATATCCACACGCCCGTAGAGGTAATATCGCTGAAGGACGTGGATCTGTCTGCAGAGCTTGTCGCAAGAGCCCTTGAATCCGCTGAAAAATACATAAAAAAGTAAATTTTCAAAATTTTTAAAATTCTACCTGTTTCAGCTTACCCCGCCACAAACACGGCCAGCGGGGCAATTATTCCGAGAGCCAGTATTGCTGAACCGATTATCAGTCCAAGTATGAACCCGAGACTTTTGAGTGGTGCCAGCTCCATTTTCATCCCTCCTCAGCAGTTTACGTACGAATATGTATCAATTAGTGTTTATATAATTTTTTGATTCTATAAATAATTACGTAATTATTTATCAGATAATATCTAAATTAATCGCAATACAATATTATCATGAATATCACAGAACAAAGACTCAAGAAAATATAAAAGCAGACAGGCAAAGTTTCCTGTGAATGACGGTCAGGGACCTCATGCTCGAAATCGAGAAGGCGAGTAAAATTGCCAGGGAAAACAGGCACAGGTATGTTGTTTTCATATGCACGAAAGAGCTGAACGACAGGATAATGAAGCTCGCCAAAAAAGCGTACAAGCAGCACCTGAAATCATCGGAAAATCCTGAGGAGAGCCTTCTCCTTGCAGGGAGGAGTTACTTCAATGAGCTTGCAGGCAAGTACTTCAGCGGAGAGATCGTCCACTACAAGGACAGCTGGAAGGTTCTGGGGCAGACATACGACAGCCTGATCATAGACCTGACGGAAGGATTTCACCCCAACGACCTGGGAATACTGATCGAGACGATCAGGGAAGGCGGGATCATCATCGCCGTATCTCCCCACATCGACAGCTGGTTCAATCTGAAGGGGAAGTGGCATGAGGACCTGGTCAGCGAGCCATACACTGTTGAGGATGTTGTTCCGAGGTTCTACAGGAGATTCATAAACAAGACCCTTACTGCTGAGGGCATAATCATATTTGACGCTGATAAAAGAAAGATTCTGAAAAATTACGAGTTTGAGAAGAGGGTCGACTCAAGAGAGAAGATCGTAATTCCCGAGGAGAAGAAGGAAATAAAGAGAAAGCTCTACAAGCTCTGCGCCACTCAGGATCAGGTTCGCGTTCTTCAGGTTTTCGAATCGTTTTTTGAAAAAGAGAGGGAGAGAAAGGCTGTTGTCATAACGGCCAACAGGGGGAGGGGGAAGACCGCCGTTCTCGGCATCCTCACCCCTTATCTGGTGTCCAGGCTGGAAAGGACCCTGAAAAGGCCCGTCAGGATTCTGCTCGTGGCTCCGAACGTTCAGTCCGTGCAAACATACTTCGAGTTCCTGAAAAAAGCCCTCGTCAGGCAGGGGATGAAGAACTTTTCCGAGAAGAAGAGCGGTGGAAACACCACGGTTATCAACAGCAGGTATGCGAGGATCGAGTATGCCCTTCCTGCAAGGGCCATGAGAGAGGGTGAGTTTGCTGACATCGTCATTGTGGACGAGGCTGCGTCAATCGACGTTCCGGTGCTTTTCAAGATAATTGAGGGTGTCAAGTACGCGATATTCTCCACAACCGTTCACGGTTACGAGGGGACGGGAAGGGGTTTCGCAATCAGATTTCTGAAGAGGCTGGAGCAGGACGAAAATACCGAGATCGTGAAAATCGAGCTGAAGGAGCCAATAAGGTACGGCAGGGGCGACCCAATCGAGGCCTGGCTCTACGACGTTCTGATGCTTGATGCCCAGCCCGTGGAGCTTGATGAGAGCGACATGGAGAAAATACGGAACGGAGAGCTTGAGTTCGAGGAGCTCGACAAGAACATGCTCATCGAAAATGACGACCTCCTCAGAGAGTTCTTCGGCATTTACGTTCTCGCCCACTACAGAAACCGGCCCTCCGACCTCGTGATTCTGCTGGACATGCCGAACCACATTCCGCTCAGGGTCAAGGTGAACGGGAAGACTGTGTGCTCGCTGCACGTTGCAGTCGAAGGTGGGATGGACGAGGAGACTGTCAGAAAGCTCTCCGATGGCTACAAGCCGAAGGGTCAGATAATCCCGGACCTGATCCTGAAGCACTACTGGGAGTATGGCTTTCCCGAGCTTACCGGCATAAGGATCGTGAGAATTGCAACGCACCCATCCGTGATGGACATGGGCATAGGGAGCTTTGCACTGCAGAAGCTCGTCGAGTGGGCCTCAGAGAAAGACATGGACTGGGCGGGGAGTGGCTTTGGCGTCTCTCCAGAGCTTCTGAGGTTCTGGGAGAGGAACGGGTTCGTGCCGGTGCACATCACGCCCCAGAGGAACGAGATTTCCGGAGAGTACACGGTTATAGTCCTGAAGACCCTCAAAATGCACATCCAGTCCAGAATCGACGACATAAACGCCGAGTTCGTCAGGAGAGTGATAGAATATCTCGGAGACGAGCTGAGAGACATAGAGCTTGAGACAGCAATAAGGCTCCTGAAGAGCCTCAGAAAGGAGGCAAAGGCATACGAGCCGGAATTCACGAGGGTTGAAAGGCGGAGAATGAAGAAGTACTTCCAGGGCCACAGCCTGTTCGAGTACGTTTCTGACATAGCAAGACCTCTTGTCAGATACTACTACACCCGGACCGATAAGGCCGGGCTTGACGAGAGGGAGGAGAGGGTTCTGGTTGCGAAATGCCTGATGATGAAAAACTGGAGGGAGATTGAGGATAGCAGGTCATACAAAAGAGTGCTGAAGGCCCTTAAAAAGGTGTGGGAGTGGTACCATGGAGCAGAAGAGGATTAATTTCGATTCGGAGTATGTTGAGGAGATAATGAGCGGGAAAAAGGTAACGACTGTCAGAAAGGGCATAAAGAGGTACCCTGTAGGGAGAATAGTTGACCTGACCGCAGAGAGCAGGCCCTTCGCAAGGGCGAGGGTTGACAAGGTCGTTGTGAAGAGGGTTAGGGAGCTGACAGACAGCGATGCGAGGCTTGACGGGTTTGAGAGCAGGGAGGAGCTCATAGAGGCTCTGAATAGGATATACGGGAAGGTTAAGGACGAGGAGTTCGTCACGGTGGTGCACTTTACGGTTGTCGAGTGAAATTGCTCATAACGGGCCAAATGCCAATTTTTATTCCATCAACCAATTTATCCCAAAGATGCTGCGTCCAAACTGGGAAGAACTGATTAAAAGTCTGATATTGAGAATAGATAAGCTGAGAGATTCTTTGAAAAACGAGGTTTAGATACTATCTCACAAGTCCATCCGGGGAGTCTCAGTAGTCAGTCGCATGCATTGAACAGATATTCCAGAAACTGCTCTCACCAGTGCCATGGCAGCAAGTTTCCCACCCTCTAATACCATCAAAATGTTTAAAAATTGCGAGCGAATAGCCAGTTTAAAGCCGGGGTTGCCGAGTGGTAAGGCGGTGGCCTGCTAAGCCACTGGGCTCTGCCCGCGTGGGTTCGAATCCCACCCCCGGCGTTTGTTATCTTCAACAACATTAGCGTTCAAATCGACAATTTTTCCAGACATTTCAAGGTAGCAACGCAGCGAAAACGAGCTGAGAATCACGTTGCTCAGCCCATCATCCGAAGGCTGCTGATTTTCGGACACAAACATCAGGTCCTCAGGACCACCACCGATATCCAAATACGTTTTTTGCTTGCTCAGAAGTTTCAGAATTTGAATTACGAAATCCAAACATTCTGCAGATGCATAAGAAAAACAGATTCAACATACTTTAATCAATTCCCAGATGGTCTAAAAATGTTTTAACAAGCTGGCAATTATTCAAAATTATTTTAAAATTAATTGAGGTTTTTCCTGATACATCATCGAGAAACCCACAAAAATGCTTTTTCCAGAGTAACTGAAACAAAAATGTTTTTATAGATATACATGTAAGAAGTGAACGGTGATCACTATGAGAACCAGATACATACTTATGCTGCTGTTACTGCCGCTGCTGACACTGCCCGCCTCAGCATCAGTTGTGCCGCTCGTGAAGGTCGAGATCGTCAACACGAGCGCACCAAGCTATGAGAGCCTGTCAATTCTGAATCCCAACAACGGAAACTGGATTAAAATGACCGGAGGAGATGGGGTCTCAATTCCGGCCATAGATTTCGTTTACAGCGGGATCAACAGCACCCAGTACACGAGGGGGAGCAAGATAATAAACATAACAACCAACAATATTTCAGAAAATCAAGACTATGTCGTGAATTATCCGTTTACCACTCAGCCCATGTACCATCCGGGCGACACCGTAACTGCCGAGATACTCGGTGAGAATGGTCTTGCGGGAAAAACCGCGTATGTTTACCTGATAAAGACGTATCCCACCCAGCTTAAGGACGCTCTTGCTTCGGCCGTTGACGGGGATACCCAGTCCTTGAGGAACCTGCTCAATAATGCGAAGCAAAATATCACAGTCATCCTGAACTCCACCGGAGATAACAGCTCAATCTCGTTCGGGCAGCTTGATCCGGGAGATTATGCCGTCGTGGCGCTGCTAAACGCCTCCAGTGAACAGAACGTAACCCTGATTTCAGCCACGGTATTCCAGGTTCTCGAACATGAATCAACCCTCAGCGCGGACACCTCAATCACGAGGTCGTCCGTCAGCGATCAGAAGTATCTGGACGGTAAATTCGAAATCGTTGGGGGAAGCAGCAACGCGAAGTACACGTATGTGGCAGTGTTGATGAAAAAGGACACCGCATTCACGCTCAGGCTCACAAGCGGTGGAACAAAGTCAACGACCAATCTCACCCTGAAGGCCGGCACAGCCTCACAGGAGGCTATGCTCGTGGAAGGGTTTAAGGTCGCTGGAGTCGGGCTGAACAGCGTTAATGCAACCACGGTCGAGGACTGGCTCAATGCATTTCCGTCAAACGCCGTTACTTTCAGCATCAACAGGGGAGCCACCGGGACCACGTACAACCTCAGCATTCTGGTGCAGGGGCTTTCTGACGGCGACTATTACCTTTACGTGGCCGCATGGAATGCCAGCAACTCCTCGCAGAGGGTTGTTGCGTTCAACTGGACTTCCGTAACGATAACAACGGTTGCCCCGCCGCCTCCACCCCCCTCCGGTGGAGGAGGATACATCCCGCTTCCGCCTCCCGCTCCAACACCCACGCCAACCCCCGTACCTGAGGAGGGAGCATATTCCACGGTTGTGGGTGTGGAGAAGGACAAGGAAGTGAAGATCGAAATTCCGCCTGAGACGGCCGAGAAAATAGACGTGGTTTCGCTCACAATCAAGGCCCCGGAAAGCATGAACCTGAAGGTTGAGGTCAGGAAGCTCGAGTCTCCACCTGCTGAGGTTCCCGAACCTCCAGCAAAGAAGGTCTACAGGTTCGTGGAGATAACCTTCAGGAACAACGACACCGGAGAGGAGGTTGAGCCCACAGGCTACATAGACTTCAAGGTTTCCAAGAGCTGGGTTGCTGAGAGCGGACATGATCCTGAGGATATCATCCTCATGAGGTACCACAACGGCTGGGAGGAGCTCAGGACGGAAATGGTCGGAGAGGATGAGAACTATTACTACTACAGGGCTGAAACCGGAGGTTTCAGCGTGTTTGCAATCGCTGTCAAGGAGGTTGCTCCTTCAGTGACCCCCACACCGACCAGGACTCCTGAAATCGTTACGCCCACGCCTGCTGTCACTCCGACAGCTGCAAAGACTGAAACTCCTGGGGAGACTCCGGCTCCCGAGCTGACACCCACCCTGGAGGAGCAGGCAGCATGGTGGAAGAATCCGCTGCTATGGATCACCATAGCCGTACTGATAGTGCTGGCAGTGGCTTACTGGAGGAGATCGTAGAGATGGCAAGAGCACTTCCCTTATTTTTTGTTTTAATTACAATCCTGCTCCAGAACACCGTCAGTGCGGCAGTTCTGGGCCTGACCTTAACCCCGGAAAACCCGGTAAAGGGTGACGTGGTAGTCATATCCGGAACCGCGAGTCCCGGCGAGGAGGTCAGGATAGACATAACGTTTGAGAAGGTTGTCGCCGTGAACAACGGCGAGTACGTGTTTTCCGTCTCGGGCATAAACATACCCAACACCAAAAACAGGTTCACGGTAACGGCATACGGCTGCCTTGACCTCGACGTGAGTGCCAGGAGGCTCCTGATAGGATCTCTGTACCTTCCGGCCTGGGTAACTCTGAACAAAGACGCGACAAACGGCGTGGCCACAATTTCCCAGAGTGTTCCGGCGGGAACGTACGATGTGATAATCCGTGGAAAGTCAGGAGAAAGCACTGTCAGGCTCAAAATCACAGCCACAGGTTACATAACTGCAGACGAGAACGGTAAATTCAGCTACACCTACGATACATCTCCCCTCCCGCCTGGAGAGTTCGTGATATCTGCCGGGGGTGTGAAAAGGGTCATCACATTATCAGAAAAATACAGCAGTCCGGCAACCTCCTCAGGCGGCTCAGGAGGTGGACTGTCAGCCCAGGCTTCCACGCCGACAACCACACCCACGCCAGTACAAACGCCCACTCCGGAGATGACTCCAACCACAACACCTACACTCTCTCCGACACCAGCAAACACTCCAGTATCCACGCCAAAACCTGAAAAAACTCTTGAGCCAAATCGAACCGGCACAGCCACACCCACGCCGATATCCACACCGGAAAATGGCGTAAACAGGACTGAGGAGCCTGACGAGACCAACAATACGGCCAGCGGGCAGGAAAACGCCGCAAGCATCTCAATTCAAATCCCGGGTTTTGAGTTTTTGACCGCTGTGCTGGTTATTGCTGCCCTGCAGGTATGGAGAGGGCGAAAACGCTGATCCAGAATGGTTCCAGGAGGGATGCCAATGGGATGCGACCACGAATCCGGTAAAGGTGACTGGGCTAGGTTGCCCAACGGTGTCATGAAACTGCACCCCTGCTGCAGTAAGTGCGGTACGCTGAAGAACGTGTCCTCAGACAGGGGAGAGAAGATGAGCTACTTCATAATCACACTCTCAAAGCTCAGGAAGGTGCTGAGAGAAAGGGGATACAAGATGTCCGAGGCGCAGATAAGGCTTATAGCGAGGGAACTGAGCGAAACAGAGGGCTTCGAGGACACCTGGTGGATAACGTTTTCAGCGCAAAGAGAGATATTCATTCAAACTGTCAGAAAGTACGTTAGAGTGCCGAGAGACCTCCTTGAAGCGATAGTGTAGATCATGATCCATATCAAAACAGGATAGCAAAATTTAAATTTCCCAGAAATATTTGGCTGAAAACATAAATTTGCAATTATTGATGTGCTGCATCCATCAGACTAAATGAACAACGTAGTGGCGCCTTACCCGGCCAGCAGAGACCGAGCGTCAAGCGATGAGGAGGGCTGGCCGGGGTCAGCTGTTGCTATGGGCGTTTGCACTGTCAATTTTTCATACCCGTTTGGTGATATTATGCGCAGAACTACCGTCTATATCGGTTCCAGAAGGGCCAGCCCCATTCTGCTGAGGGGGCTGGTCAATCTGGAATACAGGGGATATGACTCGGCCGGAATGGCAATCCTGGATTTGAGTGTTGTCTACAAGAACAATTCAGATCTGTATCCTGTTCATACCTCTTCCTCGATTCCGCTACTTCGGAACGCGGTTCACTGAAAGAATGACCGCAGGTTAATGTCGGGCGCCGAAAAGAGAACCGCGCCTCATCACCAATACCAAGATTACGATGAAGCCCGTAACTTCCAAGATGAACACATGGGAAAGAGAGGGTGTGTATTCCGATATTATCCTCTCAACGTATTCGTAAAACCCCACACGTTCTCTGGCGGGAAAGCCGCCCAGCAGGGGCCAGAAGAGCGTTTCCGGCTCGTTCCACATCTCGTCTTCGATCAGGTGGAGGAAGGACGCAAAGGACAGAAACAGAAATCCTCTGTACTTCAAGCCGATCAGGTGGAGAGTCAGGATGAACAGCAGAGTGTGGGCAAAAACCCTGCCATTGTTCAGGAGAAGCAGAAGCATTCCAGCCGGTTTATCGATCATGTCAGGCAGCAGTGAGCCAACAGCAATCAGCCTGTAATCCATTCTAATTCTGAGCCTTGATTCAATCAGCCAAGCGATTCCGAGCGTGATTCCGATGTGTCCGAAGAGCAGCATTGATTCGGGTTAATTATTTTTGTTATAAAAATTTTGTACTTTCTGTGAGGTGCTTTATTATGCAGAATGATGTCGCAGCCGTCATTCCTGCCTACAACGAGGAGATAGCCATTGGGAGTGTGGTTTTGAGGGCCAAGAAATACGTGGACAGAGTCATTGTCGTGGATGACGGCTCCACGGATAAAACGGCCGAGATTGCAGAACTGGCCGGAGCTGAGGTTATACGGCTCGAGGAGAATTGTGGAAAGGCTCACGCCCTCATGGTGGGCTTTGAACGTGCCAAGGAGCTCGGTTACTCTGTCGTGGTTATGCTCGATGGAGGCGGGCAGCACGATCCCGATGAAATCCCCTCACTTGTCGAGCCCATTTTAAAGGGCGAGGCGGATCTGGTAATCGGCTCCAGGTTCTTAGAGAACAACGGGAAAATCCCGAAATACAGGATGCTCGGGCAGAAAATCCTGACCTTCGTGACCAATCTGGGATCTGAGATCACGATCTCTGACTCGCAATCCGGTTTCAGGGCGATGAACAGGAAGGTGCTGGAGAGCATCAACTTCGAGTCGAACGGCTACAGCATAGAGTCTGAGATGATCGCCCGCCTGTCGTCTAAAGGGTTGAGAATCAGGGAGGTGCCCATCTCTGCAATATACGACGTCCCGAACAGGCACAAGAAGAATCCCCTCTCACACGGGATGAGCGTTCTGAACGACATCGTTGGTCTGATCGGCTACAAGCGACCGATGCTGCTGTTCGGCTCTGCGGGTTTTGCTCTGACAGTCATCGGGCTTGCCTTTGGCTTCTGGGCATTTTCAGTGTACTACGACACGAACAAACTGCCGTACGGCCCATCAATCGGAAGTGCCCTGTTTCTGATTCTCGGCCTGCTCATGGTCACCTCCGGGCTGATCCTCAATTCGCTCGTTCAGATAATGAAGGAACACAAGTGACTGTTACGAAAATGATTTTACCGGATTCTGTCAAAACCTGTGCACACGTCCGTAGAATCAAAATGAGTGCCGTAATAAGAGAACGTGGAGAGAAAGAGATAGATTACTTAATAATGCGCACCGGACATACCACTATTGGTGGATAGCGGTTTGTAATCTGGACATTGGCTGAGTCAATCAGTATGGGAGTAATATTTTATGGGAAGTGCACATAACTTTAATCGGGGGGCAGGACTGGAGGGGATGCTTTAGAGCCGGGCGAGAAAATCAGCAAATCGATTGCCGAGAGGTTCAGAAAGCACGTTACTGGTGATTAACGCCAATGTAGTACTTGCCGCCCTTATGGCCAGAGGGGGAACGTTCAGAGTTTTTGTAACAAACAAGATTCCGAGGAAATTTCGTTTCTGGCTAAAGTATCTGTTCATCGAAATTCGTGAGCATTTTGACGAAATACTCGAAAAGATTAAACTTCCTAAAGAGGAGCTGGAGGTCGTCTTGAATTTTCTGGAAGAGCAGATCTGGTCGAACGACAGGAAGCTGAGAGGGCAGGATGCTGTTGAAGTTCACACAGCGGACGGAGATTACAAAATTTTTATAAACTTGGTAGCAGACCACATTAATGGTGATTACTGGTGGTTGTGGAAGTTAAGAAAATTGATAGTCAGGGGAGGATTGTTCTACCTAAGGAGTGGAGGGAAAGGTGGGGTAGTGAAGTAATTCTGATCGAATTTGAGGACAGGATAGAGATTTTGCCGAAGAGGAAACCAAAACTTTCGCAGTTCTTCGACATAATCGAGGCCGAGATCAGGGAAGACGTTGAAAAGGAGCTTCTTGAGGAGATGTTATGAGGTTCATAGATGCCAACGTATTCCTATACTCCGTGGTAAGGCCCAGGGGAAAGGTCAGCAAGGAAATCCTTGAAAGAAAGGAAAAAGCCAAGCAAATTCTGCTCAGGGTTGAGAATGGGGAAGAGGTCGTAACAACTGCAGTTCATCTGAGCGAGGTGGCAAACATCCTCGAAGCGAAGCTTAATCTCTCAACAGCTCTGAAGTTTCTCGAAAACCTGCTGCTTGCTGAGAACGTCAGAATATTAGCAGTTTCGCAGGAAGACTATCTAAGGGCTTTGCTAATTGCCAAGGAGAAAAACGTTAGTGTGAACGACGCTCTCGCTTATTTGAAGATGAAAGAGACCAATGTTGAAGAAATATACACTTTCGACAATCACTTCAGGAACTTGGATGTCAGGATCGTGCAGGGTTGAATGAAAGGATAGCAATAATTCTCGGCACACGCCCTGAGATAATCAGGATGAGCCCTGTGATAAGGGAGTGCGAGAGAAAAGGGATGGATTATTTCGTACTGCACACTGGACAGCATTATTCATACGAGATGGATAATATAAACCACACACAGGCAAAATGTATTTCAAGGTTAGTTCTGAGTGAATGATATGAAAAAGGTGGAGTGCATTTACGAAAAAGGTGTTTTGATACCGATAGAAGCATTGGATATTCCAGAACGATCCCGAGTGGTTTTGAGAATAGAAGAGGTTAAAGCAATTGATGACCTTAAATTGTACGGATACTTAAAGCTTCTGAGGGAGAGCGAAGATGCAGAAGAACTCTTCGAGTTATGAGGAAGGGGATATAGTAATTCTTGAGCTACCCTTTACAAACATGGTGGGTAAGAAACTCAGACCGGTGGTTGTTCTGAGTTCTTCTGAACTCAACCTTGTGTCAGCAGATTTGATCGTTGCCAAAATTAGCTCCTCCGAGCATTTACCGGATTTTGAAATCAAAATAACTTCGAGCGACGTCAAAGAGGGAAAACTCAAGAAAACAAGCTATATTCACTGTCATTCAATCTTCACTGTGGAGAAAAATCTAATTCTCAAAAAAGCTGGAAAATTGAAGCCTGAAAAGTTAATTGAGGTTAAAAACATCATTAGGAAAGTATTCAACATCTAACGCCAGTTTTACATATGTTGTGTCGGGTTGGAGCTGAGAGGTTACGAATCTGAAACACATATCCAGGAGACGTTCTGGTTGCCGTTTAGCATCCCGCCATTTTTAGAGTGTCAGAGAGGATTTTTAGTATGTTTTTGCCCTCAAAAAAATCATAGCGAGTTACATCGAGTTATGATCGTGAAGGACAACCGATTATGATGAAGTCGTATTGCATAGTATCTTGGAAGGTGAAGAGATGATTGCAATAATCCTTGGCACAAGGCCGGAAATAATCAAAATGAGCCCTGTGATAAGAGAATGCGAAAAAAGGGACTGGACTACTTCATCCTGCACACGGGACAGCATTATTCATACGAGATGGATAAAGTGTTCTTTGAGGAGTTAGAATTGCCTCAGCTCAGTTCTCGCGAGCGATCCGCTGGAGGTAATGGTTGTTGACAATGGATCGACGGACGGGACTGCTTGATTTGTCGGGGAGAAGAGAAATTCCAGATGTGAAGGTGTGAGAGGCAATATTTATACTGCCATAGACATAACATATACAGGTGATTGAAATGGGAGGGAACGTGGAATCAATTCTGGAGGATCTCAGGTATAAGGTAGAGAGAATAGAAAAAATGGTTGAAACACTTATTGACATTTACGCTGACACGCTTTACGAGGTTAGGGAAGAATACCTTGAAAAACTGGAAAAAATAAGAAAAGAGGATTTTGAGGAATTCTCAGACATAAATGAGCTGAGAAGGCTAATTGAAGAGGGCTGATGAATGTACAGATATTTCATAAGTAAAAATTTAGAATCAAAGCTGAAAAAGATACACAAGAAAAACAGGAAATTCTACGAAACTGTAATCAAAAAAATTGAGGAAATTATAAAAAATCCACAGCACTACAAGCCTTTAAGATACGATCTGAAGGGTTTGAGAAGGGTTCACGTTGAGAGGTCGTTTGTTCTGATTTTTGAAATCGATGAAGAAAATGGGGTGGTTAGATTCCTCGATTTAGACCATCACGACAAAATTTACAAGAGAAGATGACGTTTATGGGGATGGCGATAATTCTGGGAACGAGGCCAGAGATGATATTGAAAGCAAACGGACAGTGATTGAAATGCTGTCAAAGAGGGCGAGCGTGATCACCGTCACGTACAGCCACAGGAAGTACGTGGATGGTTGTTCGAGCTCAGTTATTCGGATGATCCGCTAGATTGTCTTTTGCAGGAAATAAAAATATAAAAGATTGCGACAAGGCAGTTATCATGGAATTACCGCAAATTTCAGATAACAAGCAGAGAGCCCTGGAATCGTTTGTAAGGATTTTGAAGGAAAAATACGGTGATAGAATACGCAAGATCATTCTGTTTGGCTCAGCTGCGAGAGGTGAAGCTGGAGAAGAGAGCGACATAGATGTTTTAATTGTGGCCAGCGGAGTCAGTCAGAGGGAGGTCTCCAGAATAGCGTTTCAGGTCCTCATGGAACAGGGGGGGGTAATATCCTCAATCGTTGAAGAGGAGGAGCAGTTCGAGAAAAATAAAAACTATTCATTCCACCGGATCGTTTTGAGAGAGGGTGTTGAAATTGGGTGAAGGAAGTGGAAGGGCTGAAGAAATAAGAGATCACTTAGCTCTGGCTGGGGAGTGTCTTGAGGAAGCTGAAAATCTCCTGTCAGGCGGTTTGTACAGGGGAGCGGTTTCAAGAGCATATTACTCGATGTACCACGCAGCGAGAGCACTCCTGCTGACAAAGAACATCGCGCCTAAGAAGCATGCTGGCGTATTGAAGATGCTCGGGCTGGAATCGTCAGTAAAGGATATCTGGAAGAGGTTCATGCGGAGTCGTATAAATTCGCACTTGATATAAGGCAAAAAGCAGATTATGGTGTCGAATTTAAAATAGATAAGGAAACAGCTGAAGAAATAGTGAATAGCGCCGAAGTTTTTCTCAGGAGAGTTGTAAAAGCAATAGATGAAATTGAAAGTCGCAACGAATAAATTATAGCCAAGTTTTAACGGAAACAATTTTTCCCTCAATCCATTAACACTCCGACACTATATCTTTCTGGGTGGTAGCATGAATCTTTCAGACTGGGCGAGCGTTGTTATTGTCACCTACAGTCACAGGAGGTACATGGAGGACTGTTTGAGCTCGGTTATTGCGAATGATCCGTTAGAGGTAATAGTTGTTGACAGTGGATCGGTGGACGGGACTGCTGAATTTGTTGAAGAAAATTTTCCAGAGGTTAAGCTGATTAAAAGTCCAAGAAATCTGGGCTACGGTGGGGGGGAATAACCTCGGAGTCAGGCATGCTAAGGGAGAATACGTGGTCATTCTGAACCCGGACACGAAGGTTAAAAAACAGGCTTTAGGAATTATTAAATCCAGTGGAAAAAGAAGAAAACTTGTTCAGGTTATCATCCAATGAATGTAGAATGGTGCGGATGTTATGAAGGTTGCAGTAATTCCCTGGAATGATGAATGGAGACCGGGAATAATTTTCAGTGCGAGAGATTACGCTGATAGGGTTCTGGTTATAACGAGCAACGAGATCGTGGAGGAGTTAGCCAGAACTGCTGAGGCCGAAATCATAAAGCTTAAGGATTATGATAAAATTAACGCAGTTTACCTGGGATTGAAAAAAGCTAAGGAGATGGGATGCAAACCCGTGTTCATACTTGAGGAGCTGAGCAAAGAAGAGTTCGCTTCAATCACCCCACTGCTGAAGGATGCTGAATTTATTGTTGGATCGAAATATATAAGTGAAAATGGCGTTAGAAAGTGTGAAATATTCGATTTCAAAGATAGCAACTACAGAAGGATACTTAAGGGATATGAGCCGAAAGATCCCAATTTGCTTGAGAAAGTGTTTTACGTTATCTGGTGCTTGATCACTGGATTAAGAATTGCAATCAAGCGCTTGTTGAGAAAAGTTAGGCATTAAGCTTTGCTCGCATTTTCTTCTTCAAGAAGAATACTAAGATAATGATGAAGCCTATAACCTCTGAGATGAACGTGTAGGACAGGGACGGCTCATACTGTTTTAACAGTTCCATGATGTATTCCTGAAAACTTATGTTTTCGCCGGTACGAAAGTTGCCAAATAGTGGCCAGAATGAAGTTGCTGGGTAATTCCACATTTCATCTTCAAGCAGATGTACAAACGATGCCAGCGGAAGAGGTAGCAGATTTTTCCTCCTTACACTTATTAGAGTCAAAATTAGGATAAACAGCAGCGTATGTCCGATCAGTCTTCCAGTTCCTATTGGGAGTATTACTCTCCCTATCAGCTTGTCAATAATGTCGGGCAGCAGTGATGCAAATACCACCAGCCTGTAATCAAATCTGAAACCGAATTTTTCTTCTGCAAACCAGAATATTCCGAGCGTGATTCCGATGTGTCCGAAGAGCAGCACAACTTAAGGTATACATGCTGGTGTTATTATATTCTGTGTAATGTTTTTGAGATTGTTGAATTGGTGAGAGAGGGGTTATGGATGAGGCTTGTCATAACAATTCCGGCACATGACGAGGAGATGACCATTGGCAATGTTATAAAAGGGATAAAGGAGCTCAAACCGGTAGATTTTGGAGACAGGATTGACGATATCAAAATCGTCGTTGTCAATGATGGTTCTACAGACAACACTGTTAAAGTTGCCAAAGAAGCCGGAGCCGACGTGGTAGTTAGCTTTAGAAAAAATAGAGGGCTGGCAAGGGCATTCAGGCAGGGTATGGAAACAGCTTTAGAAATGGGTGCTGATATAATAGTCAACATAGATGCTGACGGGCAGTACAACCCCAGGGAAATACCGAAGCTGATTAAGCCAATACTGGATGGGAAGGCAGACATAGTTCTGGGTTCGAGATTCAAGGGCTGGATCGAGGACATGCCCATTCAAAAGCGGATTGGTAACAGGATTGCAACATGGGTAACCCGTTTTGCGAGTGGATTGCCTGTTTCAGATGCACAGACCGGATTCAGGGCGTTTACGAGAGAGGCTGCTTTACGCATAAACGTGCTCGCAGACTACACTTACGTTCAGGAGACCATTATACAGGCTGCAAAGATGGGGTTGAAGATTGAGGAAGTGCCAATAGAATTCAGGAAAAGACCGGGTAAGTCGCGTTTGATATCGAATATATTCAGCTATGCAGTGAGAGCGGGTCTGACGATAGTGAGAAGCTACAGAGATTACCATCCGCTAAGGACGTTCATATTCATCGGACTATTTTTGCTTGTAATTGGTGTCGCTGTTGGTTTGAGGGTGCTTTACTATTATCTGCAGACTGGAATGGTCGGGTTTTACCTGCCGTCAGCGATACTTTCAGTTGCGCTGATAATTATTGGCTTTCAGACGATAGTTCTTGGATTGCTGGCGGATATGCTCAGGACACAGAGGCAGATTATGGATGATGTGCTGTACAGGTTGAAGAAAATGGAGTGTGAAAAGAGAGAAAAAGAATAGATCGGTGAGCTTTAATGAAAATCCTTTTTGTAGCTAGGAACTATCCACCACATGTAGGAGGGGCTGAGAGACTTAACTATGAATTGGCAAAAAATATGAGAAAAATAATGAGTTTTGAGGTTATACCGAATAGATTTGGAAAGTACTCTCCAGTTTTCTATATCTACAGTTTATTTAGAATTTTACTGAATAAGGGATTTGATGCGATTCTGTTAAGTGATTCTCTTCTTTCACCCTTAATACCCATTTTGAAAATCATTAAAAAAAAGCCGGTAGTTATTAAAGTTCACGGTTTGGACATTACCTATAAAAACAAGTTATATCAGTTTTTTATACCTATGTTCGTAAATGTGGCTGACAAAATCATTTGTATAAGTAAAGAAACAAAGGAAGAGTGTGTAAAACGTGGAGTCTCTCCAGATAAATGCATTGTAATCCCAGTTGGAATAAACCCTCCAGCATCTTCGGATGGAAATAAAGAAGTACTAAAAAAGAGAATTTCAAAAATGCTACATGCAGATCTGGAAGATAAGTTTGTTCTTTTGTCTGTTGGTCGTTTGGTTGAGCGAAAAGGGTTTCATTGGTTTGTAGAGAACGTTATTCCAAAACTTTTAGAAGCCAGAGATGATTTTGTGTATCTTATTGTCGGTGACGGGCCATACAGAGAGAAAATTAAAAGAATAGTTGAAGAGAAAGATTTGAGGAAGTATGTTGTGCTACTTGGTAAAATTGATGACAGAACATTAGAGTTGCTTTATAAAATATCAGACATTTTTATTATGCCGAATATACCTGTGGATGGTGACATAGAGGGTTTTGGCATCGTTGTGCTGGAAGCTACCGTTCGTGGAGTACCAGTTGTGGCTTCAAACTTGGAAGGTATAAAAGATGCAGTTATAGATGGAAAAACTGGAATTCTGGTAACTCCATTAAATGCAGAGATGTTTGTTGAGAATATTTTGAGAATAATGGAAACTACTGGGAAAAATAGAAAAATAGAGAAAAAAATAAGGCAGATTGTTTTAGAGAAGTATAGTTGGAATAAAATTTCTAGAAAATATAAATCAGTATTTGTATTTCTAACAAAAATGGTTATAGGTAGGTGTAAATCTTGAAGATTTTTATGATAAGTAGTTATCCAACAGAGGGATGTGGAGTTTCCAAGTATACGGAACGTTTTATCAAAGAATCTGTAAATGTAAAACTTTGTCTATATACTCAAAGAATATATGCATATGAAAGCTATTTTCGTTCAATATTTAGATGGATAAATGCAGCAAAGGATATACTACATCTGAAGCCAGATATTGTACATGTCCAATATACACCAACTATTTGTGGTTTGTTTTTTCCATTTTTCCTAATATTAATTCATATATTTAGAAAAATTAAAAAAATAAAAACTAAAATCGTGATAACCGCACACGAAAAGCCAAGCACGTATATAGTTAATATAAGAGTTAAATTTCTTATTAACTTATTTATGTTTTATGAGAAAATAATTTACACACTTTCCGATCTGATTTTAGTTCATACCCGAGAACATCTCCAGGAGATATGCAGCATATATACTGTGGCGAGAGAAAAATGTAGGACTATTGAGTATGGAATTTCTACTACTGACAACACTATAGCAAAATCATTAAAAAATAAATTTTCTATTAAAAGAGATATCAAATTAACGTTTTTCGGGATTGTTCGTCCTAGTAGGGGCATAGATACACTAATTAAGGCATTTAGTGTAGCCTTACGCTATAATCCAAATCTAAAACTAAATATTGCTGGTAAAGTTCCAGATAAATTTATGAAATACTACATGTATTTACAAAGTCTTGTGAAACAATTGGGCGTTGAAAATAAAGTAATATTTAAAGGTTTTATTCCAGATGAAGATGTGTCATTATTATTTGAGGAATCTGATATAATTATATTACCATACCGCAAAAGTACACAAAGTGAGGTACTACATCAGGCGATTATACATATGAAACCCGTAATTGTTAGTGATATCGGAGGGATAGGGGAAACAGTAAAAAGATTTAAAATAGGGATTACTTGCCCGGTTGACGATATTAGGTGTTTTTCTTCTGCGATCTTGATGCTGTCCGAAAATAAAAAATTGCTAACGAAATATAAATATAATACAAAAAAAGCTATAATGGTTAAGTCTTGGAAAAAGCTGCTAAAACGATATATGGAGACATACAAAGAGTTGGTAAGAGATACTACGGAGGTATAAGATGAAAATCGGAATTATTGCAAATTCAATTGATGACATAAAAACAGGTGTAGCATCTTACCCATATAATTTAATAAAATACTTGCCATACTATCGAGACAACGAATATTATATTATACATTATAAAAAAAACGAATTAATTAATAACATGATAAAGACATATGATTTTATAAATGATTTTATAATTCCGATACCCAAAAAAACTCCATTTGGTCATGAAATACAAAAAATGATACTAATACCTACCAAGTTAAATAAAATGGATTTTGATATTATACATGATACTTACCATTTTGGACCATTTTTATTTTTAAAAAAGTCAAAAAAAATACTGACGGTTTATGATCTAACTCCATTATTATTTCCTGAGACCCATAGAAAAAGTCGAGTTTTGATGCATAAATATATATTTCCACTTATTTTAAAATCGTCTGATAAAATAATAACTGATTCATACAGCACTAAAAGTGATTTAATAAAATATTTCAAAATTCCCGAAAATAAAATAAAAGTTATTTATTTAGCAGCAGATGAGAGATTTAAACCTTTAAAAGAAGATGAAATAAACAAAATCAGACAAAAATATAAATTGAAAAACCCATTTATACTATATGTTGGAACAGTAGAGCCAAGAAAGAATATCCAAACTTTACTAAAAGCATATTACAAACTCAAAAAACAAGGAATTAAGCATAAACTAGTAATTGCAGGAAAAATTGGTTGGAAGTATAAGCCCATCTTCGAAACCATAGATAAGCTAGATCTCAAAAAAGATGTTATATTTACGGGTTATGTTCCAGATGAGGATTTGCCAGCTCTCTATAATGCAGCAGACATATTTATATACCCCTCACTCTATGAAGGTTTTGGATTACCACCTCTAGAGGCTATGGCTTGTGGAACACCAGTTATAACTTCTAATACTTCGTCTTTGCCAGAAGTTGTTGGAAATGCAGGGATAATGGTTGATCCTTATGACATTGATGGTTTGGCTAAAGCAATGTATGAGGTTTTAACTAACGAGGGATTAAAAGAAGAAATGAGAAAGAAAGGACTGGAGAGAGCTAAAATGTTTAACTGGAGAAAAACCGCTGAGGAAACTTTGAATGTTTATGAGGAAGTATATAACATGAGATAAAGGGAGGATAAAGATAAATTAAGACTTAAAGTGGTATATTGTGGCACTCCCACTATAAATTCTGTCCTCATTTATAGACATAAGTTTATATAACTTATTAGTTTTATCAGGATCAAGGTACACCATTAATCCACCATTTAAACCATAGTGTATCTCCTTATTGGCAATAATGAAATAGTCAAGTTCCTTATTCATTAGATTGTAAACAGTCGTAATACCATTGATTGTATATGGTGAAGGCGCAATATATACTTGAACCATTGCAGGTATAATTTCCTTACTTTTTTCCAGAGGACAATATGAAAGGTACTCATAAAGTCCACTACTGACTTGTATCGAACCACCAATGATGCTAGTTGAATCTGGTAAATGATACACCAAAAATCCAAAAGCTCCGATTCCTTCCTCTTTTGGACCATAATAGTATGCAGAGCTAGGATTTGAGATAGAATATGCATAAAGAAGGCTTTTACCAAAAATTAACATTGAAGAAACTAGTAACATTGCCAGCATAATGGTTCCGACCTTTTTGAATTTTTGACGTATGATCTTGGTAGAGATTACCAAAAATAAGGCAATAAGTTCAGGATTCGTTAGCCCATATTTTGCAAAATTTAGATATATAGATGAATATGATAAAAATCGCACTATTGATCCTCCAAATAGAATTACATATAAATAAAAAATATAATAGTCAACATTTAATTTTGACAACATATTTTTCTTCTTGACTGTTCCCAACAATAAAACTATTGGCGATCCCATTGAGATAATTAATATAATAGCTGTATATAATAAAGACATCATTAAACCCATTTTACTTCCTGAAGTTTCAGGTGAAGAAATAGGAGAATAGCTTAAAGTGAATGTCCTCAAAAGATAATCTTTTAAAAATACAATCGCGGATAGGATATCTACTTTAGCACCACTTCTAAAGTACACCTCATTTAGACTAATAACCACCCACATAAAAATGTTAAGATATAAAAATGTCTGGAGTGTGCTTATGTTGAATTTTTGAACTCCAGCTATAGAGATAGTAAGGTATATTATAAAGACATACAAAGTAATACCTCCGGCAATCATCAGAGGATATCTATAGTGAGTAATTATCATAGCACAAAAGGTCAAAACAATTAAGATTATCCATTCTGGCTTTTTTTCATTGAAAGTTATTCTTAGAAGTATATAATAAATAGTCAAATACTGTACTACATATATACCATGATATACCAATGTGTGTATCTTCCCAATAAAATTAAAAGATATAAAAGAATACATGACGCTTCCAAGGAATACAATATTGAATATAGTTGCTATATTTTTTTTATTTTGATTTACTCTGTTTGTATACTCATATATCCTACAGAACATCGAGAATAATATTAAAATACTGACTATGAAGGGTACAGGAAGATATGCAATAGTTCTAACTTCAATTCCACTAATAATTGACATAATAGCAAGAAATATCCCAGAACCAGGCTCAAATCGTACAAAATAAGATGTGTGTTTCTGCCAAAAAGGAGTAGTTAAATGAATTGAATTGACAATATCGCTATAAAAATTTCTTGTGATGTCAAGCGACCCATACGATTTGATGGCTTTCCCCATATTAATTGTTGTTGATATGAAAGGATCTGTTTGATAGTGTAATACATTGAGGTTGATATATAACGGAATCAAAGCTGATATTAAAGTAATCCATAGTAACAATAATTTTCGTATTATCCTCCCCATTATACCCCACCTTTCACTTCATAACCTCTTTGTAGAGGATTCTTTAAAAACTTAATAATACACCCCAGATATATTCCAAACCCAATACCCTCTGTTATTAATGTGGCGTAAGCCGCCCCAACGTAGCTGTATTTGGGAATTAAAACTAAATTCAAAATAACATTCAAAGTCGCTCCAAGTCCAGTTCCCATAGCAACTATATTTTGTTTATTGACAGAATTTAACAATGTACTCGATATTGTGCTTATGCAGATTATAAAGAACGCCCATATCAGAATTCTCAACGCTAATATCGAATTCAAATACTCTTGTCCGTAAAGGATCAATATTATTTTATCTGCAAAAATAGTCACAAGAACCGAAATCGTTAGTCCAGCACTAAATAATAGCAGAAAAGCCCTAAAATATACTTTCTTTAACATCTCCTTTGAAGATTTAGCATACCTTGACATTACAGGAAAGAAAGCAAATGATATTGATCCCGCCACTAAAGCTGTCAATCCATCAATTATACTATATGCTGCGTTATACCAGCCAACAACAGCATCTCCCTTCATTACTGAGAGCATAACAGTATCAATTTTGAAATAAATCACAACAAAAACTGCTGTGAGACCAAATGGCAATGCCTCTTTTATAGCATGTTTTAGAAAAGAAACATCGACTTTAAACTCTGGCATAGCAAATTTCCTAAGCACGATCAAACCGCCGATTAGAAAGCTGAAAATTCCAGAAACCAGATATGCTAACATGATCTCTATTAGACCATAACCAAGATAGATTAAACACACAACCAGAATGAATGCAATAATTTTCTCAAAAACCCTTACAAGCGTTTCGTATTCCATTCTTTCAAAAGCTCTAAAAAAAGAAATGAAAAACTGAGTAAAAGAAGATACGACAACATAAGCACCAGCAATATAAACTGCCAATTTGGTATCGTATGGATAATCCATAAGATTGATAATAACGACCAAAAGCAAAAACGATACAACTGACAAGACTAGTTTGACTAACGATAAGTTTCCAAGATACTTTCCAGCCAGCTCTTTTTCTCTCGCTACCTCTCTTATAGTTAACGTGCTCAAACCCAAATCTGAGAGAATTAAGAAAAAGGACGTAAAAGCCATCGCAAAGGAGTATTTACCGTAGCCTACATCTCCCAGATACCTTGCAATTAAGACTATTAAAATAAACATGAGAAACTTTGTTATGAGTTCAGCAGATGCTAAAGCTATTATGTTTTTCGCAACTCGTCTTACTGTGGTCACCGTATTCACCCTTAGAGTCACGTTTGCTGTCTATTTGCACTTCTCATAAAAATAGTTCAATTGGTCTTTTATTATCTCTTCCAGCGTGTATTTAGTCTTAAACCCTATTCTCTGAACCTTACTCGTATCTGAAAGCAGTATAGGAGCTTCCGCAGGTCTGAACTTTTTAGCATCAAATTCTATCGGAATTTTGTCCTCATCCGTGTGGACCCATATACCCTTATTTTTGATCGTGAACTCAATATCTCCTTCAAGCATCATTTTGTCAACTTTGGTTTTCTCGAAATTCACTCCAAAGATCTTCGAGTAGTCCCTCTCTGTTGGATTATCCACAGTCTTTCCGCCATTCATAGTTTCAATTTTTTCAATCTTCCACCCAGCTTGCTCTAAACTAAGCAGTATGTAGCTCAGAACAGAATTTGTTCTCATTGATCCAAGATTGTAAACATCTCCATGCTTCCCCTTCTCAGCAAGCAGGCAGTAGCCCTCTACTATGTCCATCACATGGCTCCAGTCTCTGAAAGCGTTTACGTTCCCTATAACAATCCTGTCAGATTCACCAGACTTCAGCTTAACCACCTGGCTCGTTATTACCGATGTCACGAACATTGCTCCTCTGCCCGCTCCCTCGTGGTTGAAACTTCTCGAAACCACTGTTTTAAGCCCGTATGCGTAATAGTAGTTCCTCATTAGGTATTCGCCGTGAACTTTACTCATGGCGTATGGCGACATAGGCCTCAATGGATTACTCTCTCTGACTGGCAGTTCTGGAATTTTTTCAGGTTCGGGAAACATTGTGCCGTATTTCTTCTTCACTCTGTTGTATTGCTCTTCTGAACTTATAACCAAACCGTATTCGTCACTTGAGCCAGCAAATACGATTACTGGATCTACCTCTTTTAGTCTCACTGCCTCAAGCAAATTTGCCGTACCGATCGTGTTTGTGTTCAGAGTATCCAGCGGATATTCAAAGCTCTTGGGAACGAAAGATTGGGCTGCGAGATGAAATACAACATCTGGCTCGGATTTATTCAAGGCTAGTGTGATACTATATATATTGGTTATATCTCCTTCAACAATTTTAATCTTCTCACCAAATTTTTGTTTTCCTCCATCCACTTTTTTCCTCACAAGACCATAAACTTCGGCGCCCTTTTCAAGGAGATATTTGGCTAAATACGAGCCGACAAAACCACTCACTCCTGTTACCAGCACCCTCTTACCGCCCCAGTCCATTTAAAGCACCATCCCATATATTTTAATGTCTGAGTTATTGCATTGTGTCCATTACTACGCCCGCCTCTCTCAGATCTTTTTCAAGTTCTTTTAAAAATGTCTTCATAAGGTCAAATCTTCTCTGTGCCATTCTTCTTGCCTTTTCAGTCCACATCATATTTATCCATTGCATTTGCCTGCCAATTATCTCCTCGATCAGATATTTATCGACCCTCAAATTTCTATTTGGAATCTGTCTTATGTTTTCATCAATCCACTCCTCGAGATCTGTGCATCCAACACCAAATGGATTCTGTGTATCATATTCCAGCTTAGAATTAAATGCTGACGCTTCTGCAGCTCGGATTATGCCTATTGCACCCATTCCATCAAGTTTATCGGCATCCTGCAGTATCTTCCCTTCTAAATAAGTAGGCTCATACAACCTCTCGTGTTCTTCAATGCTTTTAACAACAACATCCACAAATTCTACTTCAAGATCGAAGTTCTTTAAAAAATCCATTGCAATTTCTGCCGACGCTATAGCGTGGTTTTTATCACTTCTAACTCTGCCAACATCGTGAAATAATGCCGCAATTTCCAAAGCTTCTTTGTTTATGTCGCAACCATCTGCAATTGTCAATGCCAGATTTCTTACCCTGCATGTATGCAGCCAGTCATGGCCGGGGATATACTTATTAGAATAAACATGCCGAACAAATTTTTCTGCCTTCTTGATAATGTCGCTGTTCATGTTCTCAGAGTCCTTGTTAGTATTTTTACCTCACTTGGATAATTCGGAGCGTCCCACGGGAAATTCTCGCCATTAAGCCATCTTTCCCATCTATTCAAGTCTTCTTTGACCATTATTTCAACTAGCTTCTTGAACTTCGTTCTTGGTTCCCAGCCAAGCTTGTTCTTAGCCTTTGAATAATCACCGCACAGATACTTGACATCCAATGGTCGCATAAACCTTTTATCAACGCTGACATATTCCTGCCAGTCTAAACCAACAATGTCAAAAGCAGTCTCACAGAATTTCCTGATACTGTGAGCCTCCCCAGTGGCGATTACGTAATCGTCAGGCTCATCCTGCTGGAGCATGAGCCACATACATTCAACGTACTCTGGAGCATATCCCCAGTCTCGTTTTGCTTCTAAATTGCCTAGCCTCAATTCTTTCTCAAGCCCTAAAGCTATTTTCGCTACAGCATTCGATATCTTCCTTGTTACAAATTCTAAACCTCTTAAAGGGGATTCGTGATTGAACAGGATGCCATTCACTGCAAATATTCCATAGGCATCCCTGTATATCCTTGTAGTCCAGTAGCCATATAATTTTGCTGCAGCGTAAGGTGAGGCGGGTCTAAAGGGCGTCTCTTCATTTAATATGCCCTCTTCTCTTGAATTGCCATACAATTCAGATGTAGATGCCTGATAAAATTTTATTTCAGGGTTTACCTGCCTTACTACCTCTAAAATTCTCGTTACAGCTAAGCCAGAGATATCTCCAGTTGCAATTGGCTGTTCAAATGAGGCTCCAACAAAACTCTGCGCTGCCAAGTGGTAGATCTCATCTGGTTCGGAAGTCTTTATAGCTTCAAAAATCGAACTTGTATCTGAGAGATCAACTGGTATCAGATTCACTTTATCGAAAATGCCAAGATACTGCAATCTCCAGAAATTCGGCGAAGAAAGTCTTCTATAAGTTCCATATACTTCATACCCTTTTTCCAAGAGAAACTTTGCAAGGTATGCCCCATCTTGTCCCGTCACACCGGTTATCAAAGCCCTTTTCATTTTTCAGCCCCCCATTAATTTACTTTTTCAAGACACTCTTATCTTACAAGTTTTTGCGATATACATCCTTTAATTATGTACTATATCTCTATTTTCACTCTTCCGAGGTACCTCATGTCTGAAATATAAGTTTTCATGCTGTACCCTCTACGTAAACTTTTTTCTGGCGTATTCTATTATCGCTTCTTTTAAATCCGCTCTCTCTAAAGCGAAATCTAGTATCGCCCTAACGTATTCCAATTTATCCCCAATGTCGTACCTCTCTCCCCTAATTTCATATGCGTAAATCTTCTGTTTTTGAAGTAAAAGCTTCAAAGCATCGGTTAACTGTATTTCTCCTCCAACCCCTGGCTTTGTCTCTCTAACGCAATCGAAAATATCTGGAGTAAGGATATACCTGCCAGCTATTCCTAAGTTACTTGGTGCTTCTTCAGGTCTGGGTTTTTCAACCAGATTCCTTACCTCATAAAGCTCTCCGTTCTTAACTCCGTCTATGATCCCATATTTGTAAACTCTATCAAATGGAACTCTTTCAACTCCTATAACCGTGCTGTTTACCTTACTGAATACTTCAATTAACTGCTTTGTTGCTGGAATATCATTTATGAGGATATCATCACCCAAAAGAACGGCAAATGGCTCATCACCAACGTGCTTTTCAGCCTTCAGTATGGCATCTCCTAAGCCCCTAGGTTCCTTTTGTCTTATGTAGTGAATATCTGCAAGAGACGAGATTTCCCTCACAACCTTTTCTAGCTCTTTTTTATTATTCCTCTTCAGGTGCAATTCCAGTTCAGGAGAGGTGTCAAAATAATCCTCTATGGCCCTTTTACCTCGCCCGGTGATTATGAGGATGTCTTCTATTCCCGATCGAATCGCTTCTTCAACCACATAGTGTATAACAGGTTTGTCAATAATAGGGAGCATTTCTTTTGGCATGGATTTTGTCACTGGTAAAAAACGAGTCCCTAAACCAGCAGCCGGGATCACTGCTTTCTTTATATCCATATTATCCCCTCACCATTTTGATCCTAATCGATTCTAAAATAAATTTTTCTGTTGTGAAACTCATATCTGCTCATTTAATCATAAAATCCAAAATCGATTGGGGTTACCAGCACACTCCCTCATATATTCCGGCTTCTTTCATTGCTTTTTCAACCCTTCTGCCGTCTATTACGATCTTTCCCTTATAGTTTAGTTCATTGAACTCACCCCATTCCGTGACAATTAACACAGCATCAGATTTAGTAATTACTTTTTCAGCTGAAGAAGCGTATTCAATCTGTGGAAACATTCTGGCAAAAGCATCCATCGCTTCTGGATCGTAAGCGATAATGTTAGCTCCCTCCTCAATCAATTTTTGCACTATTGGAATTGCTCTGCTTTCCCTTATATCGTCTGTATCCGGCTTAAACGCTAAACCCAGTATTCCGATTCTTTTCCCTTTTAAATCAGGAATATGCTCCTTTAACAGCTCTATCATCTTCAGTGGCTGTTCTTCGTTTACTTCTATAACAGCCTTGAGAATCTTTGGATTCACTCCGAGCTCTTCTGCTTTTGCTATCAACGCCTTTATGTCTTTGGGGAAACAAGAACCTCCGAAACCAATTCCAGCCCTGAAAAATGCTGGATTTATTCTGTGATCCAGCCCAACTCCCTTGAAAACTTCGTACGCATCAATCCCAAGTTTTTTGCATATATTGCCAATCTCGTTCGCAAACGATATTTTCGTTGCTAAAAATGCATTTGAGGCGTATTTGATCATTTCAGCAGTTTTGATATCTGTAATCAGTTTCGAGCAACTGAACGGCTTATACAACGTTTCCAGCACTTCTTTTGTCTTTTTGTCCCTAACCCCTATCACTATCCTGTCTGGATTGAAGAAATCGTGGACAGCATTCCCCTCTCTGAGAAACTCGGGATTTACTGCAAGTCCGAAATCCTTAAAAGCTTCTTTACCAGATTCCCTTTCAATAATTGGTTTAATGACTTTTTCTGTTGTGCCCGGAATTACAGTACTCTTTACAACGACAGCATGGAACATGTCCTTACTGGCTAAGACTTTTCCAATTTCCGCAGCAGCAGATTTGACAAACGTTAAGTCAATCGATCCATCCTCTCTTGAGGGAGTTCCAACGCATATGAATGTGATATCCGTATCAGCAATGATGTTGTATTCTTTTGTTGCTTTGTATTTATTTCTATTCCTCTGTATGAGCTCATCAAGCTCTTTTTCGAATATCGGTGCTTTTCCAGAATTTATAGTATCAACTTTCTTTTCGTCAATGTCAACAAAAATCACTTCGTTACCGAGTTCAGCGAAACCAATGCCGGTAACCATCCCAACATAGCCAGAACCTATTACTGAAATATTCATTGGAATCACCTTATTTTTGATGTGAGTTACTTTTGTTTAAGGTTTCGTACCCAATATCTGCAGCAGTCATCCGGAAGAAGAACCCAAAACCAGCATTCGATATTGAAGACAGCATTATAAAGAACGAGTTCCTGTAAAGTGGGTCTCCTGCCTGACCGAGAATTCTTTTAAACATCCTTTTCTGCCATTCAACTGCAGTTTTAAAAATATTGCTCAACCATGTGGAAGAAGTAAGGGAAATGCGGCCTCTCCTGGCCAATAAAAATACCTTCGAAGTCGTGAAGACAAAAATTTAGGGGGCGACATGCTCATTAAATTGGCGCTCAGAATCACAACCTATTTATGCAACCAAACAAATAGCCAATTGGTGGTAAAATTGGCAAAAGTCAAAATAGATAAATTTGGCAGAATCTTAATTCCAAAGGAGATCCGGAGAAGTCTGGGGATAAAGGAAGAAACAGAGCTTGAGATAGAGGTAAAGGATGAAAAAATTCTGATAACGCTTAGGAATCACGGTCTTGAAAAAAAAGTTGAGGAGCTCATGAGCTTCCTCAGAAGCAGCGCTCCAAAACCTTTTGTTGGCGATGAGGAGGCTGGAGAAAAGTGGTATTCGGCGGAGTTCAGCATGAGAAAGATAGGATTGAAGGAGTAGTCGACGTTGGCCTGATAGTGGTATCACATTTTGAGAATCCTGCACAGGATCATGCTCTCGAATTTTTAAAGGAGGTCCTGCTCTGGAAAAAAAGATGTCTGATTCCCGTAACGGCTTTCCTCGGTGCATACCACATACTCGCCAACTATCTCAGGGTTGAGAGGGTTTCTGCTTACGAAGCTTTAAAAAAGACTCTTGAAACGAAATCTCCAGCATTCTATGCAGATCTGGATGTGGAGGCTGTCATCGAGTCTCTGACAAATGCAATGGGTTACAGGATAGAATCCTGGGATGGTTATGTTGTTGCCATTGCCAGAGCCCATTCGGCCCCTATAATCTACACGGTGGATAAGAAGATGAAGAAAAGAGTAAAGGACCTTCATGTGATTAACCCAATTCCCGAGGATGTTTTTGAGAAATATAACGAGTGGTTGAGGAAAAATCTTGGCTAAAAAAGTTTCTTGTTTCAGTTTTTGTTTCATTTCTTTCTACTTACAGGACTTTTGTAAACGCGATCTCTCCTAGCATCTTTGCCGTTACAACTGCAACACTTAAAATCGTCAAAGCCAGATTGAAAACGCCGTATTCTGCTCTGGAGAAAAACCTCGCTATGACTGCGACGCTTAAAAAGCTGAAGAACATCGAAATGATTGTACCAGTGAATCCTATTCCAGTTCCCCTTGCAATCCCTTGCAGGACCTTATTAACCTCGTCCAAAACCGCTCAACCTCTTTTTTTAGAGTGAAGTTTTTGCACTTGAAAGCATGAGAAAGACAGAATTCTTGTAAAGAGGGCCTCTGAATCTCTGAGCCTCTGGATAAGTCCATGCATGATTAATCCAGTTCAGGAGACATTTAATAAAACTGTCGTATTTAATCCAAACATAGCTGAAATAGAACCCTAATCCTTCAGGTATCTTAACTCTTTAGCCTTTCTCAAAACTTTAATACTCCTTCTCCAACCCTAAGAATATCCGTATCCAAAAACTCAAGATTTCCGGGTTCTTCATAAATCCTATCGTAACCGGTTAAACTCCCGATCTCCCCCTCTTAATTTTGATTCTAACTTCAAGCTTAAGTAAACTTCAACAAACCTTCCTATTTCTTTTCTTGTACACGCCCTAATGTCTTTTTAAGGGGAAATAATAGATATTGCAACTGCTTTATTCTTCTATTCCAGCCAGTTTTCAGTTTCAAGCCCCTTTATTCTTCTGAAGTGTTTTTCGTTATCCGTTATCAAAACAAAGCCCCTTACAAGACATGTTGCCGCTATTAGTATGTCCGCATCCTCTATCATCTTCCCTTCTCTCTTTAGCTCCGCATAGATCTCAGATCCTTTCCGGATGATTTTTCTATCAAGCGTAATTATCTCGCTTTCATCCATTAACTCATCGAATTCCTTTAGTTTCCTCTCGTTTCCCAGATATTTCAGCCCTCTGAGTATTTCATAGTAGGTTATTATGCTCAGACTCAGCTTATCGAATTCTTCTAAGTATCCTCCCACTTTAGAAACAACACTCTGCTCTCCCCTTAGAAATGCAATGAGTATGCTCGTATCTATGAGAGATCTCTTCATAACCTTGCCTCTTTAAAAAGACTCCTCCTCTTTGCAGCCTCCATGAACATTCCAATTTCCTCTCTGCTTAAATCTTTTAGAATTCCTGCATACTTCAGAATGTCTGCCTTTTTTCTCCTGATTTCTATTTCTACTTCTTCACCTTCTTTCAGGTTTAATTCTTCAAGAGGTTTTAAAACTCCCTTCTCGTACTTCGCTTTTATTCCCATGAAATTAATTTGGTATCTAATAGGTTAAAAAAGTAATGTTAAAACTTTAACTGAACTTCAATCCTTCAAGTATCTCGACTCTCCAGATTTTTCTCTGATGCTAATTTCACAAGCTTCTATGCACAAACAGAACAATCTGGAGGCAGGCAGGATGAACACCTTACAGAACCTAACAACATTATGTTGATCTCGTAGTAAGTAACTGGTCAGCAGAAATTATGGCAAGCTGAAAAAGAGCTAAAAAAGGCAATCGAGACCCGGCTTGGGAGATGCGCTCAAAGGTGGGAGACTCATCAAACGATCCTGTATCTCACCTGCGGTCCCCTCCCCTCTCTCCTGACCAGTCCCAGGCTCTCAAGCTTTTTTAAGCGCGTTATAACAGTTGGCTTCGAAACTCCGAGCTCACCTGCTATCTCGCCACTTCTCTTCGGCGTGCTGAGAATTCTCAGAATGCTCCTGTCCAGCTCATCCAGAATATCTCCAGCCTCCTTTCTGAATACCACCTCGAATTTACTCGCCGTGGCTTTGAACTCCACTCTTACCATGGGGTGCTTTTCACACTCCTCACGAATCATCACTATCCCGTAACCGTACTTCTCTATGAATCCCGTATCGTACAGTAGCTGGCACAGCGCTGGATTCCTCGGAACATGCTCTGGGTCGTTTAAGTCAACTCCGGGCATCAGATTTCCGGGATTCCTTACGACTATTCTGCCGGGGTGAACGAATATTCTCACGTCAGATGGTATTGCGTAGTTTCTGTGGGCGAAGGCGTTGATTATTGCCTCCCTCAGAGCTCTCACGGGATACTCCTCAATCCTCACTCTCCTCGTCGCAACCACAACTTCCGGTCTTCTGAGTTCCCTGGTGATGTCGGTAAAGACTTCTTCAATTATCTTCCATACCGGCCCCTCGTATTCCTTGCTTTTCTCCGGCTCTCCATCAACGAATATGACCCTGCATCTGCACTGGCTCAAAAACTCTGATGCGTCTGTAAAGAAGAGAACGCCCGCGTTTGTCAATCTGTCACCTTTTATTGCCTTGACGCTCCTCAGATACTTCATCCACATGTCTTCCGGCACTCTCTTCCCCCTCGCTTTTTCCATGGTGTCAAAGAACCACCTTACGTAATCCATGTTGATGTGGTCAGCACTCAGGCTTGGCATCTCGTCCCAGTTTATTGCTCCCAGTTCGGCTGACAGCGTGACGATTTCCTGAATTGACAGCGGTCTTATTCCGGTTCCGATTCGTATGTATGCCACACCACTTACAGAACATAGAGTACTGGATTTTTCGACCTCCACCACAAGCACATCCCTGTCTCCAAGTGTAAACCTGCGTGTCCTGATCTTGGGCGGGGGGATGATGGACTGAACAGAATTTGTGAGAACATCAAGGGATTTTTCACGTTACATCCGACAATATTGCCATCATCATCGACTCCTATCAGTATGTATCCGCCTTCTGCATTTGCAAATGCGCAAATCTCTCTGTTAATGTCACCTGTGGCACTTCTCTTGAATTCAATTTTTTCGGACTCCCCTTCCCTTATAAGTTTCAGGATAAAACCCAGATCCATACTTAGTGTTAAATAATGTAAAGTCTAAAAGGTTTACAGTAACTTACTTATCGTTAAGCTTTTTTGTTTAATGTTATTTAATGATGTGGCTTCAGAAACTGAAGGATGAAAAGCTCAAAAAAGGCAATTAAAAACCTGGAAGCTGAAAGGCAGGTTACAGTAAACGAGAGCCGGGATGTGGCCAGCAATTTTCCACAAGGAATGTATTTATACATCCACCAGGTGAATAATTCAGTAAGTGGATATGATGCGCTTCATTCTGACTGGAGTTCGTGAAATCCTACAGGACAGGAAAATATACATTCCATACCGGAACAGTAGCAAAGAAAACCCATACTATTCCACCTCTTCTGTTTCATCAAGCTTGACCCAAAACCTTTTACGATTCTTCTTTGATTCCAGATACTCCTCACCAGATAGCATGAAGTTTCTGGCGTTCTCCATCATGCTGTTGATCAGCATCGCCTGCTGCTTGCTCCACACTTCGTTTGGCATGGACTTGACCCATCCTGCATAGAAACGAACGAACTCCAGCCGCTGAAGGAGATTCTCTTTTCTATCCAATACCATACTTGCTACCCTCCACATCCATTTTCCTCATAAAGTAGTAAAGTCTGTTTTTATTTATGTGATTTTTGAATATCTCCCACAAATAAACCGCATCATCTATATCTTTATCACTGCCGAGGTAGAGCTTATACGCTATTTGAAGCTCTATTGGAGATATGAATACATGATTATCCCCCAAAACCACCCTCAGCCGATTGTCAAGAGAATACCTATCTATCTCATTTTTTACAAACTTTATTTCAATGTTTGGGATTACTGTATCTTTCTTTGCAACTCGCACAGCCAGCCCTTTGATTAGCATTTCGTAAATAGTATCTAGATTTGTTGAATTCATAAAGTAAAAATCCTTTTTCTCAGCCCTACCATATAATTCAAAAAATCTGCCGTAGCTGATCGGTTCAATCAAAATGTCTACATCTCCAGTTCCCCTTGACCTACCGAACAGTATTGCCACGTATCCACTCACTATAACCTAACGAACATCAAGCAGACCCGCATATTCAAAAACTTCCTCAAATCTCTCTTACAACAAGATTCAGATTTAAACTCTGAATTCTCCCCTCCACAGCATCCAAAATCCTCCTCTCTGCTTCAGTACCAGCGTAATCCTTCATCTTCTCAGCCTTTGATGGCAGTGGGGGAACCTCACCTTTGAAAAGCAGGAACCACATCTTGTACCTGCCGGGTTTGTCAATCGAAAACGTGTACCTCATCTCCCACTGGGGTGTCCAGTTGCCCTCGATGTTCACGGGCGTGTGGTTGAGCGTAACGTTGAACCTGTCGAAGAAGTACATGTGGTGGATGACTGTGGTGTTGTTCTGAAATGTTGCATTGACAAGCCACACCTCTACGGTGTAGTTGACGGTCCTGTACTCGTGGTTCACTATGCCGATTATCACCGTCCCGTTCTGCCCGACCCACAGCTTTGTCGGATAGTCGGCAGCCTTGCCCTCTGGACCGAGAATGTAGAACTCGGTGAACTTCTCGCCCGGTTTAGGTGTTGTGATGACATAGATGAGCGTCGCAATGGATGCGAAAATCGCGATAAGCAAAACGACCGTTAAGGCTTTGTCAAGCCTGCTCATCTCGTCCCATTCGAGCAGGTCCCTCATATCCATTCTGGGTATGAACGGATCCCTCGCGCTGAACCTGCGGTATATTGCCAAAGACGAAAACAGGATGTTGAATGCAGAGAGGCTCAGCAGAATCGGCGTGAGCCTTATCCCGAAGGGAGTGTAGTTCAGAGCAAGGCCTATGAGGGGGGTTATGGCAATGCTCAGGCCGAAGGACAGCGCGACCCTTTCGATGGTGTCGAGCTCCTTCCTCTCGGGAAACAGAAACGTTATGAACGAATAGCCCGGAAAGAACAGAATGAACGCCAGCCCGATCACCTTCCTGAGGATGCTCTCGGGAAAGAGATAGATTATCAGAATTAAGAGTGCTGATAAAACAGCTATCGCAATGAGGTCCCAGACACTTCTCCAGCCTCTCGCCTCCATGACTTCACCTCTCGCTCTAGGTCAGGACAGGACCTCCATGACCTTCCTGACCACTATTATGAGAAACACGAAGAGCAGGAAGTAGATTGCCGAATTCAACCCCTTCTTTGTATCCGGATTTATAAAATAACCACCAACCTCGGCAACAACAAGAAGGCCTATCAGCAGCAGTGTAACGTAGACGTCCACAGTCTTGACGAGAACCGTGACTATGAAGACCCACACAGCGATGACGAGCACTATTGCATCATCTACATCCATGAATCAACCCCTCCGAGTTTCCTTGCAGATATCTCGACAAACCTGTCGTTGAAGTCGATCTCCTCAACCACGATCAGCTCGTTCAGGGCCTTGGAGATGGAAAGCATGATCGAGCTGCATACCGGACAGGCTATCCGCTCGCACTCCCTAGAGCAGAATTCCCTGACCTTCACTCCACCCACGTAAACCCTGATCTCGTCGCCCTCCTCCTCAACATCCACAGATTTTGCCAAGCCCAAAGATCTGAGAACCGCAGAAACACTTTCCACAGCACCGAGACCCGCACCTGCAAGGTCCATGCCCGAATACTCCTCGTACATCCTCACCAGATCCCTTCCGAGGGGGACGAGAAGCAGCCCCATCTCCCTCTCCCTGCCCGAATCAGTGAGAAACACCGTTCTGTCGTCAAATCTCGCAAGGTCCAGATCGAAGTCATCGTGCAGGGGGACAAAAACGCCCCCATCAGGCATGTTGTCGTAAGGTGGGATGTAAACCGATTTCCCCCCCAGCCCGAGCGAGTTCGTGAGGTTTCTGGTCAGAACCACGTAGGGGTTGAAGACTGTCCTGAAGGCATCGTACTTTATGTGGTCTGAGGTGGAGAACGAGAGAACGACCACTCCGAGAAAAACACCCCCTATTCCCGCGTTCACCAGACTCTGATTTGCCTCCATCGCCCCTTTGAACGCGATCACCACTCCAGCGACAATCAAAGCTACACCCGCAGGGTACTTGGCCTTCATCTGATTTTCTGATGAAATTCAAAACTTTATATATCATTTGCTTGGTCAGAACTAACAATGCGAAAGTTTCTGCCGATCATCCTGATCATCTCGCTGATAAGCCCTGTCATCGCCGTGGAAACCAGACACGAACTCTACTCCAATGCAGTTCCGAGTGATGATGCCATTTACGATTACTTTTCCGACATCCTGGGACAGGCTGAAAAATGCCTGGAGAAGTTTCTGGACGAGGATGCGAGTGCGGTAAACATCTCAGCATCGCTCAATGAAAGAGTGATGCTCACTGCAATGGAAGCGAGGTACTACAGCCTGAAGGGTGTGAGGAGCAACGTCTCGACAGTCATACCGCCGTTCATAACGCTCTCCTCTGAGCTGGAGAAGCTGGCAGATTCCCAGGCAGAGTTTCTGGACAGTATGAAAGCTCTGACAAAAGGTGGGGATTATGCAACGTACGTCAGGGCCAGGAGCGCCCTTCTCAGCATGGAGCTCTCTGTCGAGAGGATTAACGGGTCTCTCAACGACATCGAACAGCTATCCCTCTGGAACGGGTCTTCGGAGCTGCATTTTGACGTCTCAGGCATCAGAGACACGCTGAAAGACGTCAAGGGCCTCATCAGGCAGTACAGCTACCTGCTGGACAGATATGAAAGGAAGACAATCGGCGAGGGTATCACGGTAACGGTTTCCGACTACACCCCGTTCCTCCACCAGGAGGTCGAGATCCGGGTTCATGCGGTGAACGTGACTCCGACGGCAATCTTCATAGACGGTGTGAGGTTCAGCCTGACCGGCACGACCATGCGTTACAGCTTCGACACGCTCGGCAGGCACGAAATTTATGCGGAAGGCCTGAAGGACGGCACCACCATCAGGTCAAACGTGGTTGAGGTACTCGTGAGCAGAATTCCCACACACATCCTTCTCCTCAGCAAACCATCCGCATTAATCGGGGAGAACGTGGAGATTTCCGGTTTTCTGTCGGATTTCTACGGCAGCCCAGTAAATTCGACCGTTACCGTGAGCGTAGATGGTGCAGAGAGAGTCGTGGAGACCTCAAACGGCCTCTTCAGCCTCAACGTCACAAGAGATTCCGAAGGATACGTGAACATCTCTGCGAGCTACGCAGGAAATGAAACGTACGAAGCATCCTCCGCAAACGCATCAATTTTCTTCTCCAGACTCCCGGTCACGATATACCTGGAGGCCAACAGCACAGAGATAAAACCAAACGAAACCGTGGGGTTCAGCGGGAGAATCACCGGCGTTGAATACGCTGTTCCCGTTACGGTGTTAATCGACTCCAGCAAAATCCTGAAACTCAACACATCAAACGAGTTCAACTTCACGCTGATGTTCACAAAACCGGGAGTGTACAGGATATCCGTGCATTATCCGGGAGATGCCCTGCACAGGCCTGCCACATCCAGCACGGTCGAGATAAGGGTTGTGGCAACTCACGTTAATCTCCTGCTCGCATTAGTCATCTCAGCCATCCTCCTGATCCTTTACGCGATGTCTCGCAGGAAAAGGTCCGGGCAAAAGCCTGAGCCAGAGAAGCAGCATGAGGCCGAACATGTGAAGGCAGCAGAACAGGAAGAGCGAAAAATTGAAGAGGTTACAGGCAGCATAGAGGATGTATACAGGGCGCTGTTCAACAGACTGGTGGACAGGTACAGGCTCAGAAGGAGCCAGACACCCAGAGAGCTGCTCAAATCGCTGAAAGGCGAGCCATTTGCCGATAAGCTGAGGATAATCACCGACCTCCACGAGAGGGCAGTCTACGGAGAAATCGAACTGGACGAAAGGGAAAGGGAGATGTACTTCAGGCTGGTAACAGGGTTGCTGGAGGAACTTGAATGAGGATAATCTATCCGTTACTGGTGTTCATAGGACTGACGCTTTTAATTCTGCCCGTAGCTGTCCCGATCATAAAGACCTCCGCGGAGTTCAGCATGTTCAGCCCCAGGTGGGACGGATGCACGGAGTTCGCAAGGCTGGTAGCCGAGAACGGCAGGGTTGTACCGTTAATGTACCCCTACAACTCCGTCAGGCTTGGCGAGCTCGACGGTGTTCTGATGATCATCGGTCCTGACGTTGAATTTTCGGCGTTAGAGGCCAGCGAGGTCAGGGCGTTTCTCGACAATGGTGGGACGCTCTTCATAGCGGACGACTTCGGCACGGCAAACGGCCTGCTCAGCATGCTCGGGGTGAAGGCCAGATTTTCAAAGCAGCCCCTCAAAGACCTGTTTTACAGCAAGAGGAGCGAATTTCCGGTTGTGGTCAGAATAAACGACCCCTCACTTGCAGAGGGCGTTGAGAGAATCACCCTGAACATCCCCTCTGCGATAACGGGGAGTGAAGGAGTGATCCTCACAAGCAAGGTAAGCGCGGTGGGGAAAGCACACAAATCCTACCCCATCATGACCGAGCTTAAGTACGGGAACGGAAGAATCATACTGCTCTCCGACCCGGACATTCTGACAAACGACATGTTCGGTGAAAACAGGAAGTTCATCGAGAATCTCGTGAGGTACCTGGGGACGGGGACGTTCTATTTCGATGAGGCCCACCACTCTGACTTCAACCCGTACTCCCTGACAACAGTTTACATTCACAGAGAGTTGGATAGGGCGCGGGCGTTTCAGGTCTTCCTGGCAGTTGCTGCTCTTGCTGTTGTCGTGGAAAGCGGTGTGATCAGCAGAATTATAAACGTCATGATGGGACTTTTCCCCAGAAGAGAAGAGAACATTCTCGATGATCTGCCGGAATGGGTCGATGCGGATTTGCTCGAGAGGATGATTAACGAGATAAAAACGGGATCAAAGCTTGGTGATACGTATGGACGGGAAGGAGTTTATGGAAAAGCTGAAAGGAGAGATTAACAAGGCAGTAGTTGGAAAGGAAGAGGTGATTGAGCTTCTCGCCATGGCTTTACTATCAAGGGGCCATGTTCTGCTTGAAGGTCTCCCGGGAGTTGCAAAAACGACGATAGCAAAGACGTTCGCAGGCGCCATAGGGCTGTCGTTCTCAAGAATCCAGCTCACCCCGGACCTGATGCCGGCAGATATCACCGGCAGCCTGGTGTACGACCAGAAAACCTCGGAATTCAGATTCAGAAAGGGTCCGGTTTTCGCCAACGTGGTTCTGGCAGACGAGATCAACCGTGCCACCCCGAAAACACAGTCAGCTCTGCTTGAGGCGATGCAGGAAAGACAGGTTACTGTTGAGGGGAACACCCACCCCCTGCCGGAGCCGTTTCTGGTGATAGCCACCATGAATCCAGTGGAGTATGAGGGCGTATACAGTCTGCCCGAGGCGCAGCTGGACAGATTCATGATGAGGATACAGATAGGTTACCCCGACAGGGAGGAGGAACTGCTCCTGCTTAAAAGAAAGGAGAGCGGGGAGTTCGATGACGTCGAAAGAATTGTGGACATCCGCGAAATCCTCGCACTTTCTGAAGAGGTGAAGAAGGTCAGGGCAAGCGAACAGATACTGAACTACATCTACGAGATCTCGCTGAAAACCAGGACTGACGAGAGGTTTCTCCTCGGTGCAAGCCCCAGGGCCTCCGAGCACCTGCTGTTCGCATCCAAGGCATTCGCATTTCTGAACGGTAGGGAGTACGTCATTCCGGACGACGTGAAGAAAGTCGTCAGGCCAGTCCTGGCCCACAGAATAAAACTGAAGGCGGAGTACGAGATGGACGGTCTGAAACCCGAGAATGTGCTGGCGGACATTCTGGAAGAGATAGAGGTTCCGAAATGAGAAGAGAGGAGATACTCTCAACCCTGGCAGTCCTGCTTTTCGTCCAGGCGTATCTCCTTGAAAACGTGTTTCCGGCCCTTCTCGGATTTTCAGTCTTACTTTACCTCACGTACATCCGAACCGAGTTCTCTCCGAGGATAGATGCTGGATGGGAGATCAGTCCAAGGCTGGTTGAGGGAAAGAAACACAGATCAATGGTCAGACTGAGAAACTTCACGGACAGGAAGCTGAAGGTTACCGTTCTGAAGGAGTTCCTGCCACCGGGTTTTGAAGCTGAAAAAACAGAGATCGTGCTGAACGGAAAAGAGGAAAAGGTCGTAGAGTTTACGATCACCCCAGCGAGGGGAGTTTACAGGATCAGGGGCCCCCGGGTAATGGTATCCGACATGCGGGGGCTCTACTGCAGCAGCATAACTGGGGACTCCGAAGTTGAGGTCGAGGTTTATCCTTCCCTTGAGAAAATAAAGGAGGACGTTAGAGAAGAGGAGAACCTCCGGCTGGCCACCACGTACATGAAGGTCCTTCTTGGCCTCCAGACGATGGAGATCGACTCTCTGAGAAAGTTCCAGAGCGGAGACGACATAAAGCATGTGGAGTGGAAAGCAACTGCAAGGCTCGGAGAGCTTGTGGTTAAAGAGTTCCTCAGGGAGCTTGAGGGAGATGTGTACATAATACTCGACGCTGGCAGGGAGATGAGAAAGGCGGTGAGCAGATCCAGGATTGACTACGCAACGACCCTCACGCTGCAGATTTCGTACAGCCTCATGAAAAACTACCGGGTCGGACTGATAGTCTACGACGACTACGGGGTCAGGTTCAGGGTGGATGCATCCAGATCCCCGGAACAGATAGAGAGGTTCATCAGGTCGCTCAAAATAGGCTCGATACGCTCAAACCTTCTCGGGGTCAAGCTGCCGGAGATCAACCTCAGGGTTTCGGACGACAGCAGAAGGTTCCTCAGAAAAGTCATGCCCGCGCTCAAGAGGAGAGGTGGTTTCTCCACGGGACTGGTTGAGGCTGTGAGCAGCCTTCCGTCATCGGCCTTCCTGATATTCATTGCCGACATTGCATCCAACACGGGCGAGCTTGTGAGGATCCTGTCGGAACTCAGGGACAGAAACAGGATCCTGCTCCTCACCCCAAATCCGGTACTGTTCTACGACGAGTCCAGGCTGAACAGGGACACGATTCTCTGGCTCTACAGGAGGTATATTGAGAGGGAAAAACTCCTGAGAAAGCTCGGCAGAATCGTTCCGACCATCGACCTCGGCCCGTCGGATCTGTTAGAAGTCATACGGGGTGCTCTGAGATGATAGGACTGGTAGCCGCACTGGTTGGAGGAATCATTGCGGGCGTGAAGACCCCGTTTGTCGCTCCGGCGATATACCTGCTGTCCAGATACAGGAAAAACCCGTTCCTGATATCGTTTGGAGTTTACTGCATCTCCCTCAGCTATGAATTCAGGGTCACAAATGTGTTCGACCTCGACCCGATCACAGTCCTGTCCGTGCTCTTACCTACAATCCTCCTGCTCGAAGACGGTCTGAATGAAGACAGAAGCGGGAGTTTTCCAGAATACCTGCTCGCTGCATTCATGCTGTCAGGTCTTATCTTCAGGGAGATTTTCGTTTTCAGCACCCTGCTTGCCCTGATGAACATGGTTGCTGAAGACAGGGCGAAGAGAGGTGCCGCCATCCTGGCTGCAGGAGCCCTCATCCTTGCGGCCGGTCTTTTTGTCATCAGGAGCTTTCTGGACGTTCCGGGCGGAGCGTCGACGCAGGCGGCAGTGGTCACATCCATCACGGCATTTGCGGTCCTGCTTTTCTGGAGGAGGGCAGACTTTGAAAAAATATGAGTACAGGAAAAATTTTAATTACCATCTTTCCACCCAGGAATACAGCATTCAGGGTGATTAGATGAGGATACAGATTTACGGGGCCGGAATGGCTGGAAGCTACCTTTACATGCTCCTCAGGAATAACGGGGATTATGAGCTCGGCATCAGGGATGAAAGAAACTCTCCCGACTGCAGATGTGCGTGGGGTATAGCATACAGGCAGGCCAAGAACCTCTACAGAGATATCGGGCTCGATCTTGACGATTACATAATCTCAAGGCCCAGATATGCCTACGCCAACGGTATCAGGTTCAGGGTCAAAAACATTGTGATGTTCGACAGAAAGAGGCTCCTTCAGGATTTATGGAAAGAGCTGGAGTTCAGAGAGATTGAAAACCCGGACATAGTCGTGGATGCCACCGGGAGCAAAAGGGCATTCCTGCCCGAGGTTGGTGAGGACGACGTCCACATGAGGTACCACACAGTTCAGTACATAGAGGAACACGAGAAAGACGAGGACATCTACGCCTACGCCAGGAGGACAGGATACGCATGGGCATTTCCTCTGGGAGAGGGTAGATGGCACATAGGGGCAGGAGACAAGAGTGTCGAGAGGGCAGAGGAGATGGTCAAAAAGCTCCGAGAAAAGTACGGGTTCGAGGAGAGGGAGAAATCCTGTGGGTGCAGAGGTTTCGTCAGGATGTATCCCCCTTCAAAATCCCTTCCCTTCAGGGACGGAAACGTTTACGGTGTCGGGGAGGCAATAGGGTGCATAAGCGGTTTCGGGGAGGGGAACGCCCCCGCGCTGCACTCTGCGAAGGTCTTCTACGACTGTCTGACCAGTGACTGCCTTGACAAGTATGAAACCAGAATTCTCGAGGAGTTCAGGTGGGTTGAAGATGAGTTCGGCTTTCTGGAGGCGGTGCAGAGAGGAGACATGGTCTCTGCCCTGAGACTGACCAGAAAGGTGATCAGAATTGAGAGTGAGAGGAGTGCAGAGCTGACGTTCAGGGATATCCTGAAGGTCATAACCAATCTGAAACCCTGATATCACCTCACAAAAATTTACACCCAAAGCATCACTAAAAACCCAAATTCAATATTTGCAGCATCACCAAAAGTTAGATATATGTAACGGGTTAACAACACACAAACAAGAGGGGTGAAAAGTCTTGATGAAACTTGTACTGGTGGTTGAAGACGACGATGCCGTGCTTGAAGTTATTAAAGCGATGCTGGGAGACAGGTACGCAATACTCGAGGCGAGAGACGGCAAGGAGGCAGTGGAAAAGTACAGGGTGTTCAAGCCGAACATCGTCCTCATGGATGTGGTCATGCCTGAGATGGACGGTGTGGAAGCCACGAGAGAGATCAAAAGAATGGACCCGAATGCGAAGATCATAGGGGTTACTGCGTACGCAAAGCAGAGGGCAAGTGATCTGCTCGAGGCTGGAGCCCTGGAGGTCGTTGAAAAGCCATTCTCAAAAAGCACCCTGGTGAGCACGATAGAAAAGTACATCAACAGTCCTGAATAACGAAACTGCGATCCCGCAACCCAGTGTGGGCTTTACCTCTCAAATTTTCTGAGAAACATCCTGACGTTCTCTGATTCCATCCAGCCGTCTTCAAGCTGATTCACGAGTTTGACAATCCTGGCAATCTGTTCGAAAATTTTCTCCCTCAAGGTTTCATCCTCCACGTACTCCTCAACGTAGCCGTGTATTGCCGCAAGAGGATTTCTGATCTTGTCGACGAGTATTGCGAATTTCTCGATGTTTTCCTCTATCTGCCCTATCGCAAGCATGAGGTCGGTAATGTCAATAACAGACACGATGAACTTGCTGCTTTCCGGCACTTTGGCGACGATGGCAACACCGCTCCGCATGTTTCCTGCCGAGTCAACGTAGTTCAGCCTGTAGCTCTGAGGGACCGAATCCGGATTTTCAAGCCTCATCCTGTGCATTCTCATGACCTTCTCCCTGTCCTTTTCGCAGACGAGTTCGATGAACGGTTTTCCGATCAGCTGCTCCTTAGAGTAACCGGAAAGCTCCTCCGCCCTTCTGTTTGCGAACACCACTCTGCCATCCTCGATCAGCAGAATTGCAGTCCCGGTGTTGTCAACGAGCAACCTGTAAAGCTGGTCAATTTTCTTCTTCTCCGCCTCGGTCCTTATCTTGGAGATCGCATACGATATGTTCTCCGCCAGTTTGGTGAGCAGATCCACCTCCTGATCGTCAAAAACATCGCTTTCAGGGGCGTAAATGTTCAGAACGCCGTAAATATCGCCGTCATACTTCAGAGGCAGTGCGATCGATGATGCAAAGCCCTCCCTCTCGGCCATTTTTATACACGGACTGCAGTCATCATCCGCACTCAAGTCTGCAGAAGGTTCTGTGTCCTCCGAACCTGTCAGGCTGTTTCGCTGCTTTTCAGGCTCTTCACGGCTGTAGCCGTACTTCGCAGCAAGCCTGATCACCCTGCCGTTCTCGGCATACCCGATCCACGCATGCTTGTACCCTCCAACCTCCACGATGACCCTGCAGACGTCCTCGAGCATTTTTTTCTCTCCCTCTGCCTTTATGATAACCTCATTTACCGCATTGAGAACTCTGTATGCTCTTTCAGCCCTCTTTCTCGCCAGAACCTCCCCGGCCGTTATCCTGCTGTAGACTCTCAGAACCTTTTCGAGGGCCTTCATCTGGAGCTCACATATTACTGGAAGCAGTTCCTGCTGCTGTGCCCTGTCATGCTTCCGAACAATCTCAACCAGAAGCTCAATTCTCTTCAGAAAGTCCTCGGGACCCTGTCCCCTTCTTATCAATTCCTCGATAAGAGACTCATCCACCTCGCCTACCAGGTCATCCACAGTTCTCTTTCCGGACAGCACTTCAACGATACTTCTCGCTATGAACCCAACCATGTTCTGCAAATCTGATGGGATCCCGGGGGCAATCTTTTCAATCCACTCCTCCGCCACCCTTTCCAGATCCTCAGGATTCATAAACTATGTAATGGATTCTCCGGGATAGATATATAGTTTTTCAAAATCCGTGAAGACAGGCGATGTAATGAAAAATTCCGGCCATCCACAATCAGTACGTGATAATTAAATTTAAATAGCCTTAAAACCAGTTATACCTTTATGAGCCTGAATGAAATAATACCGAGCCAGTCATCAGAATTCGTTGAACTCCTCGTGTCCTCGAATCTCAACTTCATCGTATTTTATGAGAACATATACCCTGCAAAGGCAATTCTGGGGAAGGTTATGGAAAAATCAGACGACCAGATCACCATTCTTGCAATTTCGAATCCCACGCTCAGGGCTTTGAAGTTCAACATGGACTTCCTCAACATGCAGGAAGACAGGGTGAGGATAATCTGCCTGAACTCAACGGGGATGAGCGATGCCCACCTGACATACAGGTATGACCAGCTCGACGATCTGACGGAATACATCAAGAAACTGAAGGGTACGCTAATCGTTCTTGGCAGAGGGCTTCTCGATGTGGCAACGAACGAGAGCTCCAAGAGGTTCATGCTCAAATTAACTGACGAAGCTCCGGAAGGGCTGAGAATAATCGCATTCACGTCATACAACGCATACACGAAGACCGACATAGCCCAGTTTTCCGGAATGTTCGACGTCGCGCTTCACGTCAAAAAGCAGGAGGACATATTCACGTTCGGTGAGGAAATATACGAGCTTCACGTGATACAGAGCGTCGTTCCGAGCATAAAGCCCGGAACCTCTACGTTCAAGGTTGGCGAGGAAATGAAGATTATGAACGAAAAATGATGCTTCATATTATTTTTCCAAAAATCTGTCCCTCAATTCTGCCAGATAAGGCTACTAACAACACTGTCCAGTCTCAGCATTACCACAAACTTCATAAGTACTTCACAGGTCTAGGCTATTGACCTTCAGCGCACACGCGCAAGCCAATACAGCTGAAAACTGCAAATCAGCCGGGAGCTCCATTGATCGGCAATTGGTCGCCATTTCCGCTGCGGGGGTTGCCGAGCCAGGAAAAGGCGCAGGGCTTAAGACCCTGTCCCGGAGGGGTCCGCGGGTTCAAATCCCGCCCCCCGCATAGCTTTTCGTTATTTGAGCCGTTTGATGAGTTTGTGAAGAGACTGGAACTGTCGCACATTTCCACACAGGAATTGAAAGCATACAAATCCGATATTCTGAGCTTTTTAGAGGCCTGTTCTTACGATTTAAACGATGATGACATAATTATTTATATAAATAGATTAAAAAACAGTTACAGCCCGAAGAGTGTCAGAAACAAGCTTATCCGCATTAGGAAATTCCTGAAATTCATAAATCACTCCTTAGCTGACGATATCAAGCTTCCGAGGATACCTAAGCGAAGAAAGCATGTGATCAAGCCCAAAGACATAAGACAGATACTCACCGAGGCGGACAGTAAGCTTAGAGAGAGGTATGCCTTGAAAGTGAAGTCTGCCACGCTTTTATCTGCCACGTCCGGAATAAGGGCTGAGGAGCTGTACAATCTCATGTGGAAGGATATTGATGCTGAAAACAGAACTATATATGTCAGGGCAGAATTTGCCAAGGACTATGAAGACAGGGTAACTTTTTTCTCCAGAGAGGCCCAAGAAGTTCTGCAGGAATATCTATCCGTAGTTAAACCTGACAAGCCTCTCTTCTCCAAGAAGTCTCTACTGTACCACTTCGGGAAATTAAACACGAGTTTGAGAATGAAGCACATGAGGAAGTTCTTCAGCCAGCAGAGCGACAGGCTGGGGATGCCAACTGCAGTGAAGAAGATTCTGATGGGACACTCAACAGCTGGAGATGTTGATTTATCACACTACGACTTCCAGGACGAAGAAGAGCTGAAAAAAATTTACGACAAATATTGGAAAGATTTTAGGATTTTGGACTGTTAAGAGTGGGAATATTTATCGATCAATCTTCAAGCTTCAAGTCATCAAAAAGCGGTGTTGGAAGTCTCGGGAACTTGAAATCAAGGCTCTTTATCAACTCTTCAGAGGTGTTCGGAGGTGCATTATTCGCTGGAACGAAATAACCAGCAACTTTCTTTCCAGAGAAGTCTTTAACCACCCTTATTGCATCGAGAAAATCCTGATCTCCTGCAACCAGAACCGCTACATCATAATGATCGAGAAACGCTTTGGTGACCATATCCACAGATAACAATACATCAACACCCTTCTGTCTCTTCTCTCGCCTATCTTTTCCAGCCCTGATAAGTCTTCCGAATTTCATTTCGAATGGATAATTTATATATCCTCGAATTTCTTCAAAATAATTGTTCTGGTCTTTGAACTCATCATCCTCAGGAGAGAACTTTGCGTCATAATAGTATGACCTGATCAACTCAGGCTTGGAGTTTGGGGCAAAACTACTGTTGCGCAATATATCTGAGATCAGATGGTTCAAAGTTCTGGACATTACCTCCGGATCCTTGCTTTTTCCATCGCCAAAGTGTCTGTCAACGACTCTCTTAAAATACCCTCCATCTATGAAAATCATTACCCTCCTTAAATGGGAATATGCTGATGAACCGAAAGTAATCGTCATGAATTCTACTGAGTAATTGATTCATAAAAATTTTAATGTCAAAATGTGTTTTGAATCGGAAGGGCATCTGGTTTTAGGTCATGTCCTCTCTCTTTTGTATTTCTCCTCAATCAGAAGCTCATCAATTGTCTTGCCAAACACCGCAATTTCGAGAAGTCTTACCCTCTCCTCCAAGCTCAGCTGCTTGTTTGTAATGAGTTTTCTCTTTGCTTCTTCCCTGATTTTCAGTTTTTTCTTCTTTTCAAGCTTCTCCTTATTTTCAATTCTCATTATATCTCCTCCCAGAGAATTGCAAAGTTGTCCAGAGATTCAAACCACTGATTTGCGTTTCTGATGTTTGTTTTATCAAATTCAATTTTAACATCCATTTTTGATAGGTTTACAGCAACTGCAGTTTTGTTCTGTGTGATTTCTGTTGTATTCACTCCATCTGTAACATAAACTCTTATAGTATTCCCAAGTTTGCTTGCATCTGTGTCTGGTATTATTATCAACACATTGTTTACAGCGTTCTGAGTTAGATTGTGCTGAAGGTAGCTTGTTCTGATTAATGCAATGTTATCAACTAAAGATCTTACCCATTGACCACTCCCACCCCAACCACCTGATACTGTAAAATCAAATCGAAGCTCATGGGTACCAGTGTAAGAGGTAACATCTACAAATACATTACCAGTTGATTCAGCATAATTAATAGAAGATTTGGTGACTAAGGTTGTGCCATCAATTTTGAAATAAAGATATCCGTCATCAGCTTTGATGTTATAATCAAAATAAATATAATCAACATCTGTCAAATCGAAATTTTGGACGATGGATCCGCTGTCACTTGATGCATAGATATACTTATTAATTCCAGCAGAATAAGTGCCACTTGATGCCCACCCAAAATATGAACCGCTTGATATTCTTGCTGCACTGCCTGATGCTGTCCATCCATCCCAGCCCGTTTCAAAATCACCGATGACATTCTTGTTGTGAAGTTGCTTGTTTGCGGAGTCTACAGTTACATTATTGAGGACGTCAAATGTTTCAGATCCATCAAAGAACCACACTTCTGCAAAATCAAGTCTCTCTTTATTCAAAAAATATTCAGTATCATGTATGAACACAAGATCAATTAGCTGAGCTTTGATGGAGAACAGATCATCATTAACGCTGCTCAGCCAGTTCCTCAGATTATCAATTCCAATTCTGAGGTCTGTTATATCCTCAGCCACTATCGCAGTTGCCCCTCCCTGCACTCTAACCTGAGCGAGAGCAACCTGAGTGTCGCTTATTGCAGGAGCCTGTGGTGGAGAGACTGATGGGTCTGAAGGAGTTCCTTCAAGGACTGTTATAATAGGGCTGCCATTGTTGTAGTCCCATACAATCACATCGATTCTCTCATTCGGAGCTGTCGGAGCTGCTGAGAGGGTTACCTGGGTTGCGCTCACGCTGTATTCGGTCGTACCGTAAAGAACGCTGCCGGCACTCACATCGAGTGTCATGCCGGAATACGGAGTAACCTGGCAGCCAGAAACGACTCCCTTCCAGTTGATACCCTGCACTATGTTTTTCAGATGCAGGGAATACAGAATTTCTCCATCCTGAACATTAAATCCCATTCTACCACCTCACAGCCTCGTTAAATACAGGTAGTAATCTATACGGACCTCCATTGTGTTAGACTTATAAAAAGAAGCGAATGCGATGTGATTCATCATGTTTCCAGCTGATGCAGCATCAAAAAGCCCGAACTCGCTGATGTTACCTGTGTACTCTGTCGTGGTTATGTAGCACTCCCACTTATAGTAAAAGTCACTCTGGGTCTCTTTTATCGTGCTTGAGACAGCTTTTCTGAATGTTTCGTTGAAGAGAGCCGTATCACTCCCGCTTGGAGTTCCGGAGCCATCTCCAACTGCAAAATATCCGTATGCTGAAGGTGTCTGGGTGTCCATGATCTTTGAGAGGAAGTCGTCAGTCAGGATGTTTGGGACTCTCCTTATCAGCTTCCATTCTCCCCCCGCCTCTCTCACATATATCTCAGCAATTCCCTTCAATCCCAACTTATTTGCAATCTGCATTGATCATACCTCCCTTGTCAAAACCCAGTAATTAGCACCCTCCCCGAGCTTGTTTTTACCGAGCTTCGCCTGACCGAGGACGAATGAGGAAGAGTAATCACGGTAGTACATCTTCATGGCCTCTTTCAGCCCAAGATCTTCTGAAAGAATCGTGAGCTTGACGAAAGTGTCTGCGAGGTCAACCTGCTGCTGTTCAAGCTTCGCAACCCTCTCGTCCATGGATTCAAGAATGGTGACTGCATCCTTCCTGAAGGATTCGAAAACAGCTCTCTGAATAATTCTGTTGTGATATATGGTTTCATCGAGCTGCTTTATGAGGAGCTGTCTGCTGAAGTTCTCCTTCGTGATGTTCAGAGTTACGATCTCTCCGACGTCGACATCCTGATCCCTGAACGAAGCTTCGACGCTGGTTACTGGCTGTGCGTTCTCGGTGAGGATGGCCGAGCCGATGAGCTTAGCCTGATCCTGAGATGTAATCTCGTAGTCGAAGATGACTTTCTCGAAGGCACCATAAGTTGCGATTGAGTTCGGATCCTCCATCTGGACTGCAACCCTGACATTGTTGCTGTCAAGCCCCCCGTAGATGTAAACTCTGTTTATTATGTCTGCACTCTCCTGAATGTCGTATTCCTCAACTGAATCTATTGTTTTGGATGTTGAGGTTTTCAGGTTGTTTGCGTAGTCGAAGTAGAGGTTGTTGTTCTCATCAACGAACCACATGCAGCCCGAAAGCTCTGCGAGGCGGTTCAGACAGTCCTTGAGGGATTTGTAGCGGAAGTCTATGGTGAGGGTTACACCTGTCGTGGCGATGTAAGTTGCGTTGACTATGTCGGATGCGTATTTTGTGATTAAATCACTGACAATTGCCTCTATCGTCTGATTGGCATAGCTTTCAGCAACAAAACGCCTTGCGAAGATTGAGGAGATGTCAGCACAGCTGATTTCGAGAGCTGGTTTGTTATCGACATAGGTGTTTTTCTTGGAGATGACCACGCCTGAGAACTTGCGCTCAATCGCAATTTTTATTACTTTAGGAATGCCGAAAGTTATAGGATCTTCAAGATTGTACAGGCGAACACAATCCTGGTATAGTCCGGGACCACTGACAGACCATACACTCAGGATGCTTATCGCATTTAGCATCCCTACATTTGTCGTTGATGCAATATATGTATCGTCTATATACACTTTTGTTTCTGTCCCTGTAAAAATCAATTTGATCGAATGCCACCCAGTCGAGCGAGGTACTCCCGTATCATACCATTTACTGCCCACCCTCCAAAAATAATTGTTGCCAGAGGTAGTTATCCCTACAAAAACCGAATCTTCACCTACTGCATGAGTACCTGTTATGTCGATATCGTCATAGAACATCCATTCTAAGACGCCTGTTCTATACGTTCCTATATAGTGCTTTAGTGCTGTGTCTCCATCGTCAACTGTTTGATAAACTTCTACAGATTTTGAACCAGTATAATATTTATTGCTGGTTATTCGCACTACTGAGGTACTTGATGTAGCAGCAATTGACCATTTGCTTAAATCTGTTTCAAAATCGTCAAAGAAGTCGAATACTCGTTCGCCATCATGGTATCCACTTATTGTAGCGAATGCATTTCCATACGCTATATTTAACTCTGATGTGTTTGCATCTATTCTTACCCATATCACTGCAGTTCGGTTTATGTAATCGAATTTTTCAAGCCAGAAATAAAGTTGATAATCGCTGTAATTCTTACTCGTCCTGTGTGTTTGATTAAAAAGTCTTATATCGCTACCATCCGACTTTACTTTTTCCCAGAAGTCAGTGATACCACCCCATTGTATTTTTTGAGCACCGTCAGCTGAATAAATTGTAAGATTGTTCGAACTAATTACTATTTTGTATTGTGCGTATTTGGAAGCTGCTGAAGAAAATGGAATATTGATATATCTTGACCAGACACCCCCTCCATTGTTGTCAAATTCTAATTGTGTTAATGGCATTTTGAATTCAGCAGTAATCCTCTTCCCAACATTAATCGAATTAGAAACCCCATCGTCCCGGAGCAGCAGTCTGAGAGTGTCTGAGTCCTCTGCAAACTTCCTGCTGAGTTCCGAAGGATAAATGAGGATGTCGTTTGAAGGGTCTGCGATCACCTGCCCATCAACAGTTATCGTGTAGCTCAAATCATCCCCCTCCTGACAGTGTATGCATCTGCAAGTTTTCTCAGAACAACTCTGCCGACTCTATCAGCAATAACATCCGGATCTGCATCCGTCTGAACGTTCACATTCACTGTAACGCTGTTGTTTATCTCGGTCCCCTTGAGTCCGAGAATCCTTGCCTCTATCGCCGGTCCGAGGTCTATCCTGATGTTTGGGATCTTAAGGGTTGGGATTGATACGTCCTTGAGTTTTTCGCCAATATAAGGGACAGTACTCATAAAAGCTATAAACTTGTTAACACTACCAATAACAGTATTAATCGCATTGATGAAGCCTTCAACAAACTTTGCCACGATATTATTATAGATCAAACTTAGTGCATTACCGAATATTTTGCCAAGAGTTGCTAAGGTGTTGATGCTGCCCTCTTTAATCCGTTTCCATCCTCCACTCCATGCATTCACAAACCACTTCCAGAAGCCGGATATGGATTTAGAGAGTTTTTCTACCAGTTCTTTAGTCTTGTCTCTGATTCCAAACCAATTATTTACCCAAGCAGCATAGAGTACAGCTGCTGCAGCCGCAAGAGCTAGTAATGCAACTCCCACTGGCCCTAATAAAGCAACAAGAGTGGCTAGTATTCCACCCCCACCAATCAAGCCACTTATTGCTGAGCCAATTGAGATCATAGCTCCTACTACTTGCATAGCTCCTCCTAAAACCATCAACATCGGTCCGCCAACAGCCATGAAAACGACAGCTAAAGCAGAAAACCTAGCTACTGACTCTTTTACTGGAGCCGGTAACTTGTTGAACGTTTTCATTAAATCTAAGAGTATTTCTCCGAATGTTTTTGCAGCAGGCACCATATTTTCTGTAAATTCTTTAGTAAATTCTTTAATAGCAGGCATATTTTCTTTAATCGTATTGATGAGTGCATCTATCTCGTCTTTGAGTTCTTCAAAAATTGTAATTTGAATGTCTTCTATTTTTGATTTTAGCTCCTTCAAAGCTCCAGCTGTTGATTTTAGCTGAATTTCAGCCATTTCTTTAGCAGCACCACTTGCATTCTTGATTTTCTCTTCAAGCATATCAAGAGCCTCAGTCCCATATTGGCTAATCAAAGCCATCATTCCTGGTCCTGCTTCTTGTCCAAAGATCTTTACAGCATCTGCTGCTGTCATTGATGTTTTCCTGAATTCTTCCATCAATATTTTGAATTGCTTGAGTTTCTTAGGGCTCTTCGCAAATTTCTCAGCAAGAGCTTCGACTGCAGATTCTAAAGATTTAATCTGGGCAATCTGTTCCTCTTTAGTTCTTGATAGTTCTTTATATTTTAGTCTCAACTCATCTTGCCTGATGCTTAACTCATCTATTGCAAGTTCAAGCTCTTTAATCTGCTTTTTCTCATCTTCTGTTAATTCTCTTCCCTCTTTGGCTGCTTTATATCTTATTTTCTTTATCTCAAGTCTCAGTCTTGCTTCCTTGTCGGCAAGTTTGCTCATTTCATCGTTCATCTCAGACATTGCGTTTATTGTCTTTTCATATTCTTCTCTAAGCTCTCTCAGAGCTTCACTCTGTTTGTCGAACTGTCTTTTTATTTCCAATGCTGCTGGAGTAAGCTCATATATCTCCAAACCCAACCTACTGATTGTCTCTAAAACTTCTTTAGTAGGGTCAATAAGCCTCGATAAAGCGCCTCTCAAGATTGTTCCAGCTTGCTCTCCTCTATAACCTGCATTATAAAGTCCTCCAAGAGCTACGAGTAATTCATCTATAGTATATCCTAAGCTCTTAAAAAGAGGAGCAACATATCTCATCGAATATGCCAATTTTTCCATGGTTGCTTGTGATCCTGAAATCGTTGCAGCAAACTTGTCAGAGATTTTTGTTGCTTCTTTAGCTTCCATGCCAAATGAATTTAAGACTGAAAGAACTGTTTCAGTTGCGAAAGCCAGATCTGTTTGAGTTGCTGCTGCAAGATCTAGTATACCTTCCAAGCTTTCCATAATTCTGGAAGCATCATAACCTGCTGAAGCAAGGTAATACATTGCTTGGGCTGCTTCCGAAGCCGAGAAAATTGTTTGTTCTCCCATTTTTCGTGCAAATTCTGAAAGTTTGATGAAATCTTCTTGAGATGCTTGAGCAACAGATTGGACATTTTTCATTTGTTGCTCAAACTCAACTCCTGTTCTAATAGCCAAACCGAATGCTCCAACTATTGGGAGCACCGCAGCAGACATCATCATGCCTGCCCTTGTAAATGCCGCACCTGCTGAGCCAATAGTTTGACCTAAACTACCAATTCGGTTTTGAATTTCTTTAAGCGGTTTGGTTGCTTTGTCTATTGCTTGGATAACAATCTCAATTTTCTCCATTATACCCCCATCCTGCTAAAGAACTCTCTCTTCCTCCGTTCTTTTTCAACTTCTCTCTGTATATCTTCTTGTACCTCACTATATGCTGCCATCAATGTCAAGAACTGTGGGATCTTCATTGAAAGTACTGTTTCAAGATCCATTTTGAGCTCTGATAAGCAGACTACTATAAGTTTCACTAGGTCTCGCTCTGTAAGCTCTGTAAAACTTTCTGAAAAACCTCTTCATCAACCTCCAAGCCGTTCGCTTTTAGAATGTAAACCATGAATTCAAGCAAGATACTGGCTGGCAGGCTCAAAATTTCCTCTCTGCTCTTATCGGGATAGATCTTCTGCATTGTTTTGAGGAAAATCTCTTTCATTACTTCCGCAACCTTGTTCGGGTCTTGTTCGGACATTCGTAGAAACAGATTGAAATCTCTAACCTCTAACGGTGGAATTCTCACTCGTTTACCCCTTATGATGAACTCTTTAGGTTGCCCCTTAAGATCCTCAAAGCTCAGTTCCTCAACCATATCTGCTTGATTTCAAATAGACTTTAAAAATCAAAAACTTCAGATGATTTACCTTACTCATTTGGCTCTAATAGTATTATCTTAACTTTCTTCCCAACCCAAGACTTTGGAACATAGACTCTACCTGAATCCCCACTCCGTTTTACGACCTTCTCGATTACTTCATATCCCTTAACTTTTACCTCAATCGGATCTGCCATATAGCTATATTATAGCGAAAAGTTTAAATAGTTTATGTTCTAAATATATTATAGCTAAAATCTAACTAAGAGGTGTTAAAAATGCCCGTGAAATGTGTCCGATGTGGGTATGAAGGTTCTGGGAGCAATGGTCTGTGCCCGCTGTGTGGTGGAGAACTGCATAAAGTGGACTTCTCTAAGAGCTTCCCGGTTAAGAAGGGCTGGCTGGTTTTTGAGGGTGGAATGGAGAGGGTTGTGATAAGGCAGACTGTCCTCGAAGCTTTTTCCTAAAATTTTCGGAGGTGATTGAGATGGAAGAGGAGCAGACTGTGATAATTGAGGGGGAGGAGTTCGTCAGGGTGTCAATACCCCTGCCTAAGAGGTTTGTTGAGTTCTTGAGAGAATATGGGAAGTGGGTAGGCTATGATGAGGAGAAATTAGATGGATTTATCGGAGAGGTTATCACTGAGTCTGTTGAGTCCTACATTTATGGCAGATTGGATGATATGATACACATGGCTCCGCTGAGAGCTCAGAAGTTCAAGAGAAAGTACAATTTATGATTTTTTGGTGATAGAATGCCTGTAACTGTCAAATGCTTGAATTGTAGGAAGGAGTTTCAAGTGCCACCATCTAAAATTGAGAAGAGAAGATTTTGTTCAAAACGATGTTTTTACGAATTTAGACGTAAGAGAGTTAATAAAATCTGTCAGAACTGTGGTAAAGAGTTTGAAGTCTGGCAAAGCAGGAGAGATAAAGCAAAATTCTGTTCACACGAGTGTCGGTTGGACTATGATAGAAAAACAAGTGTCAAGATCAAAAGAATCTGCCAAGGATGTGGTAAAGAATTCTACATTTTTCCATATAGGGTTAAGCGGGGAGAAGGAAAATTCTGTTCAAAGAAGTGTGCCAGTGTTAATATCTCCCAAGATCTGCTATTTACTGCCTACTGGGACTTAGAGTTGTCAGTTAGAGATTGTGCCAAAATATTCAGGTGTAGTGCTACAACAATTAGACAATACCTTAAAAAATATCACATCCCCCTTCGTGAGCTTGGTGGAGTTGCAGATGTAAATCTTAAACCTTCTAAAGAGTTAGCATATATTTTAGGAGTCATATTCGGTGATGGTTATGTGGGACACACGAAGAAGTACGGAGATAGGTTTATCCAATTAAAAGTGATTGATAAACAATTTGCAGATGAATTTGTAGTTAATTTGAGAAGAATTGGTCTTAAACCATATATGAAGACAATTAAGCCTAAAAAACCTAATTGGAAGAAGATCTATTATGTAAGGGCTCGGTCAAAACAATTTTACGAGTGGTATAAGAGTTTAGACTTAAAGACAATCGAAACTGAGTACCTCATAAACGATGATTTTCGCAAAGAATTCATTCGAGGCTTTTATGAATCTGAAGGGCATCGTGCCCATTCTAACATTCAAATGTACAATACTAACTTAAAGCTGCTAAAACTTATTAAAGCTCAACTGGAAAAATTAGGCTTTAAAGTGTCAATCAAGACTTATACGAGAAGAAATAGAAAACCAGAGCATGTATTAACGGTGCTTGGTGGAAAAAAAGAAGTATTACGTTTCATCCAAATAATAAACCCCATCACTAAAAATTAATTATCTCTGTCAGTAGTACGTGGCGTTTGCAGATGTAACTCTCACCTTGATGCAGTTCTTGTTCGTTGGATCGGCCTGACTCATGAAAGCAAGCTCAAGCTCTTTCTGTGCTTCAGCCTCGGTTACATCATTCAGAGCCTCAAATGTCGCATTCTCTATCGTGAACTCAACCTCGTCGTTCGTTCCCCTGATCAGCTTGATGACTATGTCTCCCTCAGACTCGTTCAGCACGTAGTCGGCTATTGTATAGTCGAATTTGAATGTCAGGGTTCCAGTCACTTCTCTCAGTCCCTCGTCAATCGCCCTCGGAGTTCCATCACTGCCATAATCTGGCTCAAGGTTGTTGTTGATGTTGATCTCAAAGCTCTTTATCTGTCCGCTTACATCTGAGCCTCCGAAGGTTGCAGTTGCGAGGTTCGTCATTCTGAATGGTAGCGTTGGAGAATAGCTTGGAATTGCAAGTCCTGATGTTATCTTCGACATGCTCTTGCCGAGGATCTCAAGCTCAAATTCGACAGCTTTTCCAACTTCCCCTCTGATTCTCGCTGAGTTTACTTTACAGCCGACTGCAACGTAAGCTGTGTTTGATCCCCACTGCCTCTCCAGCGTGAAGCTCGGAAGCGTCTCAGCTTCCTCAAAATCATGATAGTATGGAGCCTGAGTTGCTGAAGTTACGTTCTCTGTCAGACTGCCGAGAACATGTTTAAGCATCTTCCAGTCGCTTGTGTTGAGTGCGATCCTTCCCTCAACGTGCTTCTCCTGACTGTAAACCTTGGGAACGTTCCTGACCCCCCAGAGAGCTTTGACTCTCTCAAGGTTTCTGTTCCAGTTCAGCTCCACGCTTGCTGCATCTGCCGTTTTGCTTCCAGTTCCTGGATCTGTTCCGTATGTGCTTTCATCTCTCCAGAGCAGATAGCCTGTCGCCCCTATCGGCATTATTCACTCACCTCCTTCTGTCTCTTCATCTCATCTTTCACGACCTCCAACACTCCTCTCTTCACCAGGCGGGAGATGTCGGTCGTGGGTTCGACGTCATACACCTCTCCCGCCTCGAACACGAAGCTCCCAACGTGGAGCTTCTCTCCCCTCTTCAGCCTGACCTTCATACCATCACACTCCTGACTGTTTCAAGTAATAGAACGTGAATTCCAGCGGTTTCCTGAGAATCCCGGTGTTCTGTTCTTCTATTACTATGGAACCTCCCCCAACGCACTTTGCAACGACGACATTCGTCATTGAGAACGCATTGGACTCTATGACATTGATCACCTGATCCGCAAGGTAATCGAGCAAGGCTCCTCCTCCAAGTTCCTCGTTGCCCACCGTGAATGTCTCTCCTCTCCTCACCCAGACCGAGATCTCGTATCTCAGCGGGTAGAGCAGGGCCGTCCCCCCATTGACACCATAGAAATCAGGCTCTGAATGTCCGATGTAAACAACGCTGATCCTCGGCATCGTTGCCTTCTCATGGGGAAAATCCGGATAGATCCAGTTCTTGCCAGCGTTAGCCCTTGCTGTGTTCGGATCGGGTATGTTGTTCCTCAACAGCGTGATTATCTCATTGACAAGCTCCCTGAACATATCGCACCCTTGCCAATCGGTTTTCCCAAAATGGAGCTTACAATCGGACTTTAAAAAAGAGAACAATTCTGTTAACTTTAGTGTATAAAATTTTGAGAATTTGAACACTTTAAAGTTTCAATTTTCTTTTCAATCGCCCCTTCCACCTCTCGATTATTCCTCTAACATCATGCTTCACGGGCATCCTCGATGTGCCATAAATCAAGTATTTGGCGTACTCAACATTGTTGCTGATCACGTACTTCAGCTTTCCAAGCCTGCTTGATGCCCATGCAGCTCTGTATCTTCCAGTTCTCACAGGAGCAGTCTGTTTTATCTCACCCTCAAGTTCGAGAACTGCTTCGTGTAATTTCTTATCGATCTCTGAGAGATCGAGCTTCTCAAGCTCTTTCTTTGTTTTATTCAATCCCTTGACTGTTATTCTGATGCTCATTTCTATTCCTCTATTCTCTTCAGAAACAGTTTCAGATAGATCACATTCCCCTGGAAAATCGCCTTATCAACTCTGACAACTTCATAAGTCGTGTTGTCATAAACAATCTTATCAAACTGCTTTGCCTGAGATGTCGGTGAGACATAGCAGACAGAATCAACTTCTGAGGTGCCTGATATCGTCTTTCCGTCACCCGTGTATCCCTGAACCTTAAGCTCATCTCTTTCAGTTTTCATTGAGAAAATTGCTTTGATTGTCGTGTCTGTGTATGCTGTTTTCTCCACCCCATAGACGTCATCAACCACTGTTTTCGTTGCTGATCTCAGTGTTACACTCACTCCGTGCTTTTCTAAGATCTTGTCGAAGTTCATCTTCTCCTCCCGACCAGAGTTTCGGTCAGGTATGTGTAGTACCCGATCTGCCAGAACCAGTCGTGGGGTCTGGCTTTTTCCTCGAAGGCTGCTCTGACTTCCCCGGGAAGCCAGTCACGGAACCCTCTGTTGGTCATCATCCCGTCAGCATCGAGTTTCTCCGTGTGCAGAAGCTCATGCCAGATCCTCAACGCAATAATAAGCTCACTTTCCCGGCCAAAAACGGCCACTCCGACCCTCTTCCCGACAGTCCCCCCAGCGTATCTGACCCCTCTCGATTTGCCATCGAAAACTACCACCGTGTTGTCCTGAGTTGGGAGCAGGAAGCCTGCCCATTCCCCTCCAAGAGATGTGAGCTGTGATTCGTCCCACTCCGCCACGCTGAATTTCCAGTACCCCGGTATAAGCTTGAGTGCAGACCTGACCAAACTCTCATCAACGGCCGGATCGATGTAGACAGTTATATCTCTCCTGTCCAGTTCCTTCTTCGGGGGATCTATCCTCTTTCTCGCCCTCCATCCGAACAGCCAGTCCCACCAGCTCACGCCATCATCCCCCACGCAAGGGCAGCCGCTCCGAGACCAAACAGAAACTCGACAAAATCCCCAAGGAAATTCGCTTCCTTCTCCCTTCCAGCGAGATAGATATGCTCAACGACCTCATAGAACACAAAGACAACGAAGAACACCTGGTAGAAGAAACTCAGCGCTCCTACTACGATGTGCATCAGGCTGAGCCTGTCGTCAAAAACGTCCAGCATCATCGTCTCTCCCCCATCTTCGAGCCAAAGTAGAACCCGAGTACGAACATGACAAGTTCCTTGTCCACGGTTCTGTTGATCGCAATGTATCCAATGACGATTGCAAGCGCAATTATCGCTCTGACACTCCCAGGAGGCATCCAGAGTGGCTGATTCTCGTTCAACCGAATCATAATCGCAAGGCAGAAGCAGACTTTATTAAATAAAATTCCAGATGATTCCACTTTTATTCATTTGGCTCCAGCAAGATTATTTTAACCCTCTTTCCAACCCAAGACTTTGGAACATAGACTCTACCTGAATTCCCAGCATCTTTTACGACCTTCTCAATTACTTCATACCCTTCTACAGTTATTTTTGCGGGCTTCATTGTATCTACAATGTAGCGAAAAGTTTAAATAACTTTTGATGTAATTACAATGTAGCTACAAAGTAGAGGTGTCCAAAATGTCCGAGTTGGTGTGTCCAAAATGCGGATATGAAGGTTGGGGAGTTAACGGCGGTCTTTGTCCACTTTGCGGAACAAAAATGACCCGACTTGACTTCTCTAAGAGCTTCCCGGTTAAGAAGGGCTGGCTGGTTTTTGAGGGTGGAATGGAGAGGGTTGTAATAAGACAAACTGTCCTCGAGGCTTTTTCCTAAAATTTTCGGAGGTGATTGAGATGAAAGAGGAGCAGACTGTGATAATTGAGGGGGAGGAGTTCGTCAGGGTGTCAATACCCCTGCCTAAGAGGTTTGTTGAGTTCTTGAGAGAATATGGGAAGTGGGTAGGCTATGATGAGGAGAAATTAGATGGATTTATCGGAGAGGTTATCACTGAGTCTGTTGAGTCCTACATTTATGGCAGATTGGATGATATGATACACATGGCTCCGCTGAGAGCTCAGAAGTTCAAGAGAAAGTACAATTTATGATTTTTTGGTGTAAAAGATGCTGATTAGCTACAAATTCCGCATCTATCCTTTGAAGACATCTGAAGCAAAACTAAATGAACAGCTTGAGATATGTCGCTGGTTATACAATAAGCTGCTTGAAGAAGTAAACAAGGCAAGAAAAGAGGGTAGAAAGATATGTTGGAAAGATACCCAAGCCCTTATCGTGAGGCTTAAGCAAGAAAAACCAGAGCTAAAGAACGTTTACTCAAAAGTTTTGCAGATGGTGAATTATCAGCTCTGGTCAAACATCAAAGCGTTAAACGAGCTGAGAAAGAAGGGGAAGAAAGTTGGGTGGCTTCGCTATAAGACTTCTCCCAATTCTTTCAAAACCCTAAACTTCAACCAGTCAGGTTTCAAGATTGACTTTGAGAGAAAGAAGCTTGTTCTATCCAAGATTGGTGAAATTCCGATAAAGCTTCATCGTCCGATTGAAGGTAGAATCAAGGGTGTAATCGTCAAGAAAACTAAAACCGAAAAGTGGTTCGCCATAGTTCAAACAGAAGTAGAATCGAAATCACTGCCAAAAACGGGAAGAGTAGTTGGTTTAGACATGGGAGTGAATCACTTCTGCGTAGATTCAGATGGTATAGCTTTCGAGAATCCGAAATTCATTGACAAAACTCTTGAGAAGATAAAGAGGGTTCAAAAAGAGTTGTCGAGAAAGCAGAAGGGGTCGAAGAGGCGAGAGAAAGCCAGACTCAAGCTGGCAAAACTCTACGAGAAGCTGAACAACCAGCGGCTGGATTTCTTGCACAAGTTGTCTCGTTATTATGTCAACAACTATGACATAATCTGCGTTGAAGATCTGAATGTGAAAGATTTGGTTGAAAATGGAAACTCTCCAACACTGAACAGGCACATTCACGATTCCGCATGGACTAAATTCCATACACTGCTCGTCTACAAGGCTGAAAGAGCTGGTAGGCGAGTGGTGAGAGTTAATCCTACAAATACGTCAAAAAGATGTGCCAACTGTGGCTACATTGTTAAAAACATATCCCTGAAAGATAGATCGTTCGCCTGTCCTAATTGTGGATGGGAGGCTGACAGAGATTACAACGCCTCCCTGAACATACTGGATGTGGGGCTGGGACGGTCCCGAACGCCCGTGGAGAGAGAGTCTCTATCCCTCGTGATTCCATATCGGAAGGTGATCGAGGGGCAAGTTCTCTCGATGAAGCGGGAAGCTCCGTCCGTAAGGGCGGAGTAGTTCACAAAACGGTCAAGTTTAGCTGAGTTTTAGGCTGTCTAAAAGACTCAGTTTAATGCTGATGTCAGCATTGAAAATTACTGTAGAGCTTTTCGTAGTACAGGTTGATTATGTCATTCAGCGTGTCAGGTGTGAAATAGAGCGTTACCGTCCCCGTGTGCCATTCGATGACCATGTTTTTTTCGAGAAGAGATTTGAGGTACTTGCTGAAAGTCTTATCATCCCATCCGAGGGCCACTCTCAGCTGCCACTTCGTCAGTATCTTTCTCTCTCTGAGAACCTTCAAGAGTTTGCGCTCCATGCACGCATTGATCCTGATCGACCCTGCAGGCCTTCCACGGGATTCAAATTCGAGCAGATCCGGATCTGCAATGAAGAAAGTCTCATTCCCTATTCTCAGTCTGTAGATCAGCTTTTTGTTTTCAAGACTTCTCAAACGCTGAGGAAGCCAAGAAGAGCCAGACTTGCCTATCCCGAACCTCTCTTTGAGCTGCTTGAACGATACCGCCCCATTGTTCTCAACAATAGCCTGCAGAACCTCTTCCTGAGTCGCCATTTTTGACCCTTATCAGGATAGAATCTCTCGAATACTCGACCTCAAGCTCGGGGAAATGGTCTTCAATAAGGTGTTTCAGTTGCCGTATCAGCTTTCTTCCCCTGTCCACGCAGGGATTTCTGTAGATATGATAACTTATGTCTTTCTACAGTTTGACCGCTTTGTAACTTCGTGTTTTGAGAAAGTAAGTGTTCAATGCAAGTTCTGCAGATTCCTTGAAAGTTTCAAACCATGCGAGCTTCAGCTTTACATTCTGGCTCTTGCTTTCCTTGAGATCACCTATGCTGTATTCGAGAACATCTGCTGAGTCCACTCCGAGCAGATCATTTGCAAGAACATCGCAGCAGACTTTGTTGAGCAGCCACCTCTTCAGAAGGCTCTGGTAAGATGCAGAAGCTGGATCTGTTCCTATCAGGTCCTGTAACTCCTCTTTTCTTCGATCGATGAAGTTCTGTATTGTTGGGTCGTCAGGTTTGGTCGAGTAAGCATCTCCGAGCAGGGTTCTGACCTCGGCAACCGTGATCATGGCTCACTCTTCTTTTTCTGTGCTTTCTTCTCCCTCTTCTTCTCTTCAGTTTTCTCTTCAACGATCTCAAGCTCTCCACTCTCGATGAGGGCCTTGACACCGGACATTGCCATTTCTTCCTTGCTAAGCTCTGCAGTCTTGCCTGGCTCGATAGTCTTGTCGGCTACATACACAACAGAGTTCGACACGTTTCTGACTTTCATGTCAAGGGCTGAAAAAACGGACTTTAAAAATCAGGATTTGAAGAATGAGACTATCGCTCCGAGAGCAGCAACGATGATCGACACGACGAAGCCTACGACTCTGAAATATGTGCTGTGCCGCTCGATCACCCTGTCGTGGTTATCGAGCCTATCTTCGTGATCTTTCTGCTTGTCGCTGATTTTCTGGAGTTCGCACAGTATTCTGTCCACTTTACCGTTAAGCTCTCCGAGTAACTGCACAGCATCTCTGTCAAACGCTGTCATTTCTGACCCCTGATAAAAAATAATGGGGTTAGATTCCCGTCAGCTTGCAGACTGCATCCGGATACCTGACCACGGGAACGATTCTCTCGAAGACGTTGACGAGGTAGCTCTGGTTCTCCTGCCTGTATTCTGGCCCCTCAATCGTTATGTCCTCGGCAATCACAAGAACCCCGGCTCTCTTGCTGTCGAGGAGCAGACCTGTGCCGGTCGAAAGCTTTGGAGTTGCGATGACCTTAAGCCCAAGACCCTCGATGAGCTGAGCGTAGGACATTTTGGCGTTGGCATCGATTTTTCTGAGGTCCGCCACCTCGTACGGGTGCAGCACGAGCATGTCGGGCTTCACGTTGACCTCTTCAAGCTTGGCAAGTGCGGCAGAAACATCGTCGTAGGGGTTACCAGTAGAACTCCATGCTGCAGCCGCAGCCTGGGTCTTGCCTGCGTTGTTCACGAACTCGTTGATGATCATTTCGTCCTCCTTGAGGGCAACGACCTCTGCAGCATCTCTCGCAAGCTGTCCGATGCTGTGAATCTTGTTTCCGAGGTACTCCTCCCTGGTTATGAAGAACCCCTTACCGATCTTCTTGATCGATGCGGTTGCTTCAGTGTATGTCACGCCCTCGAGCGGGAACTCCGCACCCTCGGGGATCTCCTGGACATCGCTGAATCCCGTGAACTTCCTGTACTTGTAGACCTGCGTTCCCCTGTCGACTTTCTCGGTCTGCACAAGGTTCCTTCCAACTCTCGTCGCTCTTGCCTGCACAACAACGACATCGCTTATCGCCTGCAGAAGCTCGGCCGGCAGAACGTCCGAAGTTATGACCGTCATCTCATCACACCTCCAGCTTTATTTTTATGCTATCTCCTGCCGCAGCCGCAGAGGTGATTGCGAGTCCGACGATCTTCGCTGAATCTCCAGCCGCAGCCGCACTCCACGCATCCACCTGACCGTTTGCAGCGGCCTGAACTCTCGCACCTGCTGTTATTGCTCCTGCAGCGGTCACCTCAACAACGCCCTCAGTGATGACAGTAACAAGCTCACCCGCAGCAGCATCCTTCATCGCAACTCCGAGTACCTTGGTCGATCCGGCCGAAGCCGGAGAAACCGTCTCGTCGCCAGTGAGTTCGACGAGCTGTCCTGCGGTTATCGCAGCTCCTGCAGTTGCCTTGATGGACCTCCCCTCAACATACACCAGAACCATCTACTCACACCTCCCCCTCAATTCCGAGCATCTTCCTCAGCTCCGCAACCTTCCGGGCGTCAGCCCTGCCCCACTTTGTTTCAATGAAACCCTCAGAATTGTCGACAGGAGTCTTGACCTTCTCGGCGGTCTTGTGAGAAATGACTCTGTCAGCGAGATCAGCGTAAACGAGCTTGAGTTCGATGACATTCGCCTTCTTCAGCTCCTCCTCATTTACTTCGGCTTTGGTGATGGCCGCAACCCTCTTGATCTTCTCGATGATCGCTACCTTCTCTTTTTCCTCGTACTCTGCGAGTCTCTTCCTGAGTTCCTCGTTCTCTGCCTTGAGTCGCTCGATCTCTGCTGTCAGTTCTTCCACTTTCTTCTCTATCTCTTCACTCATGTTCGCCGCTTTTGAATTCGGACTTTTTAAATGAGGCTGTGGATCTGTCGAGTTCGTCGAGTCTGGAAGGCCGTAATCGGTCTCACCAGTAGCTTCAACCAGCTTTGCCGTGAACTCCTCGAGGAACCTGAACTCCGGAGGTTCGTTGCCGAATTCTTTATAGTGTGCTGCAAGGTGATCGTACACCTTCTTCCTGTCCTCGCTCGGGATGTCAATCCCACCTCTCGCACCCATCAGGGCCGCCATCGCCGCAACAACACCCCTCCAGACAACAGCGTGAGTTTTAGGGTCGTGGTGAGGTAGTTTGAGGTCCGTGAACTTCTCTGGAGGATTCTTCGGAGACCAGGCAAAGTGTCCTGCTATGCTTCTTTTTTCAGAATCGCTAAGCTCGTCCCAGCTCTTGTCCGTGAAGTCGCTCAGAGATGGCTTCTTCCATGAGTTCTGAGAATCTTTGCCGTACTTCCACGGATGCCCAGGAACTACTCCCTTGACGAGAATGTCGTCCTCACAAGGCCTAAACATCTTCTCGTAAACTGTGTCTACAACAGCTTCAGGATTGGCAGGAATGCCAACGAGGCTCACCTCGAGAATCTTCAACCTCTTGATTTTGTTTCCAGCTCTCTCAAGGGCCTTGAAGCCTATCGAGAACGCATCGAGGAAACCGTCCTTGAGGGACCTGTAAACGGTTTCGAACATCGGATGAGCTTTGTTGAGCACGACCTTGATCCAGAGCTTTCTGACTCCGTCGACAGTCTTAACCGCAGCATCTACAATCTTTCCGATCGGGATGTCGTCGTACTTGTGGTTGACGAAGACCTTGTTGTACGGTTCCTGCTTCAGCTCCTCAGCTGCAGTTTTCAGTGCTTCTTCAGTGATGATCTCGTCGTCGAGATCCTTGACCGCTGCTGAAGCGTAGCCCTCAACGTAAACATTCTTCTCGCTGTCGCTGACCTGAAGGCTCTTTACTATCAGTAGTTCCATGTTTCCTCCAAAGAAAAAAGACTTTAAAAAATTGGAATGTTATTTGAGTATGGATCAGTTATTAAATCAATTATCCGGACCAGCTTTAGCTGTTTTCTATATATTTTACAGCGGAAGTGTGCTATACCTCTTGATTAAAATAAAACGATACCAACCACCAACAGAGATCCGATATGGTTTTCATTATGAATACTTCCATGAACAGTCATATTACACACGTGCAGCGATTGCTGTAGCAATAAATACTTCATTTGTGGCTTTAGCCTCTGGTCAGAATTCGTCACCCATTTTAATTCTAACATCCGCATTCATGTGTTGGATCGTAGTGTGGATCTTAGTGGGCCACTCATCGAAACAATCTAAAAACAATCTTTAGGCACTAAATAATCAACAACTCTCCATCCTCTTCTTCTGGAACAGTTATCTCAGGCAGGTTCGACTCGTAATTCCATCTCGGGTCTTCATCTGCAATCCTACCAGCGTGATAGGCATAAGCGTAGAGATCCCTATCAGAGAACGCAGGGATTATAACCGGAACCCCCCTCCTGACTCCTTCGAGGATCTTTTCAAGAGTCTTTTTACCAAACGGTCCCCTGGAAGTTGTGATTATGTCAACTGGCCTGTGAGGATCTTCTCCAATCCCCACGATTTCAACCCTGTCAATCCCGTTCTCGTGCTTCAACACGATTTTCCATTCCATCATTCTATTTCAGCCTCCAACCCATATATCACTTTCCCCTAAGCAGAGACAGAATGAAACCGAAAAGCTCCCTGTCCTTCTCCCACAGCTCTTTCATCAGCTCCTCCCTCGTGAAATATTCCATTCCAACACTCAAAAGCTCGGTGTGAAAGCTGTTTCTTATGTCTGGATCGGTTTCGATGAGTTTGGGGTTATCGATGAGCTTCCTGAGTCTTTTATAATGCTCGTCCACATACGTTCCGAGGTAGACTCTACCAGCATACGGGTCTATGTGGTCGAATCCGTCGAAGTGGAAAATATCGAAACCGAGGTGGCTGTACTGCTCGTGCTTTCTCAGCATTTCGAGCCTGTATCCGTGCTTTTTTACCCTCGCAATAAAGAACTTCCTCGTTTCATCGAGATAGAGCGTGTGATCGAGATGGTGTCCGTACTCGTGCATGAACGTTCTCTCCTTCTCGCCATAATGCTTGCTGATCTGGATCTCTCTTCTGGAGTGGTAATACCGGCCCTTGTATGTCCTCCCTGCGGTTGTTCTTATCTTCACCTTCCCGGCTCTCTCAACAACTTTGCTGTTAACCCTGTACGGCAGAACGTTCTGAATGTAGCTCCTGACCTCTTCCGGACCTCCCTTGCCGAAAAACTTGATGTATTCTTTACCTCTCTTTTCAGCCTCGGAAACGCTGATTGCCCTTCCGTTGATGTACTTGTTTAATGCTCTGCTGAAGCTTCTCTCCTCATTGAGAATTTTTTCGTAGTCGGCAAGCGCTCTCGATATCTTTTCATCAAGCTCGCTGTCGCCAGTTATCTCTCTGATTATCTCGCTCGGTTTTTCCTCAACAGGCTTTTCAAGGACAGGAATGACCGTGCATCTACACCTTGGGTGGAGAGGTGGAGGAGGGTTGGCTCCTATTCTGAAAACCTGGTTATGCAGGGGCGCACATTTGGAGCATAATCTCTCATCCCAGGCAACGATCCACCTGTATTTCTTGATCCCAGCTCTTTCATACCTCCGGATCGCTGCAGTGTTGAACGCTCTGATCGATTCAGTTCTTGCAATCATCTCAGCTCTCGTTTTTGATGCGTCGAAAACAGATCTCACACGGTTTGCGAGCTTTGGAACGGACTCACCCTGAAGCAGACCAGTTCTCAGTTCGTAAGCGAGCCTCTTTTTCGTGTCCTCTCCAAGGCCCTTGATCAGGTCGAGAGTCAGGTTGTTCAGCTCGTTGATTATGTCCTGGTCGACGATCTCGAGGACATCTGGTGTGAGAACGACTTCAATTCCATGTTTCTTAAGCTGTTTCCCTGCGAACTCCCCTCCCTTGCGGTAGAACTTCTGATTATACTTCCTGACAATTGGCTCACTCTTTGAAACAATCTCCTGATCGACTATCGTTTTAGCCTCTTCGATGACATCCCCGTTACCTAAAGCGGAGATAACTTTAAATTTTGCAGACTCTGTGAGATTCTTCAACTTCCTTGCATATTCATCCCTCAATACTCTGGTTTTCGTTGGTTCGACTGGATAATCTGGCATATCTCTTCACTGCTCTTCTTCAAGCGGAGGGTAGCCGATAATGTCTCTTGCCTCGTTGGTGTCGATGATTCCAGCCTCGTAGAGCTTTACAGCAAGCTCACCCCAGATCATCTCGTCCTCGATTACAATCTCCTCGAATTCTATTTCGACATCGAGACCGAGGAGTGGGAACAGCTTCGCCTCAAGCTCTTCCTTGATTGCAGATCTGAGAGACTGCAAGAACAGACTGAACGTTTTAAGCTGATTATATGATGATGCTCTGTTGCTTCCCTCAGGCTCGCCGTAGAATACCCTCGGAACCTTGAGGGCCTTGTCAATCTGCCCCTGCAAGTACTGTATCATCTCAACAAGCCCTCTCAGGTCGAGCTGGCTGCTGATTGCGTTCAGATCGACAGCATCGTCGGTGACAATCTGATTGACTATGGCTATCTGGTCTTCAACGTTCGTCGCATCATAGTTTGTCTGGACCCTGTTCTGCAGGACCTTCTCAACTTCGGGTATCATCGCCGGATTCTTCACCTTGGCGTGGAGGAGTGGGTGTCCCATCTTGTAGGACAGAATTGCGGCCATCAGCTCGAGCTTCTGTTTGAGCTTGAGGAGGTTGTACACCTGGTGGATCAGACTGTAGCCGTAGGGTGAGTTGCCGATTCTACCGTATGCGAAGTGAAGGACTCTCTCGGGCTGCAGATCGTTTTCCTCTCCGGCCACAGAATAGACATAGGCGACAATGTCACCATACTCGTCTATCCTGACCTTAACGTTCTTCGGATTGAGAAACTGCATCTCGATTCCTATCTCGCTGTCAGCAAGGTATTCGTAGGCGTTGCCGTAGATAAGCATCGTTCTGATGTCGTTTATCAGTCTCGTCCGTAGCTTCATTTCCCTTGAGAACGTCTCAGCTTTCTTAACATCCTGCTCGGATCCGGAGAACTGGAACTCCGTTATGGCGAAATGGGCAATGAGGTCAATCGCCGTCGAAACGTCGATGCTCGTGAAGTACGCTTCCTCGTAGTTCTGGTAGTTGCCTATGACACCTGTGCTGAATGCAAGGTTATTGCTGAGGTTTGCAAACGGGAAGAGCTGGATCCTCTCTGACCGATAGTCGGCTGATTTGGTTTTGAAGATTGATGACACTTTGCGTATTGTTTTAAGCATGGTGTTGTCTGGCAGAGCAGACTTTATAAGATAAAACTTCTAAAAATTGTGCTATGGTGAATGAGTTAGTTCTTGCTGGGATTGTTCTTTCATTCGGTATCATTTTGGCAATGGTAATACCAGCATATCACATACCTACCAGTACTTATTTTGTTATTTCATTGGCGTTCTTAGTTATAACAATTGTTTATCTCTTCAAGCAAAGACTGGAAAATATTGTATTGGAGTTTATTTCAAATTATATTGCTGGAGTTGCAGGTGGCTTCTCGATCTTCTTAATCAGTTTATCTCTCCAAAGCGATAATCGAGGAATCACTGATTTTAGTATGTTCACAGGTGCTATGATCTTCTCTTTGTCATTTTTTATCTTCTTGTACGCTTCGATCAAAAAATTCAGTCAAAACCGAGAATAACCAACGCTGATATACCCTCCACTGAACTGCTCGGCCGCCCAGACAGCGAGAGCCAGCGCTATCACACAGTCATCATGGAACCCTTGCCGAGCCTCCATCTTCACACCCTGTCTTGTCAGCTGGTATTCAAAGAACTGCAGCTCTTTGATCAGCTCCTCGATGTATGGGTACTTCACCTCACCGTTCTCGATCACCGCCTGCAACCTCTGGATGAGCTGGACCTTGGACTTGGAAGTGAAGACATAGCCCTCAGCCCCAATGTTCTGCAGGTCCTCAAGCACGGGATCGCCAACTCCCGACGAGTCGATCAGCACCCTGGGTGAGTTGAACCTCCTGTACAGTTCCTTCAGCCTCATGATGGTCTCTGCGTAGGGCCTCCTGTTGAAACGCTGGAAGTGGACGAGCCTGAACGGCTTTTCAGTCACATCCAGCACGACGATGACCGTGTAGTCCTGATACTTCGCAAGATCACAGCCGATGACATACCGCCTCGCAGGGTGTCCTCTGTCAAGCAGTTCGATGCTCGCCACGTTCTTCTGGATGTCCTCCCACCTGAACACCGCATTCTGGTCCTCGACGAATTCAGCAAGGTATTCAGTTCTGAAGATGATGGAGTTCTCTCCGTATTCTTGCTTCTTCTTCTCGATGAACTCGTGGCTTATGTGGGGGTTTGCCGTTGACGGAAAGCGATAGCTCGAGTAATCCGGGAATTCCTCAGACTGACCCTTGAGGTAAGTGTCGTAGAAGTGGTTCTTGCCGAACGGCGTTCCGATCTTGATCCAGGAACCGTTGTAGTCTGCGAGCATCGGCTCGACAACCTGGCTGACGACATCATCCGGAATGTAGGCGGCTTCGTCGAGGATCACACGATGGGCCTTGTGGCCCCTGAGGTATTCCGGTTTTGTTGTTGATCTCGCATGAATCTCGCTGCCGTTTTTGAAGATTATTCGGCTGAACGGAGTCTTGTAAACCCTCTCGACCAGATGGACGAGGATGGATTTTGACAGCAGGCTCGTAGTCTCCCAGAACATTATGTTTGCCTGGTTGTATGAAGGGGCAAGAATGAACTGGATGGACCCTGGGTGGGTCACGGCGTAGTGGATCGCAGAGAATGACATCGCCTTCGTCTTGCCGAAACGTCTGCCGGCGACGATGGTGATGAACTGGCGTTTGTCTCGCAGGATTTGCTCCTGTGCTGGATGGGGCCTGTGGTTGAGAAAGATCTGGGTGAACAGAACTGGGTCCTTGATGGCTTTTTTCAGCTTCTTCCTGTCTCTTGAGAGTTCGGAGATAAGCTCATTCATCCTCCTTCAGTGCCTCCTCGAAGAGTGCGAGAAGTTTAGAGGTTGGATCCTCTATGTTGCCGGCTATCTCGTGCTTGAGCTTTATCGCCCTGAGCATTGTGTTGGCACAAACTTCGAGGCTACGGGGCTTCTTTTCAGGGTCGATCGTGAGAACGTACTCCTGCATTCTCGCTATCGTTGCGTCGAGAGCTTTCAGCTCATCCACGACTCTGTCTGCCCCCTCCTCGAGCTGCTGCTTCAACTTCTCGTATTTCTCCACCCCAGCCCTGACAAAATTGAAGTGATTCTTGTGCCTCGTGAGATTCGTCTTGTTGAGCTTGAGATCCGGGAATTTAGTGATGATTTCAGAGTAAGGGCGACCTTCGATGAGCATCTGGTTGATTTCTTCGAGGTGTTCGGATTTGCATATCTTGCAGCGAGGATCCGTTATGCCGTTACGCATGGTTTCGTTTGTTGCGGATGACTTTAAAACAACAATCTACACTGCTCGAACTGATAATTGATACTTAAAATAATAAAAATAAAAATTAAAGTTTGAACTTATAATATTTAAGTCTACCATTCTCATTGCATGCTCCCCTTATCTCCTTGCTCAACCAATGATCATCATAGAACAATACACACCCATTGGGTTCGAGTGTGACAGTCAGTTCCTTGTACTTTATCGTCTCTCTTCGGTATGGGAGTACTCCACCTCTCATATTATCCAGATTTTCGTGTGTTGCTTTAAATAGTTTGGTATTATACTCTACATTCATTCCCAAACAAAACCCCACACTTATCAAGCGAGATACTTTAATTAGTTTAATTATTCCGTCTCATTTTCCTACTCTTTCTTCAACCACTTCAGATACTCGTCCGCAATCTCAATGACCTTGGCAGCTACAACCGAGGGGTCTTTGAGCGGTGCAGCTGCCCATAAGGCTACGGTTTCTCTTGCCTCCCTGAGGGCGATCTGCCTCGCTATCCTCTCCTGCTTCTCCCTATACATTCTTTCAATTCTCTCGTCTCTGTCCGGAGGCATATCAGATACTATCATAATTTGGAGTATTTAATCGTTGGGCGTGGAGTGAAAGTAAAAAAATAATAGTTTGAGGGATTTAAAAACATGGACGGTGGAATTCGTGCTGCATTAGCGTTTGCGGTTATGGTTGTAGTAGGGGCCTTGCTTCTTCTTGCAGTTCGCCCTCCATTTGAGCCGTTTAGATTCACGATCCTGCTTGCTTTCATTATCGCAATGATTTTATTTGGAGTGAAGTTTGGAGGTGGAGATTGAAAAACCCGAACTGCCAATTTCTGAGAAATCTTTGAAAACAATATAAATAAGAGTGCGGGGTGGGGGACTCGAACCCCCGTGTGCCCTACAGGTGGGCTCCTTCTCACCCCATGGCGAGCCTCCAGATTGTACAAGTGGGGGTGCCGACTTAACACCCCGCCTGTAGGGCACCCCCGAATGTCAATAGACTTACTTTCACTTCGATCTCCATCATTTCTGTCATTTTAATCACCTCATATATTATGATTAACAGTACTACATGGGGGGCCCACCACGGGTCGAGAGTTGACCCCACACTGGCTCGATAATTTTGAAAGCATTCATTATTCATTATACTTGCTTTTGGTCTATTCCTTCTTTCTTAAGCCACTTGGAATCTGAGGATATCTCTTCACGATATCTCCTTGAAGAATTTGTTATTTTTCAGAACCATGTCTTTTTTCAGTTCTACGTACTTTCTTATAGCTGTTAACACTAATGTCATTAGCAGCAGTGCAAACACGGCGTAGTCTGCCACCATAATATTATGTCTTAAATTTTTAGTATAAAAAACTATCTATTTATGTTTTTCTATATTATGCAGCAACCTCACCGGACACCAGACCACTTCACTCTTATACCTGAAAACCCCGATCTTCCCGTTCACGACAGCTATGAGCCTGACCACTGCCCCTCGCCTTACTCTTGCCCATTTTGGTCCCATGTACTTACGAAGTTCATCCTTCCAGACTACTCTGTCCCATAACGGTCGATAATCGTCTATAAATCGCTGAATGAATTTGCAGAGGTCTTTAGCTCTGAAATCGCTGCAATCGTCAGGTTCGTTGCCGAGTGGACATTCACCTCCATCAAGGTACCCGCAGTTCTCACACCTTCTCAGCTCATCGAGGTAAATGTGGTAATGCGAAGGTCCGCAGAATGGTGGAGCGTTAGTTTCCCTACCACACACTCGGCAGCGATCATCTTTTGATTTTATGTAGTCCAGCTCATCTCCCTCGTGACACATATCCTCTTCACTAACATGCCTGCCGAAGTTTGGAGAATCTGGATTCTTGCATCTGAATATCTGGTATTCAGAGTGCAACATTATTCTGGACTGTGGGTTGTGCTTCACCCCCACATACTCCGAATACTTGCACGCTCTGCAGCGAACTGGCTTTCTTGGTTTTGGGCTTGAAAAATCCCAGTTCAGCTTGGACTGAACAGTATCCATACACTTTCCTCCAGAACCTTAACCTCATGTCTCTCTTTCAGCTCCCTAAGTTTCTCCTCCACGGTCTCGTGGATGTCATCCTCGAGAATAAGGTAGAATCTGTCAGCCCAGCACCTCCTGTATTTGGCCATGTGTCCTGTTCTGCTCTTTTTGCTGCAGTCCATGCACGTCCCTTCAGCCCTGACAATTACGAAGTTGCTCTCTGAATTGATGAACAGAATTCTCCTGCCCCTGTGCCAGTCGCAGATCAGGTAGCCGTAGTCCTCGTGAGGTATGCACTGTCCTATGCTGAGTGCGAACGGGCTGAGCTTTCCCTTAACAAAAAGCATTATTTTTCTCTTCCTCGTGATGGCTCTGAAATTCGCATCCAGACTTACCTGCAGCTGCATGCTATTTCCTCCCGATAACCAGAAGAGGCTTCAGAACCTCAAGAGCAGACTTCCTGTCAATCTTCACGTTCTTCAGGATGCTTATCATCTCCTGCTCCAGAACTGCTCTATCTTTCCCATCAATTCCGAGATCGTCAAGCAGCTTTATGACCCCTGAGCTTATGATCTCAAAATCGCTTTTAGGCAGATACTTCTCGAGGAAGTCAGTGGTGGCAGCTACCCCTGGTAGATTATACCTGTCTGCAATTCCCTCAAGAAAGTCATAGCAGAAGAGAAGCAGATCAATAACCTCAGGAAAGCTCTTCCTGCTGTACTTATCTGCTATCAGATTGAGCTTTTCGAGCTGATCTCTTCTTACTCTCTGAAGTTCAGATTTGAATCCTGATTTTGTTAACATTTTGTTAACAGATTTTGTTTTGTTAACAGATTCTGCGAGAGTGTGTGTTAACTGCTGCGAGGATTTTTCTGGATTTTTCTCCTTCTCCACACTAACCATATTTTTATCTCCCTCCTAAATTTTTATTTTCCAAATAGATTAAATTAAATTATAATCTTGTTTAATGGAATTCTGAGATAATTTCCCTGGTTTTTTATCACCTCAGAAGCATAATTAAAATGGGCATCTTCATGGGATATCTTCGGAGATTTTGTTAACAATGTAAACAAGTTGTTAACAAACTCTGTTAACATGTGTGTTAACGTAACATACTTCATATCTCTTCACCCTTGACAGACATGAAGACTTCATAAAGCCCATCGTACTCCTCAGAATTCAGTCCGAAGCTGCAAACTCTCTGCCTGTATTCTCTCCCATGTATAACCCTGAACTTGATGTCTCCGAAGATGTTTGCCCTCGACATCCTGAGCCTTCCCGGATTTCCGCATTTCGGGCAGATTACTTCTATTGATTTTCGCTTGTTCTGGAGTTCTGTTACTCTTATGACCTCAATCATTGTTCTCCCTCTTTGTTCTGAGATATGCTACCAGAATCGCCGAGTAGTTTATCAGGTCCTTCAGTGTGTCCTCTATCGATTCTTCCCTGACATCAGCTTCTTTCTTGAGCAGGTTGGCAATTCTCGACATCTTATCGGTCATCCTAACCAGTATTCCCTCCTCGAGGCTGCAGATTCCGAGAGTCTCACAGAGCATGAAATTGTGGAAGGGTGAGCGATTACCGGCGTAATCTCTGTTCTTCTTCCGTGCAATTTCGAGACATTCTGTAAAGATCTGTCCAAGCTCTGAGATCAGCTTAGTCATCAGGCACCACCATCAAAATTCAGAAATCCTCTCTCTACCAGGTTTTCGACCTCACATACGAGTTCACGCATGCACTTTGGACAAAGCGGATAGTCCCCGTTGATGTGCCAGTTCGTATTAGTACCGCAACCTCTGCAGTTTCCAGGAACTACAAAAGAATCGTAAATGATTGGCATGGCTCAGACCTCCTCGTCACTCATCAATTCATCAATTCTATCAAGAGCTTCATCTACGAACTTGTCGAGTGACTTTAATCCTGTCAAGTGTTCCCATTCTGCGTTAGATGAACCAATGAGACAGCTTTTCGGAGTTGGAGGAACATCCTCTGGATAGACAACAATACAAGGTTTTCCATCACAGTTTTCAGTACAGTAATATGCAGCGTACATTAGGCATCAACCTCCTTGGCACAATTCAAGCAAAGTGGCTCTTTCTTCTCGTTAGCATAGTAGACTTCGTATTTCTTGATTTTAGCACCACATCGAGAGCAAGAAATTCCTGAGAAATTATGCATCAGTAGCTCCATCAGCCCTCGACCTCCTCCACGTCCTCACTGTTCGTAACCCCGATCACGCTCTTCTCAAGCTCGAGCATGCTCCTGAGGTTGTTTGTGTCCTGTGAGCCGACCTTCACGAGCCTGGTTCTGTTTCCTCGTCCTCTCCCTCCGGGGATCAGCTCGGCATCGAAGTCCACGTAACGTGAGAAGAAGTGCATGAGCGCATACGCATCGGATCTCATGATCTTCAGTCCGACTCTGGCTGCGGCATCGAGAAGATCCTCGTAAGTGGACTCCTCCGGAAGAGAATCGTACAGCTTTCTGACCTTCTCGTAGTCATACTGCCTCGTTTTCTTTGCAGTTCGGATCTTCAGGATGTTGTCCTTCACGATGTATTTGAAGAATCCGGCGTTGATGAATCCGGACGAGTCCTCCTCTTTTCTGTCTTCCTCCTCTCTTTCCTCTACCTCCTCGAGGTTCTTATCTCTGTTATCCGATGGCTTAACAATCGATGACGGCTCTCCTTCGTCATCCTCTCTCAGTACTCTCACGAGCTTTCCGAACAGCACGACATCGTTCTCGCTGAGAATTTCGAACTCCAGATCGCCAAGCCTGACGATCATTGTTCATCAGCCCCCTCATTGTTTTGTCTGCCGTATTTCCTGTTCAGTCTCTCAATCTCATCGAGAACAGTTACAACATCTCTGAGCCTGACCTCCCCCATCGCCGCTATGAACTTTCTGAGAGCGTACTCTTCGTTTGCGTTCTTCGCCCTCTCGATTGCGTTGAGAACAGCGTTGATATCTCTCTTTCTCAACTTTGTTTTTCCATAAATTAATGCTTCAAGATCCTCTCTCGATAGGGAGTAACTGATTTTCGACAGCTCGTCACTTATCTTTCGCAGGATTTGAACTGCTTCTTCAAGCATCGCTCCGTACTTCGTTATCTCTTCGTGTGTGATCTCTTTCTGTATCTGCTCATCTTTTAATGGGCAGCTTTCCAAGAAGTCAAGTGGGATTATCTCTCCCGTCGCAAGGCATACCTGCTTATCTCCATTCAGATTTGCTGTAGCATAGTACTTGCAGCTGTTGCATCCAAACTTGTCCTCCTTGTTTTCCTCAATAACCAGCTCACTCAACTTATCCTCCATACTACCCCTCCTTAAAATCCAAAAAATCGTCGAGAGTCTTATCGTCAAGCGAGCCAATTAGCTCAAGCTTAAGCTCAAAAACTGCACCTCTCTTCAGCGTTTTCAGAATTTCCTTGAGGTATTCCTTCTTCTCGGCCTGAATCGTAATGGTGACCTTCGCAGAACCATTGCCCTCGAGTTTGGCCCTGATCTTCCTTCCGTTCAGTGCATCCTCTGCTGAAACCGACTTGAGGGTAACGTAGGTCATCAGTACACCCCCTGCTCGAGCCTCGGGGCGAGAATGTACTCCACCCTGCAGGAGTCGCTGACGAAGCTGAACTTCCCGGGGAAATCTGTCCCGAGGTGGATGTGCAGCTCGTCGTCTTTGTCGGCAACCTTCGAGAACATCTGCAGGTACTCAGCACCGAACATGCTCCTCGCATTGCCACCCTCAAGACTGATCAGATTGCTACCGTCAAACCTGATCTGGATCGATTCGATGTCGCCTTCGGCTGAGATCACGAACTCGCCGTCCTTCACCTCGAGAACCGCATGCTCGGAGATCTTCACAGCCAGCTCAATAGCTCTCTTGAACTCAGCTGGATCGAGAACGACCTCAGCTTTGAAGTCCAGATTTGGCACCTTCGGAGCTTTCCTTACCGCAGCTGGATCTATCAGTGCGACACTGTACTCGAGCTTCCCAAACCCTATTTTGAGCGTGGCCACATCTGCCGTTATGGAGACAGTCTCTCCCCGGGGGATATTCTTCGTGATTTCATTCACTCTGTTGATGTCGACCCCTATCACGACCTCCTCGTCCGATATGCTGTAGATGTCAAAGTTATCTGCCTGAATGGATGTGATGATCATCGCAACGTTCGCAGGGTCAACAGCGACGACCTTCAGGCCATACTCGTTGAAGCGCCACTTTGCCTCGGTCACGAGGAGGCTCAAACCCTTAACGAGCTTTTTCAGATCATCACCATTCAGCTCAACCTCTATCATTTTCTCACCTCGTCCAGAAGTGTTAAAATCAGAATTATTAGCCAGAAAAACACAATAAGCAAAAAATATGCCACGTAATCTTTTCTGTCAGTCAATGCCCATTTCTCCGTGTTGATGAAGTCGAGATAAATCAGGAGACCGACAGTGAGATAGAAGACTGCAAAGCTGATCAGGAGAATCATCCCCAGACCTCCGCATCGGCAAGCTTTTTCATGTCCTTCAGCCTGCTCTGCGGGATTGCGTATGCAGGAGCCTTCATGTTCTTCGTCCAGATGCTAAAGTTCCTGATTTCTGAAGCATGGATCCAGCCGAGAAGGGCGATCTGGGTAACCTCCTTGTTCACTCCTGCAAAAACAACAATGTAATCGTGATCTTCCTGGGCCTTATACTGGTCCCGGTTGTAGAAGAGGACGAGCTTTTCGTCAGGGTTCGTCGGATTCCTTATGGTTGCAGTCTTTATCTCAACCCTGAAGTCGTGGCCCAGGATGCTAATGATGAAGTCGTCATTTCCATTGATTTCCGAATAATCGTTTCTGAATGGGGCGTGCTTGACAGCAATTCCGTTTTCAAGGCAGAATCTGAAGAAAGCAGTCTCACCTATTTTGCCTATCAGGTGTTTTATCAGACCACCGTTCCCAAAGCGGGGCTTCATTGCGTTATCGAAAGAGCATGTTACGGTTTTGAATGCGTAATAGCAGGCATCCGTGATGAACTTCTCATCGATTGGAATTGCAACGGGAGTCATTCCCCACACACCTCTCCGCAGAACAGCTCATACACCATGTCTCTGCACTCCTTGTGCAGCTCGTTCAGCTTCTGGTGTTTCCTGCCGAGCAAACCGTAGAGAATCATGTGGTCTCTGTCCCAGTAAGCCATCTCGTATGCGTGCTTCTTGATATTCCTGTACTTCTCATTGCAGACCGGGCAAACCTCCGTGTGTTCCGAATTTACATGTCTCTTAAGCCCGTAGAGAGTAGAGAACTCTCTGTCCTCACAGTACGGGCATGGAATCATTTCACTCCCCACCTCTCTTGAAAACCATCAACGAACCCTCAAAATGTGAGAAGTGGTAGCCGATGCCTTCAAGGGCGTCGATGATTTCTTTGGCGTCATCCAGCCTCATCCTGTGTTTCTTCACCGTCAAGATCTCCAGGTTGGACCCAGCCTCAAAACAACCAGCACAGTTTACTGAGATCATGATATCGCCTCCACTTCTTCGAGAAGCCTGTCAACATCGGCCATGAAGGCCTCCACGTCATCTTCAAAACAGTAGACAATGAACCCGTCCCTGATCGTTATCGTGAGCATCAGGTTCTCTGTTTCAAGCAGATTCAGAATTTTGCTCCTGTATTTGCTGATTTTTCTCAGGTAATACTCCCCGTCTCTCTCCTCGATGAGTTTGAGCTGCTTCAGTTTCTCAAGGATGTCCTCTCTGGCTTCAACCTTGATGACTGCCAGCCCGTTCTTGAGAACTGGAGCGAATGGCATCACTCTCCCCCTCCGAGAAAAGCCTCTCTCAGCTTCTCGTCAGCCTCTTTAATCTTTGAAAGAACCTCCTCGATGTCCGTGCCGTTGTAGCTGATCTCCCAGCCGTAGTCGCCCCTCGTCCCTCTCTTCAGGGTGACTTTCAGCTCCTGCTCCCTGAAGTTGTAGTGTTCGTGTCTGACAATCTGCTCGTCAGGCATCGCTGTTCACCTCCTCCACTACATTCCCAGGAGTTTCCTTACCCACACCAGCCGAGCGAGGCGTAACGCCATGTGCGTCGACGAAATCCCTGATGAAGTCCCTGAGTGCATCGCTCATGCTGTGGTATCTGCCAGATCTCTTCAGAGCCTCCTTGAAGGCCTCGTATTCTGCTTCAGTGATTACAACCTGCAATCTCCGTCCTGCTCTTGGAAGGTTGTTGCTTTCATTACATCCTTCATTACACAACATGTTACGTAATAGAGTAATAAAAATATTTAAATTTTTTGGTAATAGAATACAGTATGAGAGCCGTAAAGTATGGCGTAATGTATGGTGTATGTGGTATGAGACAGAAGCAAAAATATGAGATCAGGGGAGACAGAGCGCAATTGGTGCTTGATGGCTACACAAGGGCAATTCTCGAAGAACTCATGTCCACAGGCGACTTCAAGTCCATATCCCAGCTTTTGCAGATTGCAGTGATCAACCTCTACAAGGACTACGAAGCGAAGGGCAAATTGAGAAGACCTCCCGATGATGCCCAGGAGAGGACAAGGAACGCTCAGATGGTTGAGGAAAGAGAGGGCGAGGTTGAGTAATTCGGGGGTGTTATATGTGTCTGAAGTCCCACAGGAGGTTTTGGAAGTTATTGATCCGGGGGAGGAGGTTCTGTACTGTGTGAAGAAAAAGCTCAAAACCGAGCTGAAACCGAAGTTTCTGGCAGTTACCAACCGGAGAGTAATTTATCTTGATCAGAAACTCCTCGGTAGATACGATATTCAGGCTGTCCCGTATGAGAAGCTTGAAGTTGCATATTACCGGAAGGGAAAGATTGGTGCCGAGTTCATCCTCAACAGTGAGGAAGGAGATGAGATCAAGCTGAGCTGGATGGATAAAAGCGAGGCTCAGGATGCTATTGTGGCTATAAGGGATGCTCTTAATGCGATCGCTGTTGAGCCAGTTACCATTAAGAAAAAGAAGGGTTTGATTGGTGAAGAGTGGGAAATTAGAAAGCCAAAAGAGCTTGTAACAAAATCTGTGCAGGTGACAACTCCAGTCACCACCTCGGCATCGGTTTCAGAGGATCCTATTGAACAGCTCAAGAAACTTAAGGAGCTTCTCGATGCTGGAATTATCACCGCTGAGGAATACGAGGCGAAGAAGCAGAAGCTCCTTGAGAAGATATAATGTTCCTCCCTATCCCACTCACAAAACCCCGCAAGTGGATGAACATCAGGGTCAGATATGTTGAACGTAGATGGTTCGATGATTTTGGGGAGTTTTACACGTATGTTCTGAAAAACGCAGTGATTGAAGAGATCATCGATGAAGAGGAACTCGTCTCCAGAATTGCAAAGCTTCTCTTTGAATCTGAGATTCACCCAGTCCAGCTTGACGAGGTCAGAGAATACATTGTTGACGTGTTCGGGATTGCTGAAGAATACGTTGATCTGATTCTCGATAAAGTCAAATATGAGCTGATACTGCTTGAAGCTGAGATCAAGAAAGTTGATGAGATTGAACACATTGAGGAAGAGATTGACAAAGAAACACTCAGACAGATAATGATTGACGTGCAGAGAATGTATTTTGAGCTTGATTTTGACAGGAATACGATTTTAAAAGAGATCTCACTTACTTATGGGTTATCTGAAGATAAGGCAAACGAAATTATTGGCTGGGTTGAGAGCTATATATTTAGTTAAGGTGGTTTGATTGCGGAAGTTCGTTCTTATCACAATCCTGCTTGCCCTGCTTTTTGCAGGATGTTCTGGAGAGGTCGAGGAAGTCGGGCCAACACCGACACCCACGCCAACAGTTACCCCGATGCACAGCCCAACGTCCACACCTACTCCAGCAATGACGCCAACTCCAATGATGACCAACACTCCAATGGAGACACCGCAAGCCACACCATCTCCAACCCCAATGCAGCCCACTACAACCCCAACACCGTTTGAATTTGAATATGGTGTGAAATACAAAGTTCTGGTTGTGGATGTTATAGATGGCGATACGATTGATGTCAAACTTCCTGATGGAACGGTTGAGAGAGTGAGAATGCTCGGTGTTGACACCCCTGAGACTACGGCAAGCAAAAACAAGGCTGGAGAATATGGTGACATAACAGATCTTGAATGTCTCGCTCAATGGGGGCAGAATGCAAAACAATTCACCCAGAAGCTTTATGGAAAGTATGTCTGGATTGAGTTCGACTCTCTGGCAGGGATGAGGGGATACTACGGAAGACTTCTTACCTATGTCTATTACCCGGACGAGAATACGGACTTCACAGCCGAACTCGTGAAGCAGGGATATGCGAGAGTGTATGTTGAGGGAACGTTTGAGAAAGAAAGCGAATACGTCAGCTATCAGGATTCTGCGATTAGTAACGGTGTCGGTTTGTGGGGAGCTTGTGCAGTTACCACACCCACTCCAGCCCCGACTGAAACCTCAACTTCTGGAACCTGTGTTTACATTCTCAATGTCAATTACGACGCTCCTGGTAATGACAACGAAAATCCGAACGGAGAGTATGTTGTTCTGAAGAACTCGTGTTCCAGCTCTGTGAATCTTGCAGGGTGGGTTCTTGAGGATGATGCAGGTCACAAATACGTATTCCCACCTTATACCATGAACTCCGGAGAAACGCTCTACATCTACAGCGGCAATGGTGTCGACAGTACAGGAAAACTCTACTGGGGATATGGCAGAGCGATATGGAACAATGGTGGGGATACTGCATATCTCTATGATTCGACTGGAAATCTTGTTGATAGCTACAGCTGGTGATCTACATTTGTTTATATAAATAATTTCGTGGTGTTAAAAAATGAAGAAGAGAACTTCGCTCTATGTTGACGCTGAGCTTATCGAAAAAGCTAAACGAAAATTCAACCTATCTCAGTTACTGGAATGGGCTATAATCAAGGCGCTAAATGGGGAATTGGAAGATTTGAATTCAGCCTTAAGACCCTGTCCCGGAGGGGTCCGCGGGTTCAAATCCCGCCCCCCGCATTAATTTGCGATTTCTTTAAGTTTTTCTATCTTTAGTAGCACCTACTACTGTCACAGTTTCTTCTTTTCTCAATCCAAGCTTTTTCATCAGAAATTGTAATATATTACTGACTCCAGAGATTTTGTGATGAGACAATGTCTGTATTGCAAAAAATGGTTCAAGAACAGACAAGCCTTAAGAGCTCATCAGAAATCCTGCCCACTAAAACCCTCAATGTTCTGGAACTCTGAATTCGAGGTTCAAGGCTACAGGTTTATGGTTACTGTAAGTGAGAAGGCATATCAAGTACTCAGAGAATTTAAAACAAACAACCCACATGTCTTTCTTGGAGCTGTTAAAGCAATGAGATTGTTGGGCTTGGTGAAATCCTACAGGGTGGAAAAGGTAAAATGAAAACAGTTAGTATTTTGAAGTTAAGGTTGTTCGGAATATTGAGTCGTTTATCGCTTCAAATCTACTGCTGGTACTGTCAAAAGAGACTTTCTCAGATTGAGATCTTCAGGCTTGGGCGAGCTGAACTCTACACAGAATGTTTTAAACAGCTTAGATACTTTGAGAATTTTCAGTAGTCTAACTCTCATTGGACCGAAATTGTAATTCTTCGGAATGATTCTGGAAACTTGCTGAACAAATTTGAACACCAATTAAACAACCTACAGAAAGTGCTGAGTGCAAAAATAAAGAAAGTGCCATAAGGTGAAAATGCTGGATGGTTTATTCAGAAAATCCCGACTCACAGCTCTGGAAATAATTTGGACATTCTTTGGAATCCAATTGGAAAATAACTCAGGCAGTTTAGAAAGTTGCTGGACTCAATTTTTGGACATTCACTCGTTCAGCTGATTTATCTCTTCCATTGACACGTACTTCACATAGCCAAGATACTCAAACGCAGCAAGAGCTCCATTCAGTGCCATGTTCTCAATTAGCTCGTAAATCCAGTAATTTTCCCTGAGATGTAATTTGATATCCACTCCATCTTTTTCCAATTCTTTCAAGTGGTCGAGAATCGCCTTTACTGTGGTTGCAGAGACAACATCAAGAGCTTCGGCAATCTCCTTGGAGTGTACTTCCACTGCAGTCTCTTCGTCAATTTGATATATTGCTGGCCCATCTCCAGCCAACTTCTTTCTTACCCAGTAATATGTTGACCTTGAAAGCAAATCCTTATCTCTATCAAGCTGGTCGAGTGCAGCCATCAAACCCTTTTCCCTTTTTACCCTCAAATATCTATCAAGGATTCCTCTTCTTGACATAACAGCCATATTTCAGTCAGAAGAGATATATCAACGTTTTTCTCGGACTTTAGTAGTACCTACTACTTCTCAAGCAGTTTAAGCCAGAGTTTGTTGCTATGAACCACAAACCAGTATTTGGCAAGCATCTTCTCTTTTTCATTGTAATCTGGGCAGAATCTGGAAACCTTCAGCCAGAAGTATCTGTTGTGCTTTCTTTCAATCAGATGGGTTAGCTCGTGTACAACCACGTATTTAACAAGCTCCTCAGGCAGAGCAGCAAGTTTGATGTTGAAGTTCAGGTTTTTCCTTGCAGAGCAGCTACCCCACTTGCTTTTGTGAGCCTTGATAAAGAATCTGTTGAAGCGGACGTTCATGAGAGATGAATATTCGCTGAGATACTCCTCAAGTTTCCTTCTGAGCTCTCCTTTAATCCAGTTTCTTAAGTAAACGTATGGATTTCTTCCATCTGGAATAGAAATTACGATTTTATCATCGAAGCAACTTTGATGTTGAAAGATTAAACGGATTGCTGAGCTACCCATTGAGTATTTTTGATTCCAAGAAGTTGAAGAATGAGACGAAGCTGTTTAAGGGTTTGAAGAAAAGATTGATGAGTTTGCTTAAAAACTGGCAGAGTTTCAAGTCGAAGAGATCAACTATTGAGGATGTGTTCAAGCCGGCCAAATCACTCGGATTGCAGAAATTGCACCGCTACACAATAGGATCAGTCTATAAGTTCGCAGCTTTGAATGTCCTTTTGGTTGGCGTGGTTGTTGCAATGGGTTTTAGAGAAAAGAAGGTGTTGCAGAGGCTGGCTAAGGGTTAGTTTGGTAAGGGCCCTAATGTACTAATCAAAATCCGCTGCAGGGGTCAGTAAAGGTTGTATTTAAGCTAAAAAGGTAATACTCTAGGTGAGGAATCCCAATGACTGGTATTATTGTTTTTTCTCGTCAAAATCTTATGTGAATTGTGAAATTAAAATTTACTGAAAACCTAATTCTCAAGCTTTCACAGCAATGGAAAAGAACTTGCTGGAAATACTTTCTCCTGTAATTATATATCCAAATCTGGTGAGGAAGTTTTTGAAGTATGTGGCAAAGAAGTTGCTATAATTTAAATCAGATATGTGAGTAAATGTCATCTCGTAACCATCGTTCTTTTCATCCACAATAATGTTGCTGAACCATTTCGCTGCTTTTACATAAATATCATCCAAAACTCTAACTAGATCAAAGATCTGGGCCTTTTCAACATCAACATTTAATGTAAAGCGAACCATTGCATCTATGAAGTCTTCCTCGTAGAATTTTTCTGGTTCTTTTCTTATGAAGTTCTCCAAATTGCTTCGAGTTATAACAACACAATCAAAGTTTTCAATCAGACTCTCCCTTGTAATTATTTTTTTGGCATTCAGATTTCTACGGTGAATTTCGTAAAGAAGCTTTAATGCTACATCAATAACTCTCGATTGAGTTCCATATTCTTCAGTTAAGTCGCGGAGCATATTGTATGTTTCTTTAGAAATGTACGTGCCCAACCTCACTTGTTTTTCCATAATTAATAGCCACACTTCTATCATCTTAAACCTTTCCATAACATTACATACAAATGAGAATGATGACGGTAGATTTCACATGTTTATTGATTAAGAATATTAACACCCTAATAAAGAGTATCAATGGACAGACATACAAAAGGAGGTGCGCATATTGGATAAAAGATTTCTGCTGGTATTAGTTTTGGCCCTATTGGCAGTAGTAGTAGCCATGGAATGTACCCAACAAACCACACAAACTCCGCAAAAGCCAACAAAAGAGAGTATAAAAATTGGATTTACTGTATCTCTCTCTGGCCCTGGAGCTGGAGCCGGAACAGAGCAATATCGAGCATATGAAGTATGGAGGGAATGGGTTAACAGCAAAGGTGGAATTTACATTCCCGAGTATGGAAAGAAGTTACCAGTTGAGTTTGTATACTACGACGATGCTTCTGAACCCGCAAGAGCTAAAAGTCTGTATGAAAAGCTCATTCTGGAAGACAAAGTCGATTTGCTATTGGCCCCATGGGGAACGTTCATACACCTCGGCATAGTTCCTGTTATAGAGAAATACAAGATACCTGTTGTAGGAAATACAGCTGGAGTCGATATCAACAAGATAAACGAGCTAGGAACCAAGTATATGTTTTTCACTTGGCCCACGCCTCAAACCTCTGCTTTGGCGTATACTATGTTTGTCGAGCAGTTCAAGGAAGATGTAAACAAAATCGCTATACTGTATGTACAGTCAGACTTTACCGTAGCAAACGCCAAGTGGAACAAGAAGTTTATCGAAGAGCGAGGGATTGGAGAAGTTGTTGTCTTCGAGGGTTATCCGTTTGGAACCAAAGATTTGAAGGGTCTGCTATTAAAGGTAAAGGAAACGAATCCTGATGTCGTGATAGTCCATTCTTATCCAGCGGATGCAATGCTTGTTACTGCTCAGATGAAAGAGCTCAACATCAATCCGAAAATATTTATGCTCGGTGTTGGCGGGCAAATCCTTGCTTTCGAACAAAAATTCGATGACGCAACGAAAGAAGGAATAATTGCCATCAACAACTGGCATCCAGACTTCTATCCGGAAGCTAAGGAGCTTTATGACCTATATGTCCAAAAATACGGGCACAATCCGCCATCTCACGCTCTTGGGCTTGCATGGCTAAGTGCTATAACTCTTCAACAGGCGATCGAGAAAGCAGGCTCTCTTGATCCGGTAAAGATACAGAAAGTTCTTGCCAGCGAAACCTTCTCCACACCATTCGGAGAGGTTAAATTCGAAAACCAAGTAAATACCAAATCACTCATAGTTCTAGAACAGTGGCAAAAGGGAGAATTAAGACCAGTTTACGTATTGAGGGGAATTTATCCAAATCTCGAACCCGCAAACTTGCCTTTAGCAGACCTCGAATATCCAAAACCACAATGGCCTCGGTGATGAATTATGGACTCCTCTACATTTTTTTATATCGTTTTTTCAACCATCCAGCTAGGCTTAGTTTATACGCTCATCTCTTTGGGATTCAATCTGCTCTATAGCTCAACAAGGATTATAAACGTAGCTTATGGAGAACTCATTGCTCTTGGGGGTTACATAGCCTTTTGGTTTTATACTCTCTACTCTATCCCACCCCCCATAACAATGCTTTTCGCTGGTGCGATTCTCGCAGCCATAAGTTATCCCATCTATTTATTATTATTCAAACCCCTGTTAGAGACGAGAAACGTAGAGTATATAGAGGTCTGGGGAGTCATAATAACATTTGGTCTGTCCATAACGCTTCAGGGGTTTATGACACTTTTTTGGTCTGCACAATCTAAAGCTTATACGTATTTCGACAATGTTGTTCCAATCGGTGCGGTAACAGTAACGCTCAACAGGCTTATCGTTATGATCATTGCTGCCCTGCTTGTTACTATATTGTATATTTTGCTTTTCAAAACAGATTTCGGAATCTCGATGCGGAGTGTAATTCAAGATCCAGATCTCGCAGCGGTTCTCGGTCTCAACATCAAATCAATTTTTGCCATGTCATTTATCCTTTCTTCTGCAATTGCGGGTATCTCCGGGGTATTAATAAGCGTGATCGTTGAGATTAGTCCGTTTATGGGTGTTACCTACGTAATTCTCGCTTTTGTTATTACAGTTATTGGAGGTGTTGGTAACCCTCTTGGTAGCCTTGTTGGTGGATTGGTTCTTGGCCTGCTTGATGTATTGATAGGTTATACCATTGGTCCCAGCCTCAACTTATTCATCGTGTACTCTCTCCTTGTCGCCATTCTTGTTCTCCGACCAAAAGGTCTTCTCGGGAGGGGTTAAGATGTTAGAAATCAAAAATATTTCCAAAAACTTCGGAGGAATAAAAGCTCTCAATAACGTATCCCTTTCTATTGAAAAGGACGAAATAGTTGGTCTTATTGGTCCAAACGGTAGTGGAAAAACCACACTCTTCAACATTGTGAGCGGTTTGATCAAGCCAGATAGTGGAGCCGTCATATTCAGCGGGAAACGAATTGAAGGGCTGCAGCCAGAAGTGATATCCCTTTCCGGAATTACCAGAACTTTCCAAGAAGTAAGAGTTATCGATAGTCTCAATGTTCTCGAAAACACAATGATCGCATCCCTACCGCATTTTAAAATGAACTACCACATAGCAAGTGATGCTGCCATTGAAGCACTGGAGATTGTCGGGTTAAAAGACAGAGCACAAACACCCGTTTCCAAATTGAAAGATGGTGAAAAAAGGCTTCTAGAACTTGCCAGAGCTATTGCAGCCAATCCAAAACTAGTATTGCTTGATGAAATTATGGCGGGGCTAATGGAAAAAGAGCAGAGCAGGCTTGCAAATCTCATAAATATGCTCAGAAACGAGTTGGAAATTACAGTATTCTGGATAGAGCACGTTTTGAGGGCGATGTTCAGACTTGTGGAAGTCGACAGAATTGTTGTTTTGAATTGGGGGAACAAGATTGCTGAAGGTGCCCCTGATGAGATCTTGAGGAATAATGAGGTGATAGAGGCATATCTTGGGAAAATTCGTGGCTTGGGGGGTGAGACCATTGCTTAGTGTCACATCTTGCAGTTATACTTCTCATTATCAGTTCATTGCCGAAGATAACACTCTTGTTGCAATAATTGGTCCAAATGGGGGTGGTAAATCTACGTTTTTAAAGATTATCTCGGGGGCCATACGACCAGCAATATGCAGTGTAATTCTCGATGATGAAGACATCTCCCAGCTTAAAGCACCTGAAATAATTAGAAAAGGAGTTGTTCTTGTTCCTGAGGGCAAAGCCAACTTTCCAGAGATGACAGTTGAAGAGAACCTGAAACTCGGGTTTCATATTGCCGGAATTCCGAGAAAAAAAAGGCATGAGATACTCGAGAATATTTTCAAACTATTTCCAGTACTAAAAGACAGGAAAGGGCAAATGGCAGGAACTTTAAGTGGTGGAGAGCAAAGAATGCTTGCGATTGCTAGAGGGCTTGCTACAAATCCCAGAATCTTACTTCTGGATGAGCCCTCGCTGGGCCTAGCTCCAAAGGTTGTGGAAGCTATATATTCTACTCTATTGGAGATAAAAGAGACCGGCAGAACCATCATAATCTCCGAGCAGGGAATTTCTGCTGTTCTGAACTTTAAGGAGCATTTCGACAAAGTGTACTTCGTTTTAAACCATCAGTTCATGTTTAGTGGTGGAGTCGAAGAGCTTGAGAAAATAGAAGAGGTAAGGAGGGTTTATTTTGGCATTTAATAGACTCAACGAATTTATCAGGGGATTAATACCGTATTTAGCCGTACCCGTAATTGTATTCATCATTTCCTTGACTCTTCCCCCATCATATCAGCGGATTACCGTTCATTTCCTAATTTACGCAGTAATGGCGATGGCATGGGTGGTGGTTCTGAAGATGGGGTACGTGTCACTGGGCAGCGCTGCATTCTACGGAGCAGGAGCATACTTTTTCACATACATCATAAAATTCTACGTTGGAATGCCTTATCTGGCCGCCATAGTCATCTCCATACCTATTATAGCCCTGATAGCAGCCATTGTTGGTTATGTGACAATGAGATTGGCTGGCATATTTTTCATATTCGCAACATTTGCTGCTTCTGAAGCATTAAGGCAAATATTCATGTATTCTGAGATAAACTACTCAGGTTTTGTCGGAAAAATTATTCCAAACCCCCTTTCTGCACTTCAGGCAATTGCCATCTTTTCGATTTTACTCGCTTTTGCAGGAATATTATTCTACACAACTACATTTCACAGATACAGAGTTATTATCGATTTCATAAGAGAAGATGAAGAATTGGCAAGGGTTTTCGGTGTTGAAACATTGAAGTACAAGATAGCTTTTTTCACAGCCGCTTCAGTTCTCCAAGGCATTACAGGATCGTTTGCAGCTTGGTATCTGTCGTATATCGACCCAGATCTGGTTTTTAACCCCATGATCTCCATACAGGTTCTGGTCATCGGTTTGCTGGGAGGCACTGGAAATTTCCTTGGGGCAATTCTCGCTGCTGCTCTTATAATTTTCCTTTCAGAGCAACTCATCAGAATTGCCAGCCACGTCTATCTTATAGTTTTAGGCATAAGCATTCTTCTTGTCTCCAAATACATGAAAGAAGGATTTTCAGGTTTTATTTCGAAATTAGGAAGTTATAGGAGGTGAAAAAATGGGAAAAAAGATTTTTGATTTGAGCCACACGCTGTTGGACGACGATCCGGCAGATCCAGAGGGGTTCAGGCCCCACATCGTCTATAGAGCTCACCAGCAGGGGGCAGTAGAGATGAAGAAGTTCTTTGATGTGAACCTTGACGATTTGATTTACAGTAAAGGGCTTGGGTGGGCTGTAGAGGAACTCCACATGATAACACATGCAGGAACCCATGTAGATGCACCTTGGCACTATGCACCGGTTTCAGAGGGTAAGAGAGCAAGGACGATTGACGAAATTCCACTGGAGTACTTCTATGGAGACGGAGTCGTTCTCGACTTTCGCCATAAGAGGCCAGGAGAGGCGATAACGGAGGAGGACGTAAAAGATGCGCTGAGAAAAATAAACTACACGCTAAAGCCAGGAGATATAGTACTAATCATGACCGGCTGGGACAAAAAAGTTGGGAGCCCCGAGTATTTTAATCACCCCGGGCTAACGTATGATGCTGTCAAGTGGATAGTTGAGCAGGGTGTAAAACTTATCGGAATAGATGCTTACAGCCTAGATCGTTCTTTCAAAGCAATGGCTGAAGACTACAAGCGGACTGGGGATGGAAGATATATCTGGCCTGCCCATTTCGTAGGTATTGAAAAGGAGTATCTACACATAGAAAAGCTGGCGAATCTAGACAAACTACCTAAACCGTATGGATTCAAGGTCGCGGCATTCCCTTTCAAGATATATAAAGCGAGTGCTGGGCCGGCGAGGGTTGTGGCGATATTTGAGGAGGAGGTGTGAAGGATGTCGCTTGAAGATAAAATTATCATAACCTGTGCTGTTACAGGGTCGATTCACACACCAACTATGTCTCCTTACCTCCCCACGACCCCTGAGCAGATTGTTGAGGAGGCAGTTAGGGCAGCTGAAGCTGGGGCAGCAGTAGTCCATGTCCACGCCAGAGATCCCAAAACCGGAATGCCTACAGCCAACGTGGAAATTTTCAGAGAAATCCTGTCCGCCATCAAAGATAGAAGTGACGTTGTTATATGCCCAACCACAGGTGGTGGGATAGGAATGAGTGTAGAGGAGCGAATCCGCATTGTACCGGAACTAAAACCAGAAATGGCATCATTCAATATGGGTTCCATGAATTTTTCACTGCATCATATGCTCCGGAAATACAAGGAGTTCAAGTATGACTGGGAGAAAGAGTACTTGGAAATGTCCAAGGATTTTGTTTTCAGAAATACCTTTAAGGATTTAGAAGTGGTGGCTAAAGTATTCTATGAGAATGAAACCAAGCCAGAACTTGAGTGCTACGATGTCGGGCACATATACAATGCTGCCTTCTTAGTTCAAACAGGAGTTATAAAGATGCCAGTCCATATGCAATTTGTCCATGGTATTCTTGGCGGGATAGGAACCCACATTGATGATATGATTCATATGAAGCGGACGGCCGATAGGTTTTTCGGAGATAACTACACTTGGTCAGTTATTGGCGCTGGAAGGAACGAGTTCAGGCTATGTACGGTTGGAGCCATAATGGGCGGACATGTCCGCGTAGGGATGGAGGATAACTTGTACCTCGAAAAGGGAAGACTTGCCAAAAGCAATGCAGAACTGGTTAAGAAAATGGCTAGAATCGCCAGAGAGTTAGGTAGAGAGCCCGCTACTCCGGACGAGGCGAGAAAGATTCTCGGTCTCAAAGGCAAAGATAAGGCAAACTTTTAAGTAAGTATAATAATTTAGCCAAAATTTTATTTTTAAGTTTTTCACCAAATCGCTTTTCAGCTAAACTATAACAACGCTTTCTTTTCTCTGAACTTGTATAGCTTGCTCGGCAGGCTACCAATGAGATTTGCATACTTTCACCCAGAGGGAGCTTATACCTACATAAGTTTATGGTTTTATATTGCTTTGTTTCCTTTGTGGTGGAATTTTAGGATGTCTTTTCTGATATGCAGAGATGACATCATATGGGTTTAAACCATACAAGTGGAATGTGAAGTATCCCTAAATTATTGCACGACCCAACATCCAACTACTTTGAGAAAGCTAACGAAGGGGAAAATCAAGTGGTTAACCTAACAGGTGCGCTCCAATAATTGGAATAACCACATATTGGCATCGGTTCTATTTCGAAAGGCTTGCACGAAACAATTATTAGGATATCTCATTTTCACAATTCTGGGAGAAGGTCGTGGATAATCACTCTTGGCGGGTTTAGTGTATTTACTTCGATATTTTACCGGTAAATTTGTGACAGGGTCTCACCCCCCGCATAGCTTTTCGTTATTTGAGCCGTTTGATGAGTTTGTGAAGAGACTGGAACTGTCGCACATTTCACATTCATACAGCACAACATTTCCAAGCTAGGAGTTTGCACGTCTGCGAAGTGCCATCAGGGATTTGCAAATCAACACTCATTTCTCACCCGAAGCCACAAATATGCTGACTCTGGCATACTCTCCGCAACAGGATTGGGCACAGCAGTCCTCGCCCGCACACTCCACACTCACGTTTCCGAGCCCAGCCTCCCTGAACCACCTCTCGATGTCCTCTCTCCTGAAACCCATCCACCTGTCGTGATGCTCTTCCCTCAGAAACTCGAAGGAGTGTTCGTCCAGGTCCGTAACCACCAGCCTACCCCCCGACTTGAGAATCCGCACCATCTCCTTTATCGCCTTCGGGGGAGATTCCACATGATGGAGGCACATGTTGGCAAAAACATAGTCAACAGCTTCATCCGGGATGGGGAGCTTTTCCGCATCCCCAACACAGTAATCGACCTGGAAACCCCCGAACTTCTTCTTCATCTCAGCCAGCATCACCTCAGACCTGTCAACGGCGATTACCCGCAGGCCTTTGCGAACCAGCCCCTCAGTAATAAAGCCCGTGCCGGCTCCAATGTCGGCTGCAGTCCTGCCTTTCTCCACACCTGCTACCGACAGAGCCTTTTCCCTGACCGTCTCCGAAAAGAAGCTCTTACGCATCTCATCCCACCGACGGGCTACCCGGTCAAAATAATCCCCGTTATCCACACCAATCACCACTCTTTGGCTCGTGGCGTGTGACACGCGGGAAATATGTAAAGTTTGCGGGGTGGTCGCAGTTCTGCCTACTGCAAGCCCTTACAGCCGCATTGCAGAATATAAAGCGTCGCTCCGTTCACCCCCATCTTATCTCTGATAGTAAGCATACACACAGGATTCACGATGGATGAGAAGGCGAATTCCATCACTGATGCCGTAATGGTCCTCCCTCATCCGGCGATGAAGAGAGAGGATAAGCTGAAGAGTTTCCTGACAGGCTCGCAAGAAAAAGTGCTCATGCTCGATATTGGAAAGGGCATTACGATGGCCACGCTTTCAGGATTCCGTGGGTAGAAAGCAACAGAAAACAGGATTGCAGCTTAAAGGCGATGAAAACGTTTTCGGGATTGCAAAAACGGGATTTGAAGGAGCTCGACAGAGGGTGGATCCAACCCGGGATTTCTGTGATAATGCCCCGAAGAGCTGAACTACTCCGGAAGCTTCTTATTTTCCCGGAGCATACAGAATATGTGAACCGGGAAAAACGGGATAAGGCGGAGGGTAAGGACGTCCCGGACGAATTCGATGAGCTTCTCGACAGAATGGCTGAAAACCAGCTCAGGGCAAATTACAGGAAGAGTCTCGGAAGAGAATACGCCAGAAGGAGCTGGGACATAGAAATAGGAAAGATATTCAGGAAGAAGGAATAGTCACCTCTTCACATCTATCTTTCTGCATTTCCCTGCTCTTCTGAGAGCCTCCTCCTTCTCTTCAGAGCTGACAAAGTGTATGTGCAGCGGATGCTGTCTGCTGAGTTCTTTCCTGACGTCTTCCTCGATCCTCCTTCTCTCTTCAGCATCGGGCACCCTGCTCGTTATGACTAGCAGGTCAACATCACAGGCCCTGTGCAGTTCCCCCCTCGCCACACTGCCAACCAGATAGACCTCCGCATCCTCAAATTTCTGGACAATTCTGCTCACAGCCCCGTCTATCCACACTTCCCAGTTTCGTATATTCTCCTCCCACCTCTTGAAGAGGACGTCGACGTAATGTCCCAGCGTCCTGCCGGTCACAGATCTGTAGGCGGCTTCAATCATGAACGAGCCGGCAACCAGCGCTGCAAGGACCTCAAGGTTCTGGGGGGAATAAGCTGCCATCCGGTAAAGCAGAACGGCAAGGGCCACCGAGGTCAGGAAAACTCCGGCAACAGTAATGGCAGGGTGTGCTCCGGTCTCCCTCCTCAGCCTGTATGCCGCGAGGTTAACGGCCAGAAAGATTATCAGGAATCCCCCGCTTCCCGCAATGGATATTGATTCCAGACTTGCAGTGTTCGCAAGAACTGCTGAAAGCAGCCCCACCAGGATCAGCCCCTCAAACGCCTCCCTCCAGACCTTTCTCTCCATCGCCTCCGGTAGCTGCCCGTATTTTGCAACCATGTAACTCGCTCTTGCAGTCCCGTAGAGAGTGGCGTTTATTGCCGAGCCTGTCGAGGCGAGAGCTGCAAACGTGACGAGCCAGAAGCCCAGGTTTCCGAGGGCAGGCTTTGCAACAGCAGACAGCGCATAATCCCTCTCCCTCACTATGGTCTCTAAGGGCAGCGTTCCAACGGTAACAAGTGCTATCATGAAGTAGACGAAAATCACAACCAGAACTGCAGAAAAGAACACCTTCGGCAGTATTTTCGGATTCTCGACGTCCTGTGCCGTGTTGGCTATCAGCTCGAAGCCCTCGTATGCGAGGAAGATTATCATTCCTCCTGCAACGACAGTGATCCCGTCCGGCCACTCAGCAGGAGAGAGCCTCCGCCAGTCCATGAACATCAGTCCGGAGCCTGCAACGATGAGCAGAACTGCGAGCTTGAACCCAACGAGCAGATCTTCAGCTTCACCACTCACAACCGCACCGTAGGCGTTGATCAGCACAAACGCAGCTATTACGGCGGTTATGAAGATGTGCTTCAGAACCGTGCTCTCCGTGAATATGCTGGATGCGTAGCTGCCGAAAGCGTAGGCGTAGAGGGAGATCATGACCACGTAGCTCGAAAGAAGGAGAACGTTCAGTCCACCTGAAAGCACGCCTGTGCCGTAAGCCTTTACCAAGTATTCTATTGTCCCCCCTCTGCTCGGATACCTGACCGAGAGCTTCGCATACGAGTATGCCGTCGTCAGTGCCACGATGCCCGCAAGAAGAAACGCGAGCGGGGCGGCACCCCTCGATAGCTCAACGCTCAAACCAAGAACGGCGAAAATCCCTCCCCCTATCATCCCTCCAACGCCTATGCTGAAGGCCTCCCTGAACCCGATCCTGTCCTTCATCCCACTCTCACCCTCGGCACACAGTCGACCTTAAACTGACTTCATGCAAACCTATATATATGGTTTATAAACCTCTTTAAATATGGTCGATTATAAAATTAAAATCGAGAACGTTGTTGCTTCTACCCAGATTGGAGAGAATATTGACCTTAACAAAATAGCAAGAGAAGTGAAAGATGCCGAATACAAACCAAAGCAGTTTCCGGGGCTGGTTTTGAGGATAAAGGAGCCAAAAGCTGCGGCTCTCGTTTTCAGAAGTGGCAAGGTGGTGTGCACCGGGAGCAAGAGTGTTGAGGATGCGAGAAGAGCGGTAAAACAGGTCGTGAAGATAATAGGAAGCTTCGGAATCCCCGTGTTCGAGGATCCGGATGTGAAAGTGCAGAATATCGTCGCATCGGCAGACCTCGGTGTGGATCTGAACCTCAACGCAATCGCAATCGGTCTGGGGCTTGAGAATATCGAATATGAGCCAGAACAGTTTCCTGGACTTGTTTACAGGCTGAGAGACCCGCGTGTCGTCGTCCTCATCTTCGGTTCGGGAAAAATGGTTGTTACCGGGGGAAAGAACCCCGAGGATGCAAGAAAGGCCGTTGAGAGGATCGCCGAGGAGCTTACCAGCTTAGGACTGATGTAGCTCGAACCAGTAAACGTCATGTCCTGGCCGGATGGTGTACTTCCCATCCCTCACATACCCTTTTTCTTTAAGGAATTCCGTGTAATCCCCGGTTGAGATCACCACCTCATATCCACCATAGTAGCTTGGAGAGAAACCAGCGCTGTAATGTCTCAGATACCATGGCAGTGGCCAGTAGTCATTCCCCGGCACGAAAATCAGGGTCTTCTTACCCTCACTGATTATCCTCTCAGCCAGTTTCTCCACGTCGGGCTGTGCCTGAATATATATCAGGTCGTGCTTCGTATTCACATTGTCAACGTAGGTGAGGTATCCGGACACCGCAACCGTGGCAATCAGGGCCGCGACGAAAACCGCCCTCCCCGTTTTTCTGTTCAGGTAATGGGCATAGATTGCACCGAAAAATGCCATTGGAGCTGTGAGATGGACAAGGAGCCACGGCACCTTGTGGCTCAGGACGTGGTAGATTGTAAATGCAGTTATCAGCCAGTAGAATGCAAACAGCTCTATTTCAGTCGTTTTGCGTTCCCTGAACCTGCGAACAAACACAGGAATTCCAGCGAGGGCCATACCGAGTGGCAGAAACTCATACTCAAAGATGAGCTTTGAGTAGTACCATATTGGCTTCCAGTGGTCGTTTGTCTTGTGCATCTTGAACCAGTGGGCGAACGAATCTATAGTCGCCCTTTTCAGCCCCTCAGGATCGGAAAAACCTGCAGAGTACAGCGCCGAGAAGATGAAGCCTGCAATGACCAGAGAAACGGCAAAGTGCTTTAAGAACCTCCTGCTTACCGAAAAGTCCCTTCTGTAAATTCTGTAAAAAACTATAAAAGACACCAACGTGCCGAGGTACAGATAACCGTTTTCCTTCGCGCACACCATCACTGCAGAGAATATTGTTGCCAGATAGATGTAAACAGGTTTTTGTGAATTCCTGTAGCTGAAGTAGCTGTAAACTGCAATGATGAAGCTCGAAAGCACTATCAGGTCATTTCTCGTGTACCTCGAGTAGTAGAGTATCGACGGAGAGAGGAGAAGGATGAGGGCGAATACATACGAGTTTCTGAAGAAGTTCTCAAACCTGAGCGCCACGAAAACCGCAATTATCGAAAACAGCACCGGAACGAGTCTGGCCGTGAACTTGGAATCACCCAGCAGTCCAAAAATCCCGGCAGTTGTGAAATACAGGAAAGGCCCGTGATATGCCGGATCGTAGCTGTAAGTGTGATCTTTCAGCAGAACATAGCTCAGATATGCGTGAATGCTCTCATCATGATCCATCGGCCTTGCATCAAGAGCGTAGAACCTCGTAGCCACGGCAAGGATCAGCAGGGCAATGACCACTTCTTTCCTCATTGGATGTAAATCTGGCCGAGGAATAATAAATTATTCGGCTTCGTCCTTCTCAACATACCTTCCCCTGAGCTGAATCTCCTCGAACCTTTCGAGAACGAGATCAAACTTTTCGTAATCCCGGTACCCTTCAAGGAAAGCATCCCACAGCTTTTTCCACTCGTCAAATTCAGCCTTCAGAGCCTCGTGAAAGACGTGAATGTCTACGCCCTTCGCCTCAAGCCTTTCATCGTAGAAAGAGAGGCCAAAGTCGATGAAATAAACCCTCTCTCCCTTCAGAATCAGGTTCATCGGAGTCAAATCGCCGTGAATGATCCCCGCAGAGTGGAGCCTGGCCACGCATTTTCCAACCATCCTGCACAGATCCTCGTTCATCGCAAACTTTGCGGGCAGTCCGTCAATTTTCTCCATAACGATTTTGTTGCCCTCAACATCCAGAATTATCGGCGTTGGAACCCCCGCCCTTCTCGCCGAGGAGATTATCCTCGCCTCCGTGATTGTTCTCCTCTTCCTTATGCTCTCATCCAGCTCCCTGACCCTGTACCTCTTGGGAACTCTGACCTTTTCGACGCGGTCATCATAAATGCGAACCTCTGCCTCCCCACCCCTGTAAACCTTCACCACAGAACCTCGACCTCCTCGATTCTGAAGTCAGGATTTATGGTCGTTTCTTCGATCCTGTGCGCTATTCCGCTGGCGAACATGAGAAGACCCGCATAGGCTATCATGGCTCCGTTGTCGCCTGCATATTTTTTGGGGGGTGTGTAAAAGCTCGCTCCCCTGTCCTCGCACATCAAAGATAGCATTTCCCTGAGCCGCTCGTTTGCCGCGACACCACCGACAAGGAGGCACTCATCCTTCTCGAGGTATGCCATCGCCCTCTCAGTAACCTCAACGAGCATGGCAAATGCAGTTTCCTGAAAGCTGTATGCGATGTCCTCCACAGCATGTCCGCTGTCGGCAAGCTTCATCGCCTGGGTAACGAGGCCGCTGAAAGAAAAGTCCATGCCCTTCACCGAATACGGCATCTCTATGTATCTCTTCCCTCTCCGGGCGAGCTTCTCAATCTCCGGCCCTCCGGGGTGCGGAAGGCCGATGTATCTGGCGAATTTGTCTATCGCATTCCCGATGCCTATGTCAAGCGTTTCACCGAACACCCTGTACCTGTTGCCCTTCTTTGCGATGACCTGGCTGTTTCCACCGCTTACATAGAGCGTTACCGGATCCCTGGCTTCTGTCTTCCATCTGCCTATTTCAACATGGGCGAGACAGTGGTTTACTCCAACAATAGGTTTTTCGAGTTTTAACGCCAGGGCTCTCGCGACCGTGGCACCGATTCTTAAACAAGGCCCCATTCCGGGGCCCTGGGAAAAAGAAACAACATCTATCTCGTCAGGCGTGACATTCTCAAACACTTTTCTGAGAACACTTCCAGCTATCTCGGAATGGTGCTGCGCAGCCTCCCTCGGGTGAATTCCGCCCTCCTTGGGGCGGTATGCGTCGCTTTCCAGAGCAATTACGTCGTTTTCATCGACAACTCCAACGCTGAAATTCCAGGCCGTGCTTTCTATCCCGAGGGAGATCATTTCTTGAATTCAGTATATCCACACTTACCGCATGTCCTTCTGTCCTTGTGCTCTGCCAGGAATACGCCCTCTCCGCACCTCGGGCAGAATTTTCTCGTCCTGACAACCTTGTCTCCTTTGACCTCATAGAACTTTGACACCAGGACCTCTCCCTTATTGGATCCACCTTTTGCCATCCTCATTCACCCTCCTCAGGCTCACCAAAATTCCTCTTCAGAATGTAATCCTCCTCAATCGCCTTCATGTCATCTGGCGATTCGTAAATCAGGGCGTAGCCTTCCGCCTCCATCTTCCCGAACTCAGGCTTCATCCATCTCACAATGAGGCTGTCGAGGTTCGCGTTGAGCAAACCTGAGAGTTTCTCCCTTACCTCCTTCCTCGAGGGAGTAACCTTCGTATCCTCATACTTCACCCTGAAATACACTTCCTTTCTCTTAAGCAAAGGATTGTTCCTCTGCTTTTCGATAACGAGCTCCATTCATCTCACCTCCAGCAGCATTTTCTTAACCCTGTCATTTCCAACTTCTTCCATCTCTTCAACCATCTTTGATATTAGAATTTTATCCTCACCGCTCACAACATACGCCGCTATACCCTTAGACGGGACACCGTAGATGATCACACTGTTCTCGGGGAGGAGTACGGACAGCGGCAAAGCAGCCATATCCTCTTCCCCATCAACAATTATGCACGTCCTTCTCCTCTCAACCCCATGTTTCAGAGCCTCGACAAGCTCCTCGCTTATGTGTCCCTGGGGGTTCGTCACCTCCAGAATTTCGTAGCCCTCCTTCCGCATGAAATCAATAATCTCGGTAGTTATAGCATCTTCAAGCTCCTTTCTCTCGGTTTTGAAGTCCACCACTGCCAGATCAGGCAGAAATCCGGCCTGAAATGAGAAAAGAGTTACAAGATCACCTATTGCGGCAAAGAAGTGAGCATCTTTAATTTCCTGGATTTCCCTTACCAGCTCAGGACCCCTGCCGGTGTAGAGCTTTCCTCTTGGAACGGAGAGGATCTTTCTGTGCTCTTCAGTAATTCTCAGCATTTCAGCTCACTATGAGGGCATATTTTCCCGCATACTTTACTCCGAGCTTCTTTGCAATTTCACTCCTCTCCGGATCCACGACAACCACAAAGCCGTGCCAGTCCTTCGAGAAGTCTCTGCTGCCGCAGACCTTGCAGAGGGTCGGGTCTTCGGTTATGTACCTGCACTTCTTGCATGCGTATTCAACCATCACTCACCACTCTCCTGGAGCTTTTTCTTCTCATCGTTAATCCACTTGAGCGCCCCAAGCCATGGCTGCCTCATAGTCAGACCAATCTTGCTCTTTTCAGGCTCCTTTTCCTTAAGCGAGAGAGCCACTATTCTTGCTCTCACCACATCGCCCTCTTCAAGCGTTTTCTTTGACTCCCTCGACACCAGTCTTTTGTTCTTCTCGTCAAAATTCAGGTATTCATCGGTAATCTGGCTCATGTGCAGGAGAGCGTCCATGGGACCCAATGAAATGAATGCTCCGAATTCAACAATCTCGTTAACCACGCCCTCAACAACCTCCTGCATTACTGGTTTGAAGGTGATTGCCGTGAAAACCACATCGAAGTAAACTCCACCGTCTCCCGCAATTATCCTGCCCTCTCCGACCTCTTCGAGATCCTCAATTCCCACGATTATACCGTATTCCTTGTCAAGCCTGCCCTCAAAGTTCTCCCATAGGAGTTCGTTGATTACATCCTCAATGTTCTCTCCGAGCTTTGAAGGGGGAACTCTAACGGTATCCCTAACCTTTATCCTTGCATACATGAGCATCACCAGAATCTGTTTCCCAATTTCAGCTTAAGCATATAAATTTAATCCCCTCGACAATTCTCAACCCACTCGCTGGTGTTTTAAAATATTCCTCAGTGCAGTCCTGACGAAGCTCAGGGCGACACTCGCGTTGCCCTCAAGAACCTTCCTTATCAGGTACGACGGCCTCAGGTAGAACCTGCGGTATGCATAGCTCAGAAGGTTCTTCAGCTCATCCGGAGAGAGGTGAAAATTCTTTAAAACCGGTTTTGCAGCAGTATACCTGTCGAAGTCCTTCGTCAGGATCCATCCGCTCTTTTCCGCCATATCGTAGAGTTCGGTTCCGGGATAGGGCGTGAGGAGGGAGAACTGGGCATAATCCGGATTGAGCTTTATGGCATAGTTTATCGTCCTCATGCAGTCTTCCCGGGTTTCCATGGGCGCTCCCAGAATGAACGACGCCACAACAGCTATCCCTGCCTTTTTCGTCACATCCACCGCCCTCTTTACCTTGGACATGTCGATCTTCTTTCTGTAAAACCTCAGAACGTTCTCGTTAGCAGACTCAACGCCGTAATAGATCAGATCACACCCCGATTTTCGCATTTCCTCAAGAATCTCCCTGTTCACCGTGTCCACTCTGGACGAACAGCTCCAGTTTATGTCCAGTCCACGCTCTCTTATGCCCCTGCAGATTTCCTGAACCCTCTTCCTGTTGAGAGTGAACGTATCATCGCTGATTGCGATGTTCCTCGCTCCAAACTTCTCGCCCAGCCATTCCAGCTCGTCGAGAACATACCGGGCACTTTTATTCCTGAACCTGGTGCCCATAAACGCGGAGGTCGCGCAGTATATGCATCCGAAGGGACACCCTCTCGAGGTTACAACCGGGAAATGCTCAAGCTTCATCCCAACAACAGAATACCTGTCCATCGGAAGCAGGTCATACGCCGGAAACGGGATTTCATCCAGGTTTTCGCTGAACGGTCTCTCCCCCCAGAAAACGATTCTCGATCCCTCCCGGTAATAAAGGCCCCTCACTCCCTCGAGACTTTTGGACTTTTCAATTCTCTCTGCAACCTCAACCATTGTTTTCTCCCCTTCCCCGACGCACACGGCATCAACATTCCCGCTCTTGAGGGCTTTCACCGGCATAAACGAGGCATGAACTCCTCCGAGAATGACGAATGCTTCGGGTATGGCCTTCTTTATAACCTCTGCATACCTAAGTGCAGATTTGAACGTAGGGGTTGTGGAGGTTATCCCCACAATAAGTGAATTCCCGAGTCTCCCGACAAGTTCCTCAAAGCCGAGGTTCTCCACCATGTTGTCGATAATACCCACCCTGAATCCTGCTTCCCTCAAACTCGATGCAAGATAGGCAAGACCGAGAGGTGGTGTTGAGAACCGGATTTTTCTGGTTTCGACGTCAGACGATGGATTTATGAGTGTTATCATAAATTCCACCCGAATGATTACAATATACTGAACAAATTTAACAGCCTTAAAGTTTTCTGTGGAAAGGGATGAAGAAAAATACGGGTTGAAAACAGAGATCAGGCGTTCTCAGGGAAACATATCCCACCGTTCATAATATGGCAACCGCACAGCAGACCGTTGCATAACTGATCGGGAATCATGTGTTTATACTTCCAGCACCAGATGGATCTCATTGTAATGTAAGACCCGAAGAACCAATAAATACTTTGTTATTCACATTCTCGATAAAATATAAAATATTATAAACTCATCTCCATTGATTCAGCCAGATGAGAATCGTAATGAAGTTCGGCGGTGCAAGCGTAAAGGATGGGAAAAACATACTCCATTGTGCTAATCTCGTTAAAAAATTCGCCAGAGGTAACGAGATAGTTGTTGTCACATCTGCAATGTACGGTGTTACAGATTCCCTGCTGCATGCTGCCAAAAAATGCTGTAACGACCCATCACCCGGATTTATAAAGCTCTTCATAGCGGAGATGACGAAAAAGCACTACGATGCCGTAAATGAGGCCGTCAAAAATGAAGAAATCAAATCTAAAGTCCTTTCAAGAATTGACAAACTTCTAGACGAGCTTGAAAAGGTTCTGCTCGGTATAAACTACCTGGGAGAGCTTACTCCGAGAAGTCTTGATTATATCCTGTCTTTCGGGGAGAGGCTCACCGCCCCGATTCTCTCAGCTTCGCTCCTCTCTACAGGCGTGGATTCCCTCTCGCTGGAGGGCGGTGATGCGGGGATAATCACCGACGATAACTACGGAAGAGGGAAGCCCCTGCCAGACACATATGGAACGATAAAGAGCCGTATAGAGCCACTTCTCACGATCAAAAAGACGATACCTGTCGTCACGGGGTTCATAGGTGTAACCAAGCACGGCACAATCACGACCCTCGGAAGGGGTGGGAGTGACCTTTCGGCCACGCTCATAGCCGCTGCGCTGAACGCCGACGAGGTATGGCTGTGGAAGGAAGTTGACGGAGTCATGACCACCGATCCAAAGATAGTGCCGGAGGCGAGGCTCATCCCTGAGATCAGCTATCAGGAGGCAATGGAACTGTCCCACTTCGGAGCAAAAATCCTCCATCCGAGGGCACTTGAGCCGGTGATGAAGAAGAGGATTCCCGTGAGGATAAAGAACACCTTTAATCCAGATGCCGAGGGGACTGTGATCAAGGAGAGAGTATCATCGACGAAGGACATAGTAAAGGCCCTCAGCCTTATCGAGAAGGTTGGGGTCGTGAACATAAGCGGTGCCGGTTTCGATTTTGCCGATGTTATGGCTGACGTCTTCAAAAGGCTGTCGGAAGAGCGAGTTAACGTCATAATGGTGTCCCAGAGTTCTTCAGAGCTGAACCTGTCGATAGTCGTTGATGAAGCGGACATAGACAGGGCGATAAAGGCTCTCGGTGACCTCGTGAACGGCATAAGCAGCGTATCAAAGATAGAAAACATTGCGGTAATAAGTGCCGTGGGGGCGGGAATGGCAGGCACTCCAGGTGTTGCAGGAAGAATTTTCTCGGCTCTCGGGAAAAGCAGGATAAATGTGATCATGATCAGCCAGAGCTGCAGCGAATTCAACGTCAGCTTTGCGGTCACTCAGGAAGACGGGAAGAGGGCGGTAAAGATACTCCATGACGAATTCGGGCTTGCAAGAAAATAACTTTCGCACCACGGAAAACAATTATTTATCTTTTTCAGCTGAGTCAGCATGTGAAATATCCCGCATCATGGGTATTCAGATGTCCCTTCCAGATATACCTGGCGGGAAAGTATCCTGAATACAGCAGGATTGAGGCCGAGGCTATCGAAAGGGGACGAAAAGCTGAAATTGAATTTGAAAGAATGCTGAAGAGCCTCAGAACACCTTACAGAAAGCAAAAACCTCTGAACTACAGGACGAAATACTACACCATATACGGGAGGGCAGATTTCATAACCCACAGCGAGGTTTACGAGGTTAAGAGTGTGAGGGCATTCAGAAAGCCCACAAAAAACTGGATCGGGCAGCTGAACCTCTACCTCGCAATGTCCGGAAGAAAGAAAGGGTTCTTAGTGGAATACAATGGAGAGAAATTCAGGAAATACGAGGTGAATTACAGCGACAGGCTATTTCGTGAAAGCATTGAGTTCTTCAACTACCTGCATTCCGGGAGATACTACAGGGACACATCGTACTGCCAGTGGTGCACATATTCATTTATCTGCGAGGAACTTTAGCAGCTCTTCTGCGTGTCTGTCCGGTATTACTGCAGGCATTTCCTCTGCACCGCTGTAAACTTCCTGACTCACATAAAGCCCGCAGAAACATCTTCCATGCCAGGATATGTCCTGCCCGGCATAAACACAGGGGCAGATTATCTTCCTGTCTATCTCCTCATTCCCAACCACAACCCTGCACGGACAGTAACTCTTCCCGTATCTCCTCCTGTTTTCCAGCAGGCCTTTTACCAGCTCGAGAACAAGCTCTTCGTCGGGGTTCAGTTTCCATCCCTTTCTCTGAACGACCCTTTCGGCCATCTGCACATATTCCTCAGGACTCACTCTTCATCATCTCCACGAGCTTTTCGAGCTTCTCCTCATCAAAGCCCGCAATCACCACATCCCCGTAAACCACGACCGGCACGGCATACATGCCAGCATAGCTGTAGGCCTCTCTCATGGCCATTTCCTTTTTCTCCATGTCAAGAAGGTCGATGAATATCACGTCTGCCTCAATGCCGTTCTCCTCGAGAAACTTCAGAGTCTTTTTGCAGTAGGGACAGGTTGACAGGGCATAAACCCTCAGCATAAAATTAAAGGTTAAAAGATCAAGATAAGTTTTTCCATTCTCGAAACCAGTGATACAGAATTCGTCCGTTTCAGACACGCAGGCACAGAACAGACGATGCTGAAAGATACCAGAATCTATCAAAAATAGCAACTTTTAAAAACAAATTTCAGCCATTATTAATAGTGATAAAAATGAAAGGAATATATCCATCCAAGGAATTCGTCCTGAGTGCCAACGTCAGAGACCCTGCAATCTACTCACGTGCCTCTGAAAACTGGATTGAGTTCTGGGAGGACTTTGCAAGAGAGCTTGAGTGGTTTGAACCATGGTACAGCTTTCTGGACGATTCCAGAGCACCATTCTACAGATTCTTTGTTGGAGGAAAAATAAATGCCTGTTACAACTGCGTCGACAGGCATGCCGAGAAGAAGAACAAGGCCGCAATAATATGGGAAGGAGAGAACGGTGAAAGCAGGATTATCACATATTACCAGCTTTACAGAGAGGTCAATGCCCTTTCATCCGCTCTTAAAGAGCTTGGAGTTAAGCAGGGGTCGAAAGTGGCGTTGTACCTGCCAAATCTTGCGGAAGCGGTCATAGCGATGCTCGCATGTGCAAGAATAGGCGCGACGCACATATACATCTTCGAGGGGTTCAGCGCAAAATCCGCTGCATACAGGCTCAAGGATAGCAGAGCCGAGTTTTTAATAACTGCAGACGGATATTTCAGACGGGGCAGGCTCATTAACCTGAAGGAAAAGGCTGACGAAGCATGTGACGAATACGGAAAGATAAAAAAGGTTATTGTGGTCAGAAGAGCGAAAAATGAGGTCAGCATGGTCGAGGACAGGGACCACTGGTATCACGACCTCCTGAGCAAAAAGAACACATCTCCCGAGGTTCTCGATTCGAATCATCCGCTCTTCATAATGTACACGAGCGGATCAACCGCAGAACCAAAGGGCATAGTCCACTCCACAGGCGGATACCTTGTCCACGTTTACGCAACATCCAAAATGGTTCTTGATCTCAAGCCTGACGACATAATATGGACGACCGCAAGCCTTGGATGGATTACCGGCCACAGTTACGGCGTTTACGGACCCCTGGCTGTTGGGGCCACGACCCTCCTCTATGAGGGTGCCCCGGACCATCCGGATATCTGCCGGATTTTCGACATAATTGAAAAATACGGCGTTACGGTGTTTTACACAGTTCCCACGCTCGCCAGGATGATCAACGGGTGTGATATCAGCGGATACGACCTGAGTTCGCTCAGGTTGATAGGCTCGGTCGGCGAGCCGATAGACCCTGAAACCTGGAGCTGGCTGTACGGCGAACTTGGAAGGAAGAAGATCCCCCTCGTCAACACGTGGTGGCAGACCGAGACAGGAGGACATGTCCTGTCCCAGATACCCGCCCTTACTCCAATGAAACCGGCTTCTGTCGGAAAGGCCCTGCCGGGCATTGAGGTGGACATAATAGACGATGGTGGAAAAAAGGTCAAACCCTTCGAAATCGGGAATCTCGTGATCAAAAAACCATTTCCAGGGATTATGCTCGAAATAAACGGCGACACATCAAGCTACATAAAATTCTACTGGACCAAATACGGAAAGAGGGTTTACTTCACTGGGGATTCCGCATACATGGATGATGAGGGACACATCTGGATTGTCGGTAGGGTTGACGACGTTATCAACATAAGCGGCCACAGAGTTTCGCTGATCGAGCTTGAACATGCAGTCATGGAGATCCCGGATATCAGGGAAGTCGCAGCGGTTGGTCTGCCAGATAGAGTCAAGGGAAGCGCCATAGCGCTTTTCGTCGTTTCCAGCAATCCCGGCAAAGAGGTGGCGGAAAAAATCACGGAAAAAATCGAAAGAGACATTGGAAAGATTGCACACCCCGCACTGATAGTTTTCACCCCAGAACTGCCGAGGGCAGGCGGAAAGATACTCAGGAGGGCAATTTACGAGGCTGTCGTCAACAAGAAGGTTTCCTCCGTGGTCAGCAACCCCGATTCCGTTGAGAAGCTCACGAAGCTGAAGCCAAGTGATAGGGGTGTGATTGTTATTCAGCAGTAAACCTTTAAATACCCTATTTTTCCTCGTCAAGCATGGGCAAAACCATTGCCGAAAAAATCTTCTCAGAGAAAAGCGGTGAAGATGCTTACGCAGGAGACATCGTCATAGCCAGAGTTGATCAGATCGCTCTGCAGGATGGTACCGCTCCTCTCGCAATAAGGCAGATACAGGCTCTGGGAATTGATGAGAAAAACATCAAAGGTGCTGAAATCACCCACTTCTTCGTGGATCACGCTGCACCTTCGCCGAGAAAGGAGCTGAGCAATGACCACAAGTTTATATGTGAATTTGCAGTGAAGGCCGGTGCCGATTTCAGCAAACCCGGAAACGGAATAATCCACCAGATAATGGTCGAGAAATACGTGAACCCGGGTGACCTTGTTGTGGGAGCAGACAGTCACACATGCACCTACGGCGCACTTGGGGCTTTTTCAACAGGTATGGGGTCAACTGACGTTGCGATCGCAGTTGCCCTCGGTAAAAACTGGTTCAGGGTCCCGGAAACTTTCAGAGTTGAAGTGAATGGAAAAATGCCTGAGGGAGTGTATCCGAAGGATCTGATGCTCACGATAATCGGAGAGCTTGGAGTGGATGGCGCAACGTACAAGGCTCTTGAGTTCCACGGAGACACTATCGACAGCATGTACATCGACGGCAGACTGACGATGGCCAACATGGCAATTGAGTGCGGGGCAAAGGCCGGACTGTTCAAGAGCGACGAGGAAACAAAGAGATTCCTGGCTGAAAGGGGCAGAGCAGACAGGTTCAGAGAGATCAAACCCGACAGCGATGCCGAATACGAGAAAGAGCTGTATTTCGATGCCGGAGATCTCGAGCCTGTGGTCTCAAAGCCCCACAACGTGGACAATGTCGCTCCTGTTTCCGAGGTAGAGGGGACTCCAGTCGATCAGGTGTTTGTGGGAACATGCACAAACGGAAGGCTGAGCGACATAGAGATCGTGGCCAGAATGCTCGAGGGGAGGAAGGTCTCCGAAAACGTGAGGCTGATCGTTGGGCCGGCAAGCAGGGAGATATACCTTCAGGCCGACGAGAGAGGATACCTGAAGACGATTGTCGAGGCGGGCGGAATGGTGATTCCTCCGGGATGCGGTCCCTGCGTCGGGATACACATGGGCATTCTTGCCGATGGAGAGGTGTGCGTCTCAACACAGAACAGAAACTTCAAGGGCAGAATGGGTAACCCGGAGGCCGAAATCTACCTCGCATCCCCTGCAACTGCTGCAGCAACGGCCATCGAGGGTAAGATAACAGACCCGAGAAAATACCTCTAATTTCCATTTTCTTAATCTGGTTTCACTTCGGAAATCAGTATCTTTTTATTAAGCAGGTAACCATTCCCATCCAATGGACATTCAGCAGGAAATAAAGAGGCTTGAAGAGGAGATACGGAAAACACCGTACAACAAAGCCACCGAGCATCACATAGGCAGGCTGAAGGCCAAGCTCGCCAGGCTTAAAGAGGAAGCGGAGAAGCAGAGGAAGAAGACTGGCGGGGAACAATACGCAATTAAAAAGGAAGGAGATGCTACGGCCGTTCTTGTGGGTTACCCCTCAGTGGGCAAGTCCACGATACTCAACGCCCTGACGGGGGCGAAAAGTGAGGTTGGGGATTATGATTTCACAACCCTCAAACCCGTTCCGGGAATGCTCGAATACAATGGCGCAAAGATCCAGATTGTCGACGTTCCCGGACTGATTGAAGGAGCGTCCAGGGGGAGAGGCAGAGGTAGAGAGATCCTTGCAGCGGTCAGAAATGCGGACATCATAATAATCGTCGTTGACGTTTTCACCCTCGAAAATATAGACGTTCTGAAAAATGAGCTTTACGAGGGAGGTATACGGCTCGATGAAAAACCTCCTGATGTTGTTATAAAAAAGAGGGCCACGGGTGGGCTGAGCATAAAATCCACCGTAGATCTGTCCATCGACGAGCAGACAATAAGGAGCATTCTCAGGGAATACAAGATACACAATGGCGAGGTCCTGATAAGAGAGGACATAACCATCGACAGGTTGATCGATGCCATTCTCGGAAACAGGGCGTACATACCCTCAATAACGGTGGTTAACAAGATAGACCTGTATCCGGATGCTGAAATCCCGGAAAACGCCATAGCGGTTTCTGCGGAGAAGAAGATAAACCTTGATAAACTTGTAGAAGAAATTTACCGCAAACTGGACTTCATAAGGGTCTACCTCAAACCTCCCGGCGGAAAGGTGGAAGAGGAGCCGATGATCCTCAGAAGGGGTGCGAGGGTCGAGGATGTCTGCAGAAAAATCCACAGAGATCTCCTCGAAAACTTCAAGTACGCCAGAGTGTGGGGCAAGAGCGTAAAATTCGAGGGGCAGAAGGTCGGGCTGGAGCACGAGCTTGAGGACGGAGACGTGATAACAGTATATGCAAGATAAAAATAGGGTTATTCAATCCTGATTATTTTCCTATCTCTCTGGGTCTTTGGAACCTCGATTTCAAGAACACCGTTGTTGTATCTTGCCCTTATCCTGTCCTCCTGAACATCTGCAGGCAGACTTATCCTCCTGTACACCTCGCCAAAACTCCTCTCCCTCCTGAGGAAGTTTCTGTCCTTCTCCTCTTTTTCTTCCTTTCTGACTGCCTTTATGACGAGGTCGCCGTCTTCGATGTATATCTCGATGTCGTTCTTGTCGAAACCGGGAAGGTCTGCCACGATCCTGAACTTGTCTCCCTCATCTATCACGTCCACCGGCATCCCAAGCCTCTCAATCAGTTTCTCAGCTGCCGGGGCTGCAAACCTGTCAAACTCGTCGAGCAACCTCACCATCCTCTCCTGAAGCCGCCTTACCTCGTCAAACGGGTCGAATGTTCTCATTCACATCACCTCCTTAACTTGTATTTCCTAACTTTTAGTTAGTATATCACATATTTAAAATTTTCTCAACATGGATTGGAGACGGGGGGTCCAGCAGGACGAGAGGAGGAAGAAAAGGGCAGCGAGACTGTCAATGGCTTCAAAAATTTTAATCGAGTCTGGTCGATAATTTCATTCTACGCCAAGATACCTGTTCTTTAGCCGTATGTAGTTCCTCCAGCTCCTCTCTATGAATTCAAGCTCTGAATCGGTCAGCTCCCTAACAACCTTTCCGGGAACCCCCAGTATGAGAGAGTGCTCCGGATACCTCTTACCGGTAAGAACAGAACCTGCCCCGACGATCGTGTATTCTCCAACCTCCGCCCCATTCAGAACAATCGCACCCATGCCTATCAAAACGTTGTCGGCTATCCTGCATGCATGAACGACGGCAGAGTGGCCAACCGTAACCCTGCTCCCGATTTCGCACGGCTCGCCCTCATCCACATGAACCACGACATTGTCCTGGATGTTTGTCTCGCTACCTATTGTTATGTAATCAACATCTCCCCTGACAACAGCATTGAACCAGATGCTCGAATCGTCTCCGATCTCCACGTCACCTCTGACGACAGCAGTTTCTGCGATGAATACACCGTTTCCAACTTTCATGGAAATCGGTGCATCATCATCAAATATGATTTTTTCGAAAATAATATGTTCTCACCTCATCAGCTTAAGCTGTGAAGATAATTGACATCGCGATGAAAGCTGAAAAAGCTCTTCTGATAGGCATAGGTGGGGGAGGGGACGTCATAAGCACGATTTACGTGAAGAACTTCCTCGAAAAATTCGGAGTGGAGTGCATCTGCGGCGGAGTCGTGTGGGAGAGATACAGAAGAGACAGAAAAGTCGGTCCAAGGAGTCTGGATGAGATAGAAGGGGTCAAGAGGATATCCAGAACGCTCGGATATGTTTCGGGCAGTGAAAGGCTTGGCAGCATAACGCCCATCGTCTCCCAGGTCGCAGACTTTCTGAAGGAACGGGTGCTTGCAGTCAGCATCACGGAGGGTGTCGTTACCCTGAGGAATGATCTGCAGGAATTTATCAATGCCAGCGGAATCGACATCGTTTTTGGAGTTGATGCGGGAGGAGACTCCCTTGCAAGGGGAAACGAACGAGGCCTTACGAGCCCTCTCGCGGATTCGGTTATGCTTTCAGCCCTTTCCGACCTGAACTCCATCCTCGCCGTTGTGGGATTCGGAAGCGACGGCGAGCTGAGCAAAAGGGAGCTTGAAGCATACCTCTCAGATCTACACAGTGCCGTGTATGGCGTAAGCATTGTGGATGTGAGCAACGAGATTATCGAGTTCCTCAAGAACGTTGAGAGCGAGGCCTCAAAAATTCCGGCAATCGCAAGAAATGGATATTTCGGAAAATACAACTTCTGGGGAGAGCTTGAGCTTGAAATCTCAATCCTCAATTCACTGATATTCTATCTAAACCTGAAGGAGGTTTACATGCGAAGCCCCATGGCCAGAGCAATTTACAGCACAGAGAGCATAGTGGAGGCAAACGAGATACTCAACAGGATGGGCATAAAAACCGAGTACGACCTGGAAAAGGAAATGGAGGAAATGGACAGAGTTACAGCAGCGAAAAATCCCTCAGAATGATCTCGGCCGCTTTTTTGCCCGCAAGAAGGCTGCCATTCATGCTCCTTTCCGGATAGTTCGTATCGGAAGTCATTCCTGCTATGTAAAATCCTTCCGCTGCCCTGTAGGGTGTTATCTTGTTCCTGAAGTTTTTCTCATAAACTGGACCACTGAATCTGGCTCTGAAAACCTTCCACCACTTTATCGAGTTTTCGTCCAGCCCGTACTTTCTGAGAGCAGAGAGGTAAAGTCTGAAAATCTCGCTGTCGGTAAGGGAATGAACCCTATCAGGGGTCGTGTATGATGCAACATACATCAGGTGCTCGCCGTAATCCTCAAGGGGCATGAAGTTCGTGTGCTCTATTGTCGCGCCAAACGGTTCTGCATCATAGTTGATCCAGTAAAGATCGTCCGTGAACGGGGAGTCCATTGAAATCAGGAGACAGATGCTGCTCTGGTACCTGACATCCTGAATGCCCATCCTCCTCCCGAGCTCTCCAAGCTCAGGGAGTGGTGCCGTGAAAACAACAGCATCGTAGTCAACACCGTTGACGTTCCACTGCCCGTTCTTTTTCACTTTCGCCCTCTCGCCAACGATTTCAAGTCCATCAGATAACCTGTCGATCAGTTGGTGAAATCCCCCCTTCAGATACCCCAGCTCCTCCCCGCTTAGCTTTCTGTTACTTCTGAGAGTTACCCGGGCGAGGAGCCATGCGTAGCTGACATCACTGTAGTTATTACCGAACTTGGATTTCAGCAGGGGGAGGAAAAACCTCTCGATGAGCCTGTCCCCCGCATCCTTTTTCAGACCATCGATAACGCCGGTATTGTCAAAAAGCTCGTATTTCTTTTTCTTTGCGGAAACCGTAAATTTTGCGAGCCTGATTTTATCCAGCAGGCTCATTCCGGGATATCTGAGAATCTCGAGAGGTGTGTTGAGGGGGTAAATTTTCCCTCTGAAAGCCTGCCCGACCCTTGAAGTGTTCCACACAATCCTGCTTCTGAGCTTCAGCTCGCCCAGCAGATCGATCAGATAGCTGTCCTGCCTGAAGAAGTGATGATAAAACACCTCTATGCAGTAATCCTCAGTGCAGAACGATCCTGCAAGTCCTCCCTTCGCCGAGCTTTCGTAAACATCAACATCAGCATACTCTGAAAGGATTCTGCCAGCATTCAGCCCGGCAAGCCCAGCTCCGATTACAGCCACTTTCAATCTCTCACCACCTTTCTGAACATTACAGGAAATATGAACGCGGACAGGATTGTCCAGAGAGCGATCCCCGCAGCCTCTCCAGAGGTTATTATTCCAAGTTCCCTGGCTATCTCGGCCCCGGCCAGAGTGAGACCGAGTTTTGAGCTCTGAATCGTTCCGAAAGCCAGCGAAGCTCTGACTCCAATATCCCTGACGAACACAGCGGAGGGCAGAATCTTCACGGCAAACCCCGCCAGCAGCAGCACTAACGGCATGGTCAGGGTTAGCTCGGATATGCTGAAGTACATGTCCGCACCGGTCTTGATGAAGAAGAACGGTATGAAAATCCCGTATCCTATGCCCATCAGACTTTCTTCAAGCTTGCCGGCACCCCTGAATGTCAGCGATACTAAGGAGCCGGCGAGAAACGCCCCGAGTATGGCCTCGCTGCCGAGGATAAACGCAAGGCCGGAAAAGAGGATCATGATCGCAAAGCTCCCTCTGACACCGAGCTCCATCGGGTCGTCAAAAAACCTGGCCATGAAATCCGGAAAGTGCCAGATGAGGTACCTCCCGAGATGGTACGCAAATACGAACAGAGGAACAAGCGCAACGGGCAGTAAAAGCTCCAGGTAGCTCCCGGACACCCTGTAACCTATTGCAAGCCCGGATAGAAGAGATATGGTTATGAGATCGGTTAGAAAGGTCGCAAAAAGAATTTTCTGACCGAAATCGGTAGAGACCAGGTTCATTTCCCTCATGACAGGCATAACAATGCCGAGAGATACGTTGGCGAGGAAAACACCGTAAATTGTCGCCATGTTGAAGACTTTCACAAAAACGAATGACAGGATTAGCGAGAGAAAGACATAGAGCGGAACCTTCCAGTACTGCCTGATTTTCTTGAATAGGAGTGAAAAATCTATTTCCAGCCCGGAAAGGAACATCAGAAATATCAGGCCAATTGAAGAAAAGAAATGGAACCACTCGGATCGAATCAGGTCCGCGAGGAAGTACGCCAGGATGAAGCCAGCCATGATCTCAACGATGACGGCCGGAGCTCCTATCCTCTCAGATATTATCGGCGATGCGAAGGCTATGATTGCCACTGCCGAAATTTGAAAGATGTCGTTCATCTTACCACCAGTACTGAGGACTCAGTGTCGATTATAAACTTCCAGAGGAACTCCGCATCGAGATTGCCCGCAGAGTTCGAGATGGAGAATATTATGAGATCGTAGCCCTTCCTGACCTCCCTGACCACCTCTATCAGAGGGTTGAATTCTGCTGTCCTGACCTCAACTGTCGGGGACTCTATGGCAGATGGGACGGATTTCAGCTGTTCCCTGTCGAGGAAAAGCACGACACACTTTCCGAACCTGTTTGCAAAGGACGTTGCGTATGTCAGCACCTCCTCCGGGGTTTCTGTGTTCACCACGGCCAGAATGCTGTCGTATGATTCCTTACCCTTCGCAAGAAGGACGGGGAACTTGCGGAAAACCTCCATCCTGATCTCGATTTTTTTCGTGGGAGATTCGGTCACAATGAGGTCGACCTTGTCCTCCAGATCGATCAGGAGTTCCATTGCCTCACCTATGCTCATGTACTCCACCTTGGGTGCTGAGAGAGAGCACATGACCTTCCCGTCTTCCTTGTGGAGGATCAGCAAATCTGCCTCGAACCTTTCAGCAATTATTCTCGCCTCCCTCATTACCCCTTCAAACTTCTCCGGATGACGGATTATTGCGAGCACCTCGTCAAACGGATTCTTCGTTTTCTTTATCTCTCTCCCGCACAGAATCCCTATCAGGTCTCCGTTTTCAAGAACCAGATCAGGGTGTGGTCTCAGGATCTTCCCCTCTCTGAAGACGAGTATGGCTGTGCAGTTGTCACCCGTGTCAATGTCCGCAAGCCTTTTTCCTGCAAAGTTATCCGGCCCAACCTGGATCTCAAAATATCTCCTTCTTGACTCGGCAATCTCGCTGAGCAGTTCTGATGCGATCGTTTTTCCACAGCTTATCCCCCTCACACCCAGATTGAGATATTCCTTAGAATACTCCTCAGACTCGATCCGAGCGATGATGTCGCCGGGTTCAAATTCCCTGAGAATTCCTGCAATCCTCAAGTTCACCTCATCATCGTTTGTGGCAAGAATCACGGTCGAACCTTCCACAGGCAGCTTTTCCCACAGGTGTCTGTTCGTCGCATCCTCCAGCACGACATTGAAGCCGAGATTTTCAAGCTCTTCTGCTGTCTTCCTGTCCTTTTCCACGATAATTACGTCCCCCAGCCTCCCGGCAAGCTGTCTTCCCACTCTTCCCCCACCGACGATTATGTGCATTGAAATCACGTTGTGTAGGCAGAATTCAGCTCAACGTAGTCGTGCGTGAGATCACACCCAATCGCAAATCCGTAACCATCCCCTTTATGCAGGTCAAGGACTATTTCGAGCTTTTTGGCCTTCATAACTCTTTCAGCATGCCCAATGTTCCCCTCGGCAACCCTCCCCCTGTCAACAATCACAGCCTCACCATAACTGCTCCTGAGTTTCAGGGTTATAACCTCATCCACCTCAGCCCCGGAATAGCCTGCCGCAGCGATTATCCTTCCAAAGTTTGGATCCTCTCCGTAAATGGCTGTTTTTACAAGCAGAGAGTTTGCCACAGCCCTTGCAACCCTGTCTGCATCCTCGTCACTTTTTGCTCCATAAACATGCACGTGGAAGAGCTTTGTAGCTCCTTCCCCATCCATAACGATCATTTCAGCAAGCTCGAGCATAACGTCCCTCAGCAAACTTTCGAACCTTTCCCGTGGAATCTCAGCCTCCTCAGTCGTTACGAGAAAAACAGTGTCGTTGGTAGATGTATCACCATCAACCGTTATCCTGTTGAATGTCTCGTCAACACATTTTCTAAAAACAGCATCCATTTCCGGGGTTTTTGCGTTTGTGAAGATGAAAGCCAGCATTGTCGCCATGTTCGGGGCAATCATGCCCGCCCCCTTCGCAATCCCGAGCACCCTGACTCCGCCCACCTCCCTGAACGAAATCTTCGGGAATTTGTCAGTGGTCATGATCGCCTTGGCAAATGCTTCAACGCCAGCCTCGGAGCTTTCAAGCCTTTTCAGAACCTCCTCTGCTAGCTGTTCGATTTTCTCCATGTCAGGAAGGACGCCTATCACTCCGGTTGAAGCGATCGCCACCTCCCCAGTGTCACAACCGAGCTTTTCGGCAAGAAACGCCGCCATTCTTTCAGCCAGTTTCATTCCCTCCTCCCCGGTAAATGCATTGGCGTTCCCGGAGTTTACTATAATGCCCTTAACCCTCTCGCCAAGATTATTCTGATTGAAAATGACCGGTGCTGCTTTGATTCTGTTTTTCGTGTAAACCGCATAGATTTTCCCATCGATAACAGCCACACCAACTCCGTATTTTCCTTCCTTTATGCCGTAGCACTTCAGGGGCCTGAAATCCATAAAAATCCTGTAGGAGTTATAGGATAAAAATTTAGTCCTCAACCTTTTCTCATTTCACGAGCTTTTCTATAAAGCTGTGGCTCACAATCGCATGCCTTTCCAGGCCAGTGTCCTCAACATCCATACCCATGGCAATCGCGAGTAGCTGCACATAGTGAATCACGGGGATGCCGTAGTCCTCTCCGCCAAGCTCCCTCAGCTCCTTCTGACCGTTGTCAAACTGATTCATGCACAGAGGACAGATCACAGCGATCGCATCAACTTCAGCCTCAGCAATACCGTCCATTTTTTTCCTGAGGAGGTCGTGGGAAACCTCCGTGGCTCCGGCCCTAACGCCCCCACCACCGCCGCAGCACATGAACTTGTATCTGTAATCCACGCTCTCAGCACCGAAAACCTCCACAAGCTCGTCAAGCATCTTCGGCCTCTCAGGAGACGTGAACCTCTTGTGCTTGCTCGGCCTGAAGAAGTGACATCCGTAGTGGATCGCAAGCTTTAAGGGGAGTCTTTTTTCCACATATTTCTTCAGTTCTTCAGCTCCAATCTCAGCATAGAAGAACTCAGCCACATGCCTCACATCCCCAGCCCCGAATTTTTCAGAGACCTCCAGAAGGGTCGTGAAACAACCGTTGCATGCAGTAATCACCGTCTCCCCATCCGCAAGCTTCAGATTTCTCTGTGCAAGCTCTTCCCACAGCTCGCTGCTAACAGACCGGGTTATGGAGGGGGCCGGGCAGCACGAAGATCCTTCGAGCGGAGATATTTCAATGCCGAGTTTCTCAAAGACATAATAAAGAGCCTTCTCGATTCCGGGATACCGGTTGTGAATCATGCAGCCTGGAAAAAATTTCACCTGACAACCCCTCCCAAGTGTTTCCTGACGATTTCAACCACCTCTTTTCTTGCCCCGTCCACAAACTGGGAGTGATACAGGGGCAATCCAAGCTCTTCTCTGAGCTTTGCATGTTCATCCCTTGCGGGAACGAGGGCAGAGTATTCGGCAAGAAAGCCGAATGCATTTTTAAGCCTTCCGGGAAGACCCTTCTCCCTCACAAGCTCCTTTCTCGCTTCAATGAGAATGTCAGTAAGGGGGATCCCGCGGGGACACCTCTCCTGGCAGGCATAGCAGGTTACACAAAACCAGATGGTATCATCTTCCTTTACGGGTTTTCCCTTGGCAATATACTCCATCAGAATTTTTCGAGTGTTGAGGGCGGTAACCTTTCCTGAAAAACAGCTTCCAATGCAGGTCCCGCACTGAATGCAGGTATTGAGTTTTCTGAGGTACTCTTCATTCATCGCCTCAATTTCGCCCATTAATTATTAAAAGATGTCGGAGTTTCATCTGGATTTTCAAAAACTGTCGATAAAAATTTTATAACCGGCCTTTGATGTCAGCTTATGAACTTTGAGAAAATAACGCCTCCAGAAAACGGAGAAAAAATAACATACAGTGATGGAAAGCTCATAGTCCCGGATAGTCCGGTAATACCCTATTTTGAGGGAGACGGTATAGGAAAGGACGTTGTTCCCGCTGCAAAAATGGTTATCGATGCTGCAGTTGAAAAAATCGGCAAGGAGATTGTCTGGTTCAAAACCTATGCTGGAGAGGATGCTCACAAAATTTACGGAACATACCTGCCCGAAGACACGCTTAACGCTGTAAGAGAGTACAGGGTGGCGTTCAAGGGCCCGCTGACGACACCTGTTGGAGGAGGGTTCAGAAGTCTGAACGTAACAATCAGGCAGGTGCTTGACCTCTACGCAAACGTCAGGCCAGTCTACTACCTGAACGGTTTTCCAAGCCCGTTGAAGAGTCCCGAAGTAGTTGATCTCGTCATTTTCAGAGAAAACACCGAAGACGTTTACGCCGGCATAGAGTGGCCCAGGGGAAGTGAAGAGGCCAACAAGATAATAAAATTCCTTTCAGACGAGCTTGGGGTCAGCATAAGGAGCGACTCCGGAATTGGGATAAAGCCAATCAGCGAATTCGCCACAAAAAGGCTCGTCAGGCTTGCGATCCAGTATGCAATAGATAACGAGAGAAGAAGTGTAACCCTCGTGCACAAGGGGAACATCATGAAGTACACGGAAGGAGCCTTCAGGGACTGGGGATACGAGGTCGCAAAGGACGAATTCGGAGACAGAGTGATAACGGAAGACGAGCTATGGAACAACTACAACGGAGAGCTTCCCAAGGGGAAGATACTCATCAACGACAGAATTGCAGACAACATGTTCCAGCAGCTCCTCACCAGAACGGCCGAGTACGACGTCCTCGCCATGCCCAATCTCAATGGAGACTACATGAGCGACGCAGCAGCAGCCTTGGTCGGAGGGCTGGGAGTTGCTCCGGGAAGCAACATAGGAGACGGCATGGGTGTCTTTGAGCCTGTCCACGGCTCGGCTCCGAAATACGCCGGTCAGAACAAGGTAAACCCGACCGCCCAGATCCTCACAGGGGTTCTCATGCTTGAATACCTCGGATGGAGGAGGGCGGGAGAGATGATAAAGAAGGCAATTGAGCTTACCATCGCAGACAGGATCGTAACCTACGACCTGCACAGACACATGGGTGGCAACCTGGTCGGAACGAGAGAATTTGCCCAGGCAGTCGTTGAAAGGCTTGAAAGCGTCTGAACCTTCACAATTTCATTCCATTTTTGTTTAAGCAGAACAGTGGCAAGCTTTAAATTTAGCGGAGTGTAAAACCAATATGCTCGACCTGAATTTTTCGCCATTGCCTTCAGCGCTCGACGTTTTTAAAGGTCTGTTTCTGAATATTGCTGTAACGGCAATACTGGTGGCGGCAGCATGGTTCAAAGGCGAACTGTTCAGGGTCCTGAACATCCTTTACACATACGGCAGATACATCACAGACAGAAAGCCAGTTGTTCTCGTCTGGGTTGATGACGGTTTTCTGCTTGCAAAATTATCCTCAAACCTGGAGAGGGAGCTGGGTGACGGGTTCAGGGTCATCTCCATTGAATCTCCAGAGGACGTGTTCAGATACCCGCAAAGCAGCAGAATAATTCCCGCAGTGCTTTTCATTGTAACAGATGTTACGAAGCTGTCGGAGGACGAAGACAAAAGAGTGGAAATTCAGGAATGGCTGAAGAAGTACGTAGAAAAAGGTGGGGGATTGATTGGCGGGCATGACATAATATACAGAAGGACAAGAAACGAGATCCTGAAAGAAGTCTTTGGAGGGGAGATGACCGAATTCCACAGGACCGGGGTGGTCAGATATGTTAAAAACGAAGATATGGAAAGCCACATCATTTTCAGAGACCTTCCGGATGAGTTCGAGCTTGAAGATGGTGAAATCGTCTGGGGCAGGTGGGATGAGGATGTTGCAGTCCTGTACAGAACTCCGCCACCGGAATCTCTGCCCCTTGTTGCATGCAGGGACTACGGAAGTGGGAAGGCAATCTGGATAAACAGCTGCGACAGGCGCGAAGGGTTGAAGAACTCGATAGCAGGCAGCAACCCATACCTGATAAAACTCATACGGAACGCAGTATTGTGGGCCTCGCAGAGATCTCAGGGCAGCAGGGATGTGCCATTGGTGCTTGCCCACAGGGGGTATTCGGCAAAATACCCGGAAAACACGATCATTTCATTTGTAGAGGCGATCTATGCCGAAGCGGATGGCGTTGAGCTGGACGTATGGCTTTCCAGAGATGGTGTGGCTTTCGTGTTCCACGATAGCACACTTGAGAGGGTGAACGGAGACCCCAGAGAGGTGAAGGAACTGACATTCGACGAACTGAAGGGCGTGAGCCTCGAAATGGGACAGAGGATCCCATCCCTCCAGGATGTTCTGAGCGCCCTTCCCAAATATGTAATCGTCGACATTGAGGTGAAGGACAGGGATGCGGTTGAGGAAGTCATGAGGGTCATAGGCCAGCACGATGAGGACAGGACCCTGATCACATCTTTCGACGCCGAAACCCTCAGGGGCTGCAGGAGCATCAATGACAGAATAAAGCTCGGATTGCTCAGAGACCTTGAAGGGGCTGCAAGGCTCATCAGGATGGATGCCGAGCTGTCTGAATTGCTCTCCCTGGCTGAAGAACTGAGACTGTGGTGCATAGCCATACCGATTGAAATTGCCGCAAAGACCGAAGATGGCAGATTGGAGGAATTCCTCGATGAGATGAAGGCCTATGGGCTGAAGGTGTTTTTCTGGGCATATCGGGACGAAACATTCTATCAGAAAGGGCTGCTGGACAGACTGGCAGGCAAATATGACGGCGTGATCACCGACGATCCGAAGAGGATGAGAGAATTCTTAATGGTTAATCGAGATGGAATGCACTGCACGCCGTCAGCTCTGAGAGGATAGCGGAAAACTACAAAGATTTTTTATAAACTCCATCGTTCCTGCATACAATGAAGGTTGCGCTCATTGGTGGAACAGGCAACATAGGGGAAGGTCTCGCTTTCAGGCTAAAACTGGCAGGGTATGACATCATAATAGGCTCAAGAAGTGAAGAAAAGGCAAAGTCAAAGGCAGAACATTTTAACAATCTCGTTGAAAGTCTTGGTGGGAAGGGAGACATAGAGGGCAGGCTGAACGATGAGGCCGCAGAACTGGCAGACGTGGCGGTCATTACGATTCCCTGGCAGCATGCCTTTGAGACAGCTGAAAGACTCAAAAACAAGCTGAAGGGGAAGATTGTAATCTCACCCATTGTACCAATGGTCGTGGAAAACGGCATTTTCAGATACACACCACCAGAAGAGGGTTCTGCAGGATTGAAGCTTCAGAGAATTCTTGGCGAGAGCAGCGTTGTCGTTGCGTTCAACAACATCCCTGCAAAAAGGTTCGCCAATCCTGCAGAGAAATTCGAGTGGGACGTTGCAGTATGTTCAGACGATGATGATGCAAAAAAGGTGGTAATGGAAATCGTCTCAAGCATAAAAGGTCTCAGAGCTTTTGACGCCGGCAGTCTCGACAGTTCAAGGACTATTGAGGCACTGACACCCATGCTCATAAATCTGGCAAAGAAAAATAAAACAGTGGAACTGGGAGTGAGGTTCGTCTGATCATTGAAGCAGTTTCTCCTCCCACTCTTTCAGGTAGGCAGAACTTTTGGATACATCAGCAAACAGCTTTTCTGCCCGATCAACGTCCTGTACTTCAATTTTTCCGGAATTTCTGATCTTTGCGATTTCGTTTGACGGGGCGAGAAGCTGTATTGCATACCTGAGACTGTACCTCTCACCAATGTCAGTCAGCCTTTCGAGTGCTTCGTCGTCCACGAGCAGACCCATCTCTGCAGCTCTCGTTTCCACAATCAGCCTTATCTCATCCCTGCTGTACGGTTCAGTCGTTATGATCAAAAGCCTGTCAAGCAGGTCGAGGGGGATGCCGTGAGGGGATACCTCGTCCGTCCCCCTTATCCTCGCAAAACCTCTGTTGGATGCGAGAATTATTATCGGTGCCATTTCGCTCTCCATTGCCCTGTTCATGAAGGCGAACAGTTCGATGTCCATGAGGTGTGTCTCGTCGATGAAAAGAACACCCGGAATCAGTTCCGCAGTTCCCTGCTCTATCCACTCCTTGACCTGCTGGTCAACCGCCTCTCTGATCTCGTTGTCTATCTCCCTCGATTCCGAGCTGAACAGGCTGAATATGCTCCCCCTTCTTGCCCTCGCCTCGTCCAGATCGTGAAGGGTCACCACAAACGTGTATTCCTTGTCCTTCTCTATATGTCCATCAGGCCTTTCCACAAAGTCGTATTCGTCAATATCGTATTTCCTCGACTCCTTGCTCCTGCCAACCCTCGAAATCCTTCCGGTTTCCCTGTCGATTATTATGACATCTCCCTCCGAAATTCCAGAGTACATGAACTGTAGTGCAAGCCTGCTGCCCACACTGAATGTCTTCTTTTCCTTCTTTGTTGCGAGGGTTATCGTTGCCGACTCCGGAACCTTCTGGGTTGGATTGTAGGGGTTGGGAACCATGTTGTAGTTTATCTCAACAACTTCACCCTCAAGCACTCTCCTTGTCTCCCTGATTCTCACTCCAATTGCCTTGCGCATTGTCTGGAGAAGCGCCTCGGTTTTCTTCATCTCACTGCTGTAAAATTCACTCGCAGAAATCTGGACAAACGGGATATCCTTCCCCAACTCCTTGCTTATCGCAACGGCTATCGCTGTTTTACCGGTCCCCGGTGGACCAGCTATGAGAATTCCCCTGCCAGCCATTTTTCCTTCCCTGATCAGCCTCACGATTATGCCTGCAGCCTCTCTTGCTTTCTTCTGCCCGACAAGTCCACCTCCAATGTCCCTTGCGACAAGATTCTCGTCAAGTCCGAGACCTGTGATGTGTGAATGGGCGCTGTATCGCTCAAATTTCTTGGCAATCTCCCTGATCTCCTCCATGAGAATCACCCGGCTTTCAATGGATATGAGTTTCAATATAAATTTTTCTGTATATCCGGTGCAGATTGCTCATGCCCATAAAAGACCCGGCAAAACCAGATAGAAATGTTCAAAAATAGGCGGTATTAAAAAAATTAAAAAGTCAGTACCCCATCCTCACCACGAATTCTGTGGCGTTTCCGGCATCAAGTTCTGCAACAACCTTCACAATCTCCCCCGACTGAACGAGGCTCACGTCACTGTAATACGGAGACTTCTGGAAGTTTGTCTCGATCTCAGGCCCAACCTTCTCGGCGTATGTGGAGCTGTTGAACTTGAAAACTCCAATCAGCTTGAGAGTGCCATCTACATCCTTAACCACGCTGGCACCAATTGCCTCCGCCCCCTCGTAATAGAGTCCTGCTGATGGGACTAGACGCATTATGAAGCCGTCAGGCAGGTCATCGACCACGGTCCTCACAGACTCGCTGTAATCATAAAGAGAGGATTTCGCCCCCTTCATGTTATCGATTATCCCCATGACAACGTCTTTTTCCCCAAAAATCAGCATGTTCTCCATCACTGCAATTGCGCCATTGTCATTTGACTGCGGTGTCCAGAATTCCACGCCCTTGTATTCACCCTGGCTGAATTCGAGATTGTTCAGAGCGTTTCGAACACCCTCGATATCAAAACTTCCGGTAATTGCTCCCCAGCCTATGCCCCGGACATAGGAATCGATGTCCTCAGCATTTACAGAGAATGTCAGATTGAAAACACGGAGTCCTTCAACCAGCATGGCGTATGCATTCTGCATACCCGTATCTTCCCTAATCTGCTTCAGGTTTGTGTACGAGATTACACCATTAGTCAGATTGGCAGGCGCAATTTTTGATATGTCCTTTATACCACCTGCATAATTCTCTTTCATCTGGTCAGATGGGGCTATACCTGCGTTCTGGTCAGAACATCCGCTCAACACGGCGACGACCAAAACTCCGGCAAGCAGCGAGAGCACAAAAACCACATACGATTTGTCCACATCATCACCTCATTTTTCAGAGCCTAAACAGCAACGTCTTTCCCCGGGCTGTTTGAGACCACACATTACAAGCTATTCAGCGCATCATATTTAGTAATTTCCTGAGTGTTTTCAGCAGATATGTGTCGGACATGCACTCGGGCATGCTGCATTTAAACCACACAAATCCAAAGTGGAATTACTCAGGTGAAGGTATCGTGTCAGAAAGCAGAACGGTTCGGGAGTCAAAAAGTTATTAAATCGATATCTTGTTACTTAATAAACATGAAAGTCAAAAATATTCTGTCTTTTTTCCTCATTCTGATTCTGTTAGCCCCATACGCCAATGCACAGTTTGCAAACTATACTGAAAGGCAGATAAAGGCAGTTGCGGTCGTGAGTGGTGAGAACAAGGGTGCAACCATAGACATCTCCGTAATAGTCACCCCCGGAACAGGGAGGGTTTTCGTGTCGGTTTCTCCATTTACCGAAATAGACATGCAGGGCAGCGCACAGCTTGCCGCTCTGACTGCCTGCGATCTGACAGGAAACGATTTTCTGAAGCATGACTTTTTCTACACCATTGAAGCGAAATCCACCATCGTTGGCGGGCCCTCAGCAGGGGCCGTGATGACAATCGCCACAATTGCGGCTCTCGAAAACCTGACCCTCAGAAAAGATGTCTACATGACCGGAATGATCTATCCCGACGGAAGCATAGGCCCGGTTGGAGGGATAAAGTACAAGCTGGAGGCTGCTGCAGAGAACGGAGCCAAGATATTTCTGATCCCCAAGGGTCAGAGATATGAAAAGGTCCTTGAAACAGAGAAAACTCACAAAGGCCCGTTCATAATTGTCAACACAGAGACAAAAACCGTGGACCTTGTAAAATACGGACAGTCACTCGGCGTCAAAGTTGTTGAGATCGAAAATATCACCGAGGCACTGAAATACTACGCCGGGGTTGAGCTGAAGCACGAGGAGGGTAAGCTGGAAACCGAGAAATACGCCGACCTGATGAAAATCCTCGCTGAAAGAATGAAAAAAGACGCAATGGATCTGTACAAGGAATTTGAAAAGATTGCGGATTCTGAAACGAAAAAATCCATTGACGAGAGACTCAAAAAAGGTGAAGAATACTACAGCGAGGGATATTACTACTCGTCGACAAGCACCTATTTCACTGCCAAGATACTCATGAGGGAAGAGATATACAGATCCAAGATAAAGGACGATTCATCGTTCAGCTTGGAGGCGAAGGTCATCAGAGACGAGATAGAATCCACCAAGAGGGTCGCTGAGTCATACGAAATGGGTCTCGCATCATTCCAGATAGTTGGAGCTGCGCAGGAAAGACTTGCAAAAGCTGAGAATTACCTCGAAAAAGCGACCACTGCCAGCAACTGGGACGATGCCATCGCAAATCTCGCACTTGCAAAGGAGAGGGTCGAAAGTGCAAAGGTCTGGATGTCTCTCCTGCCGGAAATTAAAGAGGATACAAGAATGAACCCTGACGAAATAAAGAGGAGGGCAGATTTCTACCTGAGCATGGCAGAGTCCCTGTTCGTTTATGCCGGGGAAATAGGAGGAGTGCAGTCACTCCTTTACGGTGATAGCTCGGCTGACGAGAGCTTGAAGCTCGCTGAAGAACTCTACAACAACGGTTACTATGCCGGAACGGTTTTCTCGGCAATAGACAGCATGGTCAAATCCGCAATATCCATCGAGGTCCTCGCAATAAACAGCGATAAAGACCTCAACGAGAAAATAAACACCTCAAAAAGCTCTGTGGAGAACGCAATAGGCATTGCCGAGAAATACACAATACCTATGCTCCCCTATGCATATTACGAGTTTGGAGAGACATCGGATGGGGTGTGGAAGCTGTACTACTACAAGCTCTCGGAAAGAATAGCGAAAACACTGGTGGCTATAGGTGGCAAGGAGAGCGTTGAGCTTGTTGAAGTCAATTACAGGCACCCTGAAATGAAAATAACGCCGGAAGTCCCAACAATAGTGGAAAGACAGATAGAGAAAATATTCAGCCTGCCCGGATTTGAAAGCACCGTTGCTGTTACAGCACTGTTAGCAGGCACAGCAATCCTGCGGAGAGTGTGGCGAAAAAGTTAACACCTGCATTGTTCAACATACCTTTTTTCTCCAGTGTTGCCCCGAGAACGCTATCCACATGAACCCCGACAAATCCTGCAACCATGGAAACCAAAGCCTCCTGGAGGGTGAGAATTCCAAAAAGTGATGCAGAAAGGGAAATCAGTGCGGCTCCCGTGAGAGCGGCAATTTCGCCCCTGACCGAGATCCCTCCGCTTTCTCCCGCCGTTATTCTTTCGAACGTCGTGATGAGGTACACCCTCTTAGCCATCTTGCCTATCTCACTGGCCATTGTGTCTCCAAGAGCGGTTGCAAGGCTTGCGGTAAATGCGAGGGCAAACACCCGTTCGTCCAGGTAGCCGAAATTCAGGGAGAAAAACAGTGCCGGAAAGCTGTTGGCAAAAACATTCACATATCCTCTCGCCCCACCTGCAGGCTCCCCAACTCCGAGCCGTTCCTTTTCTTTATACCGGTATTTCGTTACAGCAGACCCCACAGCGTAGAAAAGGAGAAGAATGACAAAGAATTTCAGGTTTGCAGATACGATTATGAGCATCCCCGTTATAGTGGCTGCCATGAGTCCTGTTTCATCCGCAACACCGGCCCGGTAGGCAATCATGCTGAGAACGAACGCGAGCAGAAATCCAGTGATCAGCTCGACTTCACTGACATCTATCCTGTAGATTTCGAATGCGATGAGCACAGAGAGGTTCGTGAGTACCAGAGGGATCGAATATGATGTGTTCTCCGCAGCATGCATTATCAGGGTCGTGGCAAGTGAAACTGTCAGAGAGATCAGCAAAATCAGAGTGAAATTCCAGGGGTTGGGAAAATAACTCAGAAAAACCGTAGACATTGCGAAATAAACCGGAATTGAAAGGTAGTAGGGCATTCTAACTCTCAGTGATGACACGAAAATCGCAGGCACGACAGTGTAGGCAGGTATGAGATTGAAATGAGCAGATAAAGTCAGAAATATGAAAAGCAGAATGGCGAAAAAAGAGTCCTCTTCAAAGTTGCCCCTGAGTTCAATTTTACGGATTTTTGAGGCCCGGTAAATCAGAAGTGCGATTGCAAGTCCGGTAACCCCCATCACATCCAGTTTCGGGTACAGGTATGCCAGGAGCGCCAGTGCTATGTCCATCGGGAACATTTTTATTTGCGTTTGAATAAAAAGGTATCCAAATGATCGAACTCATTTACAGGCTCTACATCAGAAAACTCGAAAAAGAGGTCAGAGGAAAAAACGTTCCAGCTCACATTATGGTCATCACCTCATTTAAGGAAATAAACGAGGGGTTTAACGGCGTCCGAAGTTTTATCAGGTGGTGTGACAGCTTCGATGTGAGAGAGATTACGTTCGCCATAAACGGGAATGCAAGTTTTGAAAACCTGAAAAAACTCGCATACAGGATCCCCTACCGGGCATGTATCGTTACAGAAAACACGACTCTTGAAAAAAGCGGTGAGGGCAGGGTAAAGGTTTTTCTGAACGCTCTGAGTGGGAGGAGGGAGCTCGTTCAAATTGCAAAAGAGCTGGCAGAGGAGGTTCTGGAAGGAAAGGTCATGCCGGACGCAATAGATGAAAGAGAGATCGAAAAAAGATTGAGGGTAAAATCCGAACCTGACCTTATACTCCGGGCCAATTTCGAGCTTGACGATTTTCTGATATGGCAGAGCATATACAGCGAGCACATGTTTTATGATGTTGACTGGAAAAACTTAAGATACATTGACTTTTTGAGAATCCTGAGAGAATACCAGAAGAGGGAGAGAAGATATGGAAGATAGATACCTCAAGACCGTTAGGGTTCTGGCGGATTATCAGTTCGGAAGAGGTGCCGGAAAAGCGCTTTTTCCGGAATCATGCCAGTTCATAGTATCCAGAAAAACCGGAAAAATCAGACAGATTATGGATGACGGCAGGAGAATCGCCACAATCAAACCCGAAAGTGGCTGGCTATCCATAAGCATAGAGGGTGCAAGGAGACTGAAGGACCTGCTTCCATATCCCCAGCTGCGAGTTGTGGTTGACAGCAGGGTTGCGGAGTTCATTGCTGAAGGCAAAAACGTCTTTGCAAAGCATGTGGTCGATGTTGACAGCACCATAAGGGCCAACGACGAGGTTATCGTGGTCGATGAGAGCGACAATCTGCTTGCCACCGGGAAAGCCGTTCTTTCTGCCTTTGAAATGCTTGAATTCCAGAGGGGTGTGGCGGTGGACGTGAGACAGGGGGTAAGAAAATGAAGAAATACAGGCTCAGCAGGGACGGAAAAACCCTGATAGTGGGGAAAGACTCGATAGTTGACAAGCACCTCAGATTTGATGGAACCGTTTTTGCGGGAATCCTGTCAAGTTTCTGGGGCAATATAGAGGCCAGTGAGGTAAAGCTTGCCGGAAGGAACTTTGTTGGGGGATCAATACTGTGCGAAAAAGCAATTATCGGGCCAAAAACTGAGTTCAACGAGATTGTTGCCGATGGAAACGTTCTGATTTTTCCAAAGTGCAGGGGCAGATTCGTCAAAGGCGATTCAGTTATAATAAAGGAAGGAAGCGTTATAGGGTTCGTGAAGGCCAACAGAATAGTCATAGAGGGTTACGCAAAGATCGGAAGGCTCGAAGGGGGAAAGATAATAGTGTCTAAGTCATAAACCTTTCCTCAAATGCCTTCAGAACCTCAATCTCTCCCACCACCGCTATCTTAGATCCGGGTTCAATAACCCCGTCATGCCTGACGGCACCGTCTTTCTCAATACCCAGAATTAAAACATCATCAAAATCTTCCACTCTCCTCCCCACCAGTGGGGAGTTCTCAGAAACTGTGTAGGTTCTCACGTGGATGTTTTCATAGAGGAGCCTCTTCTCCGCCTCCTCCCTGAAAATCGTCGAGAGGATCATCTGAGACGTGATCGTGGATATATCCACCACGTAATCTGCCCCGGCAATGCTCATCTTTTCCCTGTAAGAGGGGTTGTTGCACCGGGCAAAGACCAGCAGGTCCTCTTTTTTCTTTTTGATCATCATTATGCAGAGCAGTGCATCAACGTCATTGGGCAGCGCAATAATCGCCGCAGAATATTCATCAAGATCGACAAATTCGTAAAGCTCCTCGGATAGTGCGTCTGTCTTGATGAAGTTCACGCCGTCCATTCTCGTTTCAGATATATCCACTGCAGTAACCTCAATATTCCTGGACAGCAGAATTCTGGCAACAGCCCTTCCAACGTCTCCGAAACCGATCAGGAGAACCTTCATGATGCATCCCTCAGCAGTCTGTAAAGGTCTCTGTCTTCCCCAAACGCAAGGATTATGCTCCCCTCACCAATCCGGTAGTTTCTGACTGGCCTGAATACGAGACGCCCTTCTCTGCAAACAGCTATTATTTTCACGTTGTATCTGTTCTGAATGGTTTCAACGGTTGATCCCGCCAGTCTGGACTTCCTTGGCAGCATTATTTCGGTGATTCCGTGGTTTGCCAGGATTTTTCTTATATTCAGGACACCCCTCTGCTTTTCCGTGAGGATGTTGGCGATGTGAACTCCAGCAACGCTCTTGGGTGTTATGACCTTATCAACCCCTGCATAATGGAGATACTTTGCGTAACGTGGGTCCGAAACCACGGCAAGTTTCTGAACGCTCATGTCCTTTACAGTTATCAGCACATCTATGCTCTTCTCCACCTCCTCCCACATTATGACGATTGCCATTGCCTTCTCCAAGTTTGCGGTTTCGACCACGTTATCCATCTGCGAATACACCACACTGTAACCGCTCTCTATGGCCTGTATGGCTTTCTCCCTCGAATTCTCAACGATGATGTAGTCAATACCCATTTTCTCAAGCTCTTCCACAAGGAACGGTGTGAGTCTGGTAAACCCGAAAACAGCAACATGCCTCTCAAGCTCAGCTTTTTCAGGGAGTTTCAGAAGAAATTTCCTTTCGGCCCATGGAACAACTATGTAGGGAAAAGCTATGCCGAAAAGAAATGCAATGCCGTAAATCTGCACAAAGATCGAAAATATTTTTCCTGTGGGTGTTTTCATCACGATGTCGCCATAACCCACGGTTGTCATCGTGGTTATTGTCCAGTAAATCGCATCAACAAACGAAACCTCATCACCCTCCATCTGCTTGATGTGGTATGCAACTACAGAAATAACTAAAATTGTAAAAATAAATAGAGATACTAATAAAATTGCTCTCCTTCTCATTCAGGTTTTCCCATGAGTTCAAACTTTTTAAGTATTTCTCCCTCTTTTGAGTGTGGTGTTCTGTAAACCGTATCGTTGCTCTTCTCAATCTCTCTTGCCTGGTCGGCAAGCAGCGCCGCAACCCTCATCATCTCGTGGGCAGATGCAACGAGAGGTATGTATTTCTCGGGATCTCTCTCGATGAAGCATCCCTTAACGTCGATGTCCGCGACCTTCTCAGCAATGAAGTATGCCGCCATTGCCTTGGCCTTTGCATACGGATTCTGGAAGTTTCCGGCCTTAACTGCTTTCTGAGCAGAGATCACAATCTTCGGCAGCTCAGGAGTCTCGCCCTTCTTGACCGCCTCAATAACCCTGTCAAGCTCCTCCTGGACGATCCTGAAAGCACCTGTTGCCGCAAGAACCTTTACCACATCGGAGTTGAACAGGGCCATTTCCGTTGGGTCAAGGAACTCTCTCCTCGCACCAATCATCGAGTCAGCGTTGATGAGGATATAACCAAAGCCCTTCTGCTCAAACTCCTCCTTGGCCTTCTTTGCAGGCGCGTCGCTGATGACTATCACGGGCTTTCCTTCGAATGCTTCCCTCGCTGCCTTAGGTCCGGGAAGTGCCGCATTCGGGGATATTACTATAACAACGTCCGGGTCAAATTCCTTGAGTTTTTCAGCAACAACAGCCTCTTCAGGCTGCATTTTTGCACCGCTTGTAACTACCCTAACCTCAATATCTCCTCTATCCGCTCTCTCATCAAGAAGATACTCCACAAGGAGAGCCGTGCCAATTGCACCCATTTTCAGAACTCCAACCTTCACCATAATATCACCGAAATTAATAGATAATAATGCGGTTAAAACATTTTCTTTTTTTAACGGAGTCTGACAGATCAGTCATTCACCCCCAGAAAATTGGCACAGCAGGAATTCAAAGGAATGAACCCGCTATTTTTTTGATCAGAGCGGGTTTCTTTATCATCTTCAGGGCAGAAGGGATCAGCCTGATAAGCGAGGATGGAGAATCCATGTGTATTGTCGAGAAATCCACATCCTTTCCAATTTCAATGAGGAAATCATATTCAGAATCGTTGAGAATCCCGTAAAGCTTCTGAATGCTTTCTCCAGTCCGGTACTCCTTCCCGAGCTCACCCAGATATGCTTTCCTGAATGCCTGCAGATCAGGAAAAACCTCTCCAAGGATCTCAGATGCTCTAAGCAGGTAATACAGCCCTCCACCCGTGTACGGCTTCACCATTCCTGCTGAGTCACCTATCAAAACCGCATTAGCCCTGACAAACTCCGCCAGCCCTGCAGGTATTGCTCCGGCATTGACCTCCAGAATGCCACCCTTTTTTCTACGGGACACATCCGGATGTTTTTCCAAGAGCACCCTGAGATGCTCGTCAGGGTTACCTCTCGAAACCACACCCACCCTCGCCAGATCATCCTCCAGCGGTATCGCATACGCAAAAAACCCATCCGAATAACTTCTGCCAAAGTACAGCTCCACCATCTTCTCATCAAGAACCTCGAACTCCATGAGGTACTGCTTAGCCACAAAGAATTCCGGTCTTCTGAAGCCCAGATCCCTCGCAACCCTGCTTTCAGCCCCGTCAGCGCCAATCACAACATCGAATTCAACGAATTTCTCACCCTCGGGCGTGATTATCCTCGCCTTCCTGTCTCCGACCGCATCAACTTTTGATTTCACAACCACCTCTGAAGATTTTGAGGCTTCTCGCAAAAGGAGCTGATCAAAGATTTTCCTTTCAATAACCACGGCTCCCGAGCTTCCGTAAAGTTCAAGGTATTTTCCAGATGGAGAGAAAAAGAATGCACCTCTAATGCTGTTCAGCAGGGCCTTTTTAACATCAACATATTTCGAATATGCTACGTAACAGTCCTCACTTATCAGCCCGCCACACTTAACAGGAAACCCTGACGCTGATTTGGCCTCAAAAATCGTTACCTCTGCCTTTTCCCCGATATTTATGGCTGATGTGCTTCCCGCTACGCCCCCACCAGAAATCAGCACCCTCAACAGAAAAAATTTGAGGTCAGGATTTTAGATTTATCGCTTTTCTCACGGCATCCTCCTTTGTGCTGAAATCGCTCATGTACTGCAGGAAAATCACCGATGCTGAAACGCTCCCACCACCATGCAACGCTCCAATGTAATGGGAGCTTGTAAGCCAGAACTCAATGAACTTTATCAGCCTGAGCCTATCCTCCGCACTGAAATCCTCTGCCCCTCTGACATATTTTTCCACGTATCTGCCTGTTTCTTCGCTCCTCAAATCGAACTCGGATGGTGCAGTCCCTGGAATTCCTCCCGCTATGTCCGCAAGATGCCTCATGGCCTTCGCAAAACCCTCAACACCTATAACCTTCCCGGCATTCGCCATGATCGCATCCGGCAGCCAGACCCCGTTTTTCTCGACCCCTTTCACCGCAGCGCCTACGGCAATGGCGTAAGCTCCTTCAGAAACAGCCGACATCTCACCAAGTTTTGACCTGAGAGCCTGAACCTTTTCGAGACCATTCGCCCTGATCATGAGGCTTGCTGCACCTGTCATCGAATCCACAAATCCCGCCTTGCACGCTGCACCAACACACCTGTGAGAGTTCGCAAAGGCAGTGAGCAGTTCCCGAACCTTCTTCAGATCCCCGTATATGAAAACCCTTTCCCACGGAACAAAAACCCTGTCGAGGACAACAGTGCAGGTAATCCTGTCTCCGTAAGGATTTCCGCGTTCAAATTCCCCACCATCACGCTGTTTGGCCTGCATTCCTGTGTTCTGAAGGATGTACTTCACACCCCTGTCTTCGGGTTTGAGGGCGAACGCTACCGCAAACTCTTCCTCGCCTTCCCTGAAGGTCTGTCCCGGCAGGAAAAAGTTCACGTCAGCAGCGAAAGCACCACTCTGGTGTATCTTTGCCCCCTCAACAATTATTCCGTCTTCTCGTTCCTCAACAACCCTGACATACATTTCTCTCTGCTCCGAAGGTCTCCTGCTTCTGTCTCCCTTTGGGTCCGTGAGGGCAGAGGTGCATGCGTAATCATTCTCCTGAATCTCTCTCAGCAAGCCAAGAAACCGATCTCTCTCATCCCCTTCAAGAACCGACATAAACGCGTTTATCGCATCCGCCCCCGGACACCTGTAATTGCACGTTGCAAGTCTCATGCTCAGCTCTCTCTGAAAATCGTACCTCTTGATCAGATCATCAGGAGTTCTGCAGCAGGTGTTCAGAATGTTGACCTCTCTGTTGACAAGCTCCGAGTACGTGTGGTATCCCTTCTCCTTTGCCAGATCGTAGGTTATGGAGATTGCCTTTAAAACTGGCTCCACGTTGGGATGGTCAAAACCAACCCTTTCACCCATGACGTACATGTCCCTCGAATAGCATTTTATTCGCCTGATATATTCATCCCCATTTATCATGATGTTAACGTTACGTGAAATTATTTATCAATTTTGATTTTTCACAAAGAACGGATCAGTCATATCACCCATGCGGACGGCGCCATAACCCATAAGTTCAGAGAGAGCAGGGCTGCCACCTGTAAAACCATACCGGTACGGAAACCTTTAAAACAACCCCGTAAAACCATTATCCATGATTTTTACAAGATATGAAAACCTCTGCAGTGTGTGCAATTCTTCCCTCTTCGAGAAAGAAATTGAGGGCAATATCTGCCTGAAAGAGAACAAACCCCTCTGCCTGCATCACACTGATGAAATAACCTCTGAATTCATCCAGTTTTTTGAAAAGGCCATAGGAGAGCCGAGAAGCATTCAGATATTCTGGGCCAGAAGGATATTCCAGAATGAAAGTTTTGCTACCGTTGCCCCTACAGGAATTGGAAAGACGTCCTTTGGCATAGCTATGGCACTCTTCCTCGCCGGGAAGGGAAAAAAATCCTATCTGATTTTCCCAACCACCCTGCTCGTGGATCAGGCCGTTGAAAAAATCTCCCAGATTTCAGAAAAGGTCGGAAAGAGAGTGGGACTTAACGAACAGTCAGATGTGACTGTGTGCTACTACCACGGCAAAATGAAAAAAAGTGAAAAAGAGAGCTTTTTTGAGACTCTCGAAAGCAAAAGCTACCATATCCTGATAACCACCACAGCATTCCTCTCGAAGAATTTTGAAGAGATAAAAAACACATTCGACTTCATTTTCGTGGATGATGTAGATGCAGTTCTGAAAGCTTCAAAAAACGTGGAGAGGATAATTCAGCTTCTCGGATTCGTCAGAACGAAGGACGGCTGGAGGGGCACAGCAAAGGGAGTGCTGATGGTTTCAACCGCCACAGCAAAGAAGGGGCAGAAGGTGAGACTGTTCAGAGAGCTGCTCAATTTCGATGTCGGAACGACAACCCATTCGGTAAGAAACATTGAGGACATAATGATCGAAAGCTCAGATATCGAAACTCTCAGGAAAATCCTCAGGAGGATGGGTAGCGGCGGTGTGATCTACGCCCGCAGCACGGAGGAGGCGGAAAAAATTTACGAGTCGCTGAGAGAGGAATTCAAAATAGGGATTGTAAGTGCGAAAAGCAAAAAGGATTATGAGAGGTTCGAAAGGGGCGAGATCGATCACATCGTCGGAACAGCATACTATTACGGAACGCTCGTCAGAGGTCTGGACCTTCCCGAAAAAATAAGATTCGTGGTCTTCGTAAAGGCGCCAGTTTTCAGGGTGAAGATTGAGGATCTGGACAGTCTGAGCAATAACATGCTAAGAACCCTCGCCCTGATATTCAGAGACGACGAAAGGGTGAAAAAATACATACCATACCTCAGTTCCCTGAAGGAAGGTCAGGCTGATCAGCTCAGATCGGCACTAAGGGAAATTCTGCAAGAGGGTAACAGACGCGGAAAGGACGTTATTATCAGGGAAATGGAAATAATATTCCCGGACATCAGAACCTACATACAGGGATCGGGGAGAGCGTCAAGGCTGTTCGCAGGGGGCATCACAAAGGGTGCCAGTTTTTTGCTCGAGGATGAAGAGGATGTGAGGAACGCGTTTATCGAGAGAGCCAGATACTACGATGTGGAATTCAAAAAAGCCGAAGACGTTGACTTCGATGCACTGGTCAAGGAGATAAACGAATCCAGGCAGAAGTTCATGAAACGGCATGAAATGCAGGACCTGATCAAACCAACCCTGTTCATAGTGGAAAGTCCCACCAAAGCAAAGCAGATAGCCCGGTTTTTCGGTCAGCCCAGCATCAAGGCCTTCAACTACGACAGTGGAGTGTCGATAGTATATGAGGTGCCAACCGCAGAA